>CAZBXX010000041.1:0-18435 GCA_964495965.1 uncultured Oscillospiraceae bacterium | reverse complement strand
ACAAGCTGATCCCGGTGGTGATCGCCTTCTCCATCAACTACGCGGCCTACTTCGCCGAGATCTACCGCGGGGGAATTGAATCCATTCCCGTCGGGCAGTATGAGGCCGCGGAGGTTCTGGGCTATTCCAAATTCCAGACCTTTATGCGCATCATCCTGCCGCAGGTCATCAAGCGCATCATGCCCAGCGTGACAAACGAAGTGGTAACCCTGGTCAAGGACACCTCCATGGCCTTTACGGTCTCCTACCAGGAGATGTTCACCATCGGCAAGCAGATCGCAAACTCCCAGACCAGCTTTGTGCCCTTCCTGGTGGCCGGCGCGTTCTATTACATCTTCAACGTGATTGTGGACTACGTCATGGGCCGGATTGAGAAGCGGCTGGATTACTACCGTTGAGAGGGGGAGAGGAAATGGCAGATCAGAATACGACAACCGGTGCGGTTCTTCCCAGCATTCTGAGGATTGAGAGTCTCCAGAAGTCTTTCGGCACGCTTTCCGTCCTGAAGGATATTTCCCTCTCCGTTGACCGCGGGAACGTGATTTCCATCATAGGCCCAAGCGGATCCGGAAAATCCACGCTGCTTCGCTGCGCCTGCTTTCTGGAGCGGGCAGACGGCGGGAACATTCTGTATGACGGGCAGTATGCCATGCATGACGGCGCCTATGCATCCAAAGCGGAACTGAACCGTTTCCGGAGGAAATTCGGCCTGGTATTCCAGAATTTCAATCTCTTTCCGCACTATTCGGTTCTGAGGAACGTGTCAGAGGCGCCGATTCTGCACGGCGAAAACAAAGAGGAAGTGGACGAGCGGGCCCACAGCCTTCTGAAGAAGATCGGCCTGGAGGGCAGGGAAAATGCCTATCCGTACCAGCTCTCCGGCGGGCAGCAGCAGCGCGTCGCCATCGCCCGGGCTCTGGCGCTGAACCCCGAAGTTCTCTTTTTCGATGAACCGACCAGCGCCCTGGACCCGGAGCTCACCGGTGAGGTGCTGAAGGTTATCCGCCAGCTGGCGGAAGACAAGATGACCATGGTGGTGGTCACGCATGAGATGCCTTTTGCCCGTGCGGTCAGCAATCACGTCATCTTTATGGACGGCGGCGTCATCGTTGAACAGGGCGACCCGGAGGAAGTGTTCGGCAGCCCGACGCAGGAGCGGACAAAACAGTTCCTGAGGAACTATCAGCAATGACCCGGCCGTTACAGACAATCCCTTATACGCTTTGCAATCCGACAGGGAACATCACCCTTCTGGCCGAGGCGCCCGTCCCGGCGGAGGAGCAGCCTGCAATCGCCCGGAGGCTGATGGAACGGGAACCCGAAACCGAGCAGGTCGGCTTCGTCCGCTTTCCCGATACGGAGGGCGGCTGTGATGTCAGGCTCAGGATGGCGGGCGGAGAGTTCTGCGGCAATGCCACGCTGAGCGCCGCAATGCTGTTTCTGGAACGCAGGGGACGGCGGGAAGGCAGCCTTACGCTGCATGTCAGCGGGGCGGATGCCCCGGTTCCGGTAACGCTGAAGAAGACGGAAGACGGCGGCTTCCGTGGCACGGTGACCATGCCGAAGCCGGCTTCGGCAGGAATGCTGCGCCTGCTGCCCGGCAGGGAGTTCCCGGTTGTGCGCTTCCCTGGGATAGCGCATGTTGTGCTGGAAGCGGGGGATACAGGCGGCGTTGGCCCCGCGGATGCGGAAGCGCTGGCACGCAGGTTCTGCAGGGAACTCTCAGCGGATGCGCTTGGCCTGATGTTTCTGAACGCGGAAGAAGGGATTCTCAGGCCGCTGGTCTATGTGCCTGCGGCAGACACCATGTTCTGGGAGTCCTCCTGCGCCAGCGGCAGCGCGGCGGCGGCCGTGTGGACGGCGGAAAGAACCGGCGGCGCGGTGAACCTTGCCCTGCGTCAGCCCGGTGGAACGCTTCAGGTTTCGGCGGTCCCCGGCGGAAAATGCCTGCTGACCGGCACCGTGTCCGTGATGCGCAGCGGAGAACTCGAAATGCCGGACAGCCGGACTTCGGAGCGAGCCTGATAACAGAAAACCCGGACATCCGTCCCCAAGCGGGAGGAAGTCCGGGTTTTACGTGATTCAGGATGAAAACTCAGTTTTCCGCAGAAGGGCCGCCGGTATACTGCATGGTTTCCATGATTTTGTAACGGTCCATCTGCAGGGACTTTTTGCGGGAGAGCGCTTCTTCAATGGGAATCTCCACAATGCCGCCCTCCTGGGTGGCAATGATGCAGCTTTCATCGCCTCTGGCCAGCGCGGTCACAGCGTGATAGCCCATGCGGGTTGCCGTTTCACGGTCACGGGCGGTGGGAGCGCCTCCGCGCTGAATGTGTCCCAGAACCGTAATGCGCGGTTCAATGCCGAGAGATTCGTGAATCTGTTTGCCGATGTCCATCGCATTGCCGGCGCCTTCCGCCACCACGATCATGAAGTGGGTGTTTCCGGCGAGGCGGGAGGCGCGGATCCGCTCCACAACGTCCGTCTCAAAGTCCACCTGGTGTTCCGGCACCAGCACGGCGGTGGCGCCGACAGCAATGCCCACATACAGGGCAAGGAAGCCGGCGTTGCGGCCCATAACCTCTACGACGGAGCAGCGCTCATGTGACTGCATGGTGTCCCGCAGCTTGTCAATACAGTCGATAGCGGTGTTGCAGGCAGAGTCGAAGCCGATGGTGTAATTGGTACAGCCAACATCGTTGTCAATGGTGGCGGGGACGCCCACAACCGGCACCCCCAGGCGGTAAAGCTCCAGCGCACCGCGGAAGGTGCCGTCACCGCCGATGGCAACAATGCCGTCCAGCCCCAGCATTTTACAGGTGGCAACCGCACGGGCGCGGCCCTTTTTGGTCATAAAATCCTCACTGCGGGCGGTAAAGAGGATGGTTCCGCCACGGGAAAGAATGTGCCCAACACTGGCGCTGGTAAGCCGGACAAAATCGCCGGTAATCAGGCCCTGCCAGCCGCGCCGGATCCCGACGCACTCGATGCCGAGGGATAAAGCGGTGCGGACCACCGCGCGTACGGCGGCATTCATGCCGGGCGCGTCCCCGCCGCTGGTCAGCACGCCGATTCTTTTAATTTCAGCCATAAGTTTCGCCTCCAAACAGTTCCGTTAACGGATACCAATTTTTCTCATTATATGACAGAAATGCCCCTGAAGCAAGGAAAAGATAAAGGGGGAACCGGTTCATTAAAAAATTTGAATTTTTATGAATTCCCTGTTGACAGATAGGAATTTCTGTGATAAAGTGTGTTTACAGTTAGACTAAACAAACTTTATTCGGCTCCGGACGGGAGCCTGCTTTAAAACCCATGAGTTAGATAACTCTAATCAGAAAAGCGGGGGTGAAGCAGTGAGTATCGTGATTGTCGGCGGGAACGAACGCATGGAACGCCGGTACAAGGATCTGTGTGAAGACTACAAGTGTCAGGCGAAGGTCTTCACCAAGCCGCGCGGCGGACTGAAGGACAAGCTGGGTGACCCGGATCTGATGATCTTCTTCACCGACACCATGTCCCACAAGATGCTCCGCGGCGCCATGAGCGAGCTGAAAGGCCACAATACCGTCATCGAGCACTGCGGAAGCAGTTCGCTTTCCGCCCTGCGCAGCGTGCTGGAAAAACACGCGGTCTGACATGTCGGAAGAGCTGTTTGTACGCTGCTGCGCGCCCACGCTGGCGGGGATTAAAACAGGCAGCATGTTTACCTGTGAATACGCCTCGCAGGAGGAATTACGGCAGGATATCCGGCGCCTGAACCGGGAGCTTGCGCCAAGGGGGCTGCGGATTCTGCCGCTGCGCTATCATAACGGAAAGGCGCTGCTGTATGTTTTCCGTCCCGCGGCGCTGAAGCGGGACATGAACAACCTGCAGGCGCAGCAGATTCTGCATGATGCGGGATATGACGGGATGTGCTGCGAGCAGTGTGTGCGGCATCTGATGAAACGGATGCAGAAGTGTGATGATTTTCCCCATGAGGTCGGTCTTTTCCTCAGCTACCCGCCTGAAGATGTCTGTGGTTTTATCCGCAATCATGCTCAGAACTATAAATTCATCGGTTACTGGAAGGTATACGGCGATGAGGAAAACGCGCGCCGTACCTTCAGCCGCTATAAAAAGTGCACAGATTCCTACTGCAGAAGCCTGAAGGCCGGCTGCCGGCTGACAGATCTCGCGGTAGCAATTTGAATGAAGAAGAAAGAAGGAACAAGATATGAGCAAAGTAGCAGTTGTTTACTGGAGCGGGACCGGCAATACCGAGGCCATGGCCAGAGCGGTAAAGGCCGGCGCAGGTGTCGGCGCAGAGCTGATTACTGCATCGGATTTCAGTGCCGGCGATGTTGTAAAGTATGATGCCATTGCATTCGGCTGCCCCGCCATGGGCAGCGAGCAGCTGGAGGACAGCGAATTTGAGCCGATGTTCGACAGCGTAAAAGCTGCGCTCTCCGGCAAGAACGTTGCGCTGTTCGGCTCCTACGGATGGGGAGACGGCGAATGGATGCGCAACTGGGAGGAGGACTGCAAAGCGGTCGGCGCTGTGCTGGTATGCGACAGCGTCATCTGCAACGAAGCTCCTGAAGACGATACCCTGGACGCCTGCAAGGCACTGGGTGCGGCGCTGGCATAACGGCAACTGAGATTCCGAATGGAACCGGCAGCCTGCTCTCCTGAGCAGGCTGCTTTTGTCTGCGGCGGATTCCTTAAGCTTCCTTAAACACACGGTCAGCCGCTTGAAGAGCGGGGCAGACTGTGCTACAATCCGGGAGAAAGATCCCCTGCCGCACGGATCCGGCAGCGGATGCTGCCGGTGCCACAGGAAACCCTTGGCAGTTGCAGGGTTGTAAGGAATGAAAGGACAATCATGGATATGAAAAACAGAAAAACCGGGAACGGAGGCATCAGGATCGGTATGCTGCTGGTACTGGCGATGGCGCTGTTGCTCTCAGCCTGCGGATCAGGCGGCGGGACAACGGTGGCTGTATCCGGAGACAGCGTCACCGTTGACAACCTTGCGCTGCGGCCGGGCGGCGAAGCCGGGCAGCTGTATGAAAACAACGGGCTGAAGCTCATGATTCCGCTGGAGTATGATATGCTGCTGCAGACCGATGTGCCGGAAGGCAGTGAGGACGGGGTGCTGTTCCGGGTAACGGAAAAGGCCTCCGTGGAAGCGGCAAAGGCTCAGGGCACGGATGCGGAAGGACCGGGCTGGCTCTTCAGCATAGGGAAGGTCGATGAAGGCACCATGCAGAATATGCTGCTGTATACCGACCTCTCCGGATCGGAAATCTTTGCCGTGGACGCATACGGCGATTACTATGTGTATTACCATCCTACCGATGTGCGCTACTTCCGTGCCGACAACGAAGCCATGGCCGCCGACCAGGAAATCTGGACCGAGCTGAATGAATGGGCCTGGGGCAAGGTGAGGGCGAGCTTTCTGGAGGAGAACCCGCAGTTGATGGAGCACCCCGTGGACGCTTCTTCGGTGAATCTTTACATGGCCCGCATTGCCTACATGCCGGGGGTCCGCTATTCTCTCAGCACCACCGAGTACGGCCCGGTGGAGCCGAAAGCCGGAGAGTTTGACGCCGCCTGTTTTGTGGAGCGGATGATGAACGGTGTGCACTATGAATACACGGACGAAGAAGCGCCGGACGGAGAATATGTGGTGCTGAGCTTCCCGGAGGACGGCGTGCGCTTTGACTTCTTCAGGATGGAAGGAAAAGAAAACTATGTCCGTGAAGTGCATGAAGAGGGAGACTATGAAGCCCTGTACCGCGCTGCGTTTGACGACGGCGAAACCAAAGCCAGTGAAGTGATGCAGGAATGGTACTACGCGGCCGTTGGCGCAGCGCCGGACGGAACGGCAGCCGGCGGCAAAACGGCGACCGGCATGCTGGGCGGCTGGGCACCCACAGACGCGCCGCGGATGAGCGAAGAAGCAGGCGCCGCCTTTGAAAAGGCAATGGATGGTTTTGTCGGGGTAAACTACGAGCCGCTCGCATGCCTTGCGACCCAGCTGGTTTCCGGCACCAACTATGCCGTCTTCTGCAGGGCGCAGGTGGTCTATCCCAATGCGCAGCCCTATTATGCGCTGGTATATGTCTACGAAAACCTGCAGGGCAATGCCGAAATCCGGAACATCGTCAGCCTGACGCCGGGCGGGGAAGTCAATGAAAACGCAGGCGCAGCTGAGGTGCTGATGGGCGGCTGGTCTGCAGTTGAGGATCAGGATGCCGGCCTTGCCGCCTTTGAGAAGGCTGCGGAAGGCCTCCTCGGCGTGAATTATACCCCGGTTACCGTGCTGGGCAGCCAGGTTGTATCCGGCACAAACTACTGTGTGCTCTGCCGGGCAGAAGCCGTGGCGCCGGGTGCGGAGCCCTACTACACCCTCGCAACCGTCTATGAAGATCTGTCCGGCAATGCCCGCATCACCGAATTCCGGGATCTGGATATTGCCGCCCTGAGTGAGGGCGCGGCATCGCAGACGATGACCGCGGAATAAAACAAATAACAGGGGCTGTAAAAAGCCGGAACAGAGAGACCCGGGGTTCCCGATTCAGGGAGCCCCGGGTCTCTCTGTGTTCTTTTCCCCTGCCTCAGAGCGGGATTTCCACAGCGTCAAAGAACCGCGTCATCCCGGCGGGGACCGGCGTTCCGTCCTCCATGCCGGTATCGCCCAGAACAACCAGCTTGTTTGACCCGTGGTAATCGCTGCCCGCCGTGACATAAAGGCTGTAGCGCGCCGCAAATTCCAGCATCTCACCGGAGAGTTTTGCCGTAAAGCCGGAATAGAAGGCCTCCACGCCCTGCAGGCCGAAGTCCATCAGGCGGCGGAGACGCGCGTCCATTTCGTCACCGAGAATCAGCTGATCCCCGCTGCCGAAAAAGCCGTGCGCCAGAACCGGAATGCCGCCGGCGCCGAGAATACCGGCAATGGCCTCTTCCGGGCGTACGGACGCATTCCGGAAGTGGAGCTTGTTGAGATACTTTTTAAGGGCTTCCTCCATGTTGCGGGCATATCCGTGCCGGATCATCAGGTTTCCGATGTGCGGTTTGCCCGGATTGTCCATGGCAAGAAGAGTGCTGATTTCCTCTTCCGGAAAATCAAAGCCGAATTCTTTTTTAATGAAGTCCAGCCGTGCGGTCACTTTTCTCATCCGGAGGCTGTGGCCGTATTCCACAAGATTCCGGATGCTTTCCGACTCCGGGTCATAATGATACCCGAGAATATGGTAGCTTCCGTTTTCATCGCGGGTTGAAAACTCCGCTCCGCAGAGAAAGTCCGGATCCCCCTTCTGCAGCAGACCCAGGATCACCTGGCAGCCCCGGATCGCATCATGGTCAGTTACAGCGAAACAGCGGATACCGGCCTCCTTTACGCGGGCGAAAATTTCCTCCGGCGTATCACTGCCGTCGGAAACGGTTGTATGCATATGCAGGTCAATTTTTCTCATAATGTTCGTTTGTTCCCCTGGCATGTTTGAACGGAATACCGGTTACGGAATAACGGGGCGGCAGCGCGGCTGCCGGACAGAAATTGTAACATGAGAATGCGGTCTGCGCAAGCCCATGATTCATGATTTGAATCCGGAAGACTCAGAGCGGCTTTCGGACAAGGGTACAGGGGGGCGCGGCAACAGGGAGCGCAGTCCGGAACAGCATGTCCGCATGGCGGGTGTCGGGGATCGGGCTGCCGTCTTCGTCCCTCAGTTCGCCCACGGTAAAGGGAATTCCGGTGGTTCCCGGCAGAAGAAGCTCCAGCCGGTCCCCCGGGAGTATTTTATTGCGCTGACGCAGCAGGGCGCTTCCGTCTTCTTCACCGGAAACCACGACGGCCATAATCTCGGCAGAGCTGTGATAAAGAGAATCGGCATAGTACTGCTCCGGCCGGCCGAAATAAAATCCGGTGCAGTACGGCCGGTGACTGACAGCGTCACATTCCTGCCGGACGCGCGCAAGGAGCACCTCCCCGCGCCCCATGGCATCCAGCGCCATGCGGTAGGCGTTGGTGACGGTACCGGTGTAGGAGGCGGACTTCATCCTGCCCTCAATTTTAAAGCTGTCCACACCGGCGTCCCGGAGCTCGGCAAGATGATCGATCATGCAGAGATCTTCGGAATTGAGGATAAACGTGCCGCCATCCTCCGAGATCTCCATATATCTGCCCGGGCGGGTCTCCTCCACCAGGTGGTACTTCCAGCGGCAGGGCTGCGCGCATTCCCCGTGGTTTGCATCCCGCCCGGCCAGATAGTTGGACAGCAGGCAGCGCCCGGAGAAGGAGACGCACATCGCCCCGTGCACAAAGGCCTCCAGACGCAGGCCGGGCGGGCAGTGCGCGCGGATGCTGCGGATCTCGTCCATGCTGCATTCCCGGGCAAGCACCACGGTGTCCGCACCGAGGTCATGGAGAAACGAAGCCGTTTCACTGTTCAGCACGCCCAGCTGCGTACTCACATGGCGCGCGCACCTCGGCGCATAACGCTCCGCCAGGCGCAGCAGCCCCAGATCCGCAAGAATCAGCGCATCTGCCCCAGCATCCTGCAGGAAAGAAAAGTAATCCGGGACGAGACACAGTTCCTCCTCCCGCGGAAGGATGTTGCAGGTAATATAAGCCTTTTTCCCATTTTCATGGATCAGACGGATGGCCTCCGTCAGTTCCGCGTCCGGGAAACTGACTGACCTTGCGCGCATGCCGAAGATTCTGCCCGCAAGGTAAACGGCATCGGCACCGTACAGCAGCGCCGTCCGGACTCTGTCCAGGTCACCGGCAGGGGAGAGCAATTCTGGAAGATTCATGGTTTCCTCCGGAGACGGACGGCGGAAATGGAAATGCCGTCCCTGATGGGTTATTATAGCACCTGCCCGGCAATTCCGCCAGAGGCAATCACAGCAAAACACCGGGCTGACGCCCCCAGGAGGCGCTCATCACATGCCCGGGGCAGGGACGGCGTTTTGTCTTTTCCCGGCCCTCGGAAAGAGTTTCCGACAGAAAATGCGGCAGAGGAGTTTGCGCTTCCTCTGCCGCAGCTACGGTAGGTATCAGGCTGTTTGCACTGTCGGACTGCTGATGCCGGTCAGGCTGCTTCCTGCAGTTCGGCCCCGGCGGCAAAGGCTGCCGCGCCGGCACCGGCAATGCGCCCGAACACAACGAAATCGCAGACCGCGTTGCCGCCGACACGGTTGCCGCCGTGGATGCCGCCCGTGGTCTCACCGGCAGCAAACAGGCCGGGAATCACGTTGCCGTCGGTATCGATGACCTGGGCTTCTGTGTCGATCTTGATGCCGCCCATGGTGTGGTGGATGCCCGGGGCGATCTTGATCGCATAGAAGGGGGCGGTTGTAAGGCTGTAGTCCAGGCTTTCGCGCCCAAACTCCGTATCCTCACCGTTCTCCACATCTTCGTTCCATTTTTCCATTGTCCGGACAAAGTTTTCCGCTGCCTCGGCGCTCAGGCCCATGTTCGCCGCCAGATCCGCATAGGTCTCTCCCTGAATGGCAAATCCGCGGTCAATGAACTTCTGGGCAAGGGACAGCCCGTCCACCAGGTTCTGGTCAAATACGATATAGCAGTATCCGTCCGGCTGTTTGAGCTCCGCCTGGGACACAACGTCACGCGCGGCAAGGTCGTTGACAAAGCGCCGTCCCTCGGTGTTGACGACAATAGCACCTTTGCTGCGCAGCGACTCAGACACCAGCAGCCCGTTCTCCTGAATCACCGTCGGGTGCAGCTGAATCTGCTCCATATCCACCGTATCCGCACCGACGGCCTGGGCCATCATGATGCCGTCGCCGGTGGCGCCCTTGTGGTTGGTTGTGACGGCATTGGCAAGGCTCGGGTCATAGCTTGCCATCAGCTCAAAGTTGGAGCCGAACCCGCCGGTTGCGAGAATCACCGCATTGGCGCGGATGGTGTAATTGTGCTCGGGATCTTCCGCCTTTACGCCGACGGCCTGCCCGTTCTCCATCAGGATCTCGATTGCTTTGGTGTTCAGCATAATCTCGATTCCCTGCTCTTCAACCACCTTGCTGAGCCGCTGAACCAGGTATTCACCGACCGGATGCCCGCCTTCCGGCTGATGCAGATACTTTCTTCCCTGGCATCCGCCGGTCGGCTCCACATCGGTAAACGGAGCGCCGATGGAAGTCAGCCAGTCGATGGCCTCCGAGCTGTTTTCCGCAAGGGTCCGGACCAGATCCATATTTGCCAGATCATGGCCGAGGCGGTAGGTGTCCGCAATATAGTTCTCGACTGTGCTTCTCAGGTCCTTGTCACCGTCTACAAGCGAATCATCCAGCAGGCCGAGCTCCTCTTCCAGTTTGGTGCCCGCTGCGTTCATGCCGCCTTCCGCACGGTTGCTGTTGCCGCCGATCATGGGCATTTTTTCAATGATCAGGACGTCCGCGCCTTCCTGGTTCGCCCGTACGGCGGCCGTCAGGCCTGCGCCGCCCGCGCCGACAACCAGCACGTCACACTCCAGCGTAACGTCAGTTTTCACAACCGCAACCGCTTCCGGCTCGACCTCGAATACCGAGACATCCAGCCCGGCCTTCGTCAGCGCCTCCCGGACTGCATCCCTGATGGCGGTGCTGGTTACGGTCGCGCTGGAAATTCCGTCGACCAGAATGCTGTTGCTCTCTACAATTTTCCCGGGCAGCTGCTCCACCGCTATGGAGCCGATGCCGACGGTCTCGTTCTGCTTCAGGACTTCCACGGAATAAATTGTGTTTGCATCCGCAGTCACCTGAACAACGACGTCGCCGTCAATTCCTCTCCCCACTCCGGTCGCGGTGATTTTACCGTCATCCGACACAACCGGCGCTGCTTCCTCGGGCTTCATCGCACCGATGCGGTTGGCCTGAATGTGGCCGACTACCAGCACAATCAGCAGTGCCGCGCCGACAATCCATGCGAGAATATTCCAGATCCTTTTGTGTTCCATTTTCCCTCCTGTTAATCGGTAAAAAATGTCTGTCATTCCTGGCTCCATATTCTACATGATGATCCTTCTGTTTTCAAGCGGAATATACAGGCTTTCGGGATTTTTACGCCAAATCGCTGTGAGTACTATGAAACCATGCATATGTTTGAAACGGCTGCCGTGTTTATCGGATTCTGAATTGCAGGATCGAACAGCCCGTTTATTTCCGCCCCTTTACCAGAAACATCGGCGTAGAGGCGAAGCTGATCTTTTCTTCCTCCGACCAGACACGCCGCCAGACCTCCCTGTCGGCTTCAGCCTGCAGGCCGTATGCGGTGAGCCGCTCCAGATCCCAGGCGGGACGCGGAATGCTTGACAGCGGCACACGGCGGGCAATATCCTCCATCACGTCAAAGTTCTCACCCGCAGCCCCCACATTCTGGTCCCAGACGCCCTGCTCGGCGCTGTTCCGGCGGTCGCGGTCATAAGCCGTCTGTGCCTGTTCGTCGAAGAGATAGGCATACCAGTTCGCATCAAAGTTCAGCAGCAGGCCGCCCTCTTTCAGTACGCGCACCCACTCGGCGTAGGCCCGGTCGGGATGCGGGAGATTCCATGTCAGATTGCGGCTGATGACGGCGTCGAAGCTCCTGTCCGCGAAGGAAAGCGCCTCGGCGTTCATCTCCAGAAACCGTATTTCACCGGCCAGCGCGCCGGCGTTTTCTTTTGCCTCGGTGATCATTGCGGGGGTGAGATCGACGGCTGTTACCCCGCAGCCCAGCTCGCGCAGCAGGATCGCGAAGAAGCCCGGGCCGGTACCGACCTCCAACACCTGCAGTTCCGCGGGCGGGCGCGCGGGGAAATGCCGCGCCAGCTCCCCGTGCAGACAGGCTTTCCATTTTTCCCGCTGATCGGTGGAAAGCTCCAGCCGGTTGACCGCCGAATAGCCGGGAGCGCGGCCGGTCCAGTATCTTCTGTTCTCTTCAAGGATCGTGTCTTGGCACACCATAGCTCACCATCGGGCCTTTCTCAATAATATTCAGCGAAGCGCCTTGATACAGCAGCACGTCCGGCAGCCCGTGCCCGGCGGTGGTTTTGCTCTGCATGGCAGCTTCCGATTCAGTTTCTGTCAGGATAACATGCGGGCACCTGTTCGGCAAGCCCCCTGAGGGGATTCGAACAGGAATTCTTTCCCGCAAAACGGGAAATTTATATCCCCCCCCGGGGCTTCCGCGCGAAGCGGCAGGGGGGTATAATGCGGTTAGTTTCCCATGCCCTGTCATGGGATGCTTCTGCACTTGAGGGAGTGCGGATCAAAGACTGGACAGAGAGGATTTGATTCATGGAACTGATCAAGCATCGCGTGACCCATTACTGGTCTCACAGGGCGGAAGCCTTTGAGACGCAGCGCCTGCGCGAATACGACAGCGTGAAACGGGAGCGCTGGCTCACGGAATTCAACAAATATCTGCCGCAGGGGAAGCCCCTGCGTATTTTGGACATCGGCACAGGTACCGGCTTCTTTGCCTGTCTGCTTGCGGCCGAAGGTCATGAGACGACAGGCATCGATCTGACGCCGGATATGATTACGCACGCCCGGCACATGGCCGGTGTTCTGGGGCTGGACGCCCGCTTTCTGGTCATGGATGCGGAGAAACCGGAGTTTGAGGCTGAGAGCTTTGACGTTCTGGTAACGCGGAATCTGACCTGGACGCTGCCACATATTCAAAGGGCATACAGCGAGTGGTACAGGATCCTCAGGCCCGGCGGCGTGCTCATCAATTTTGACGCGGATTACAGCGCCGCGCTGGAAGAAGAGGAAGAGCACGAGCTGCCGGAAAACCACGCGCACAAGCTGGTGCCTGACGAGATGAAAATGGAGAACGACGCGATCACGATGGAGATCGGCGCCTATCATGAGCCACGGCCCCAGTGGGATGTGCAGCTTCTGGTCGAAGCGGGCTTCGAGCGTGTAACCGTGGATATGGGCGTTTACAGACGGATCTATGCCGAGGTCGATGAGTTCTTCAATCCGACGCCGATTTTTACGATTGCGGCGTACAAATAGAGCGGGGCACGGTCATGAAGCACTACGCGCTCAGGCGGCTGCTGCAGCTGATCCCGATCCTGCTTGTGATCACGTTTCTGTCCTACGGCATGATGCGCATCGCGGGCAGTGACGTGGTGGAGCAGAAAATGGAGAATACAAGCGGCACGGTCTCTCAGGAGATGATCGACAGCGCCAGAGAGGAGCTTGGCCTGGACAGGCCTTTCATCGTGCAGTACTTCACCTGGCTCGGGAATCTTCTCCGGGGCGATATGGGCACTTCCTATGTCTCCAACAAGCCGGTATTCTCCACCTTTGTCTCCAAGCTTCCGGCGACGCTGCTGCTGACCTTCGTTTCCATCCTGCTGACGGTGATCATCTCGATCCCGCTGGGAATCTGGTCGGCTGTCAGACAGAACACGGCAACCGACTATGTGATCCGTACGGCAAGCTTTATTGGCAATTCTCTGCCGAACTTCTTTGTTTCTCTGCTCCTGATGTACCTCTTCGCTATCCGGCTGAAATGGTTTCCGGTCATCTCCCGCGGCGTCAGCCTGCAGAGCGTGGCACTGCCAGCCCTGACGCTGGCCATTGCGATGTCGGCCAAATACCTGCGGCAGGTCCGCGCAACGGTTCTGGACGAGCTGAGCAAGGATTACGTGCTCGGCGCCAGGGCCAGAGGCGTGAAGTTCTCCACAACGATGATGAAGAGCGTTATGAAGGCCTCTCTGGTGACAATCATCACGCTGCTGACGCTTTCAATCGGCTCACTGCTCGGCGGCACAGCCATTGTCGAATCCATCTTCATGTGGGACGGCGTCGGCAAGATGGCGGTGGACGCGATCAACATGCGCGACTATCCGATCATCCAGGCCTACGTGATGTGGATGGCCATCATTTACGTGCTGGTCAACCTGATCACCGACCTGAGCTATCGCTTCCTCGATCCCCGGATCCGGCTGGGAGGGATAGAGCAATGAGTGAAGCGATCACCGTGCGTGTTCAGAAGGTGAAAAAGAACACCGTCAAATCCCGCCTGATCTTCTTTCTGATTCTGGTTGCGATCCTGTTGCTGGTCACGCTGTTTTCCAATCAGCTTGCCCCTTATGATCCCTATGCGCAGAACCTGAGTGAGGCCAGGCTTCCGCCGTCAGCTGAGCATTGGATGGGGACCGACCAGTACGGGCGCGATATGTTCTCGCGCGTGCTTGTGGGCGCGCGGACCAGCATCTTCGCAACGCTGGCTCTGGTAGCGGCGATTTCGATCTTCGGTACCGTCACAGGCACGTTCTGCGGCTATTACGGCGGCGCACTCGATTCGATCGTGATGCGCATTTCGGATGTCTGCCTTGCCTTCCCCGGGCTGGTTTTCGCGCTGGCCATTGCGGCGCTGCTGGGCGGCGGCGTCAGCAATGCGGTGCTTGCGGTGGCGGTCATCAGCTGGCCGAAGTATGCGCGCGTGGCGCGAAGTCAGACACTGGCGCTTAAGAACAGCGATTTTATGGCTGCGGCCCGCCTCTCCGGCAGTACTTCGATGCAGATGATCCTGCGGCATATCCTGCCGAACATCCTCGGCCCGATCCTGGTTACGGCCATGCTGGACATCGGCACCATGATGATGGAACTGGCAGGCCTGTCCTTCCTGGGTCTCGGCGCCCAGCCGCCCGTGGCCGAGTGGGGCAACATGATGAGCGGCGGCCGCAGTATGCTGCAGACCTATCCCTGGCTCGTCCTCTCGCCCGGCTTCGCGATCTTCCTGACGGTCGTGGTTTTCAATCTCCTGGGCGACACCGTACGCGACTACATGGATCCGAAGAACTCCCGCGCGCGTTAATTTGCAGTCTGTAAGCTTATAAAGATCAAACAGAAGAAAGGAAAAGCCAACGATGAAAAAGATCCTTGCAATCCTGATGGTGCTCTGCCTCACCATTGGCATCCTGGCCGGCTGCGGCGGCAGCGCCAGCACCCCCGCTCAGTCCGACGGGAAGAAAACCTTTGTCTTCGGCGACACCACCTTCAACGCCGAGAACGAAGAGCCGACGATCAATCCCCACGAAGCCTATTCCGGTTGGCCCTGCATCCGTTACGGCGTCGGCGAAACGCTGATGAAGATTGCGGACGACGGCTCCCTTCAGCCCTGGCTTGCGGAGAGCGCAACCTGTGTTGACGGCCAGAACACCTGGGAGATCGTGATTAAAGATGCGGTCTGCTTCTCCAACGGCAAAAAATGCGATGCCGCCGCGGTCATGGCCTGCCTTGAACACCTGATCGAGGTGCATGAGCGCGCCGCCGGCAACCTGAAGATCGCCTCGATGGAGGCTGACGGCCAGAAGCTGACCATCATCACCGCCGAACCGAACCCCATCCTGATGAACTATCTCTCCGAGGCCTACGGCTGCATCATCGACATGGAAGTCGGCATCCCGGAGAACGGCTGCGTGGTCGGCACCGGCCCCTACGTTGCCACGGAAGTCGTCACGGACGACCATGTGAATCTGGTGAAGAACACCAACTACTGGGACGGCGATGTCAGGATCGACGAAATCACCGTCCGCACCATTTCCGACGGCGATACCCTGGCGCTGGCTCTCCAGTCCGGCGAAATCAACGCCGCCTACGGCATGGCCTACGGCAGCTATCCTCTTTTTGAGAGCGACAATTATCAGTTCTCCAGCATCCAGACCAGCCGCTGCTTCTGGGGCATGGTGAACTTCCACGAGGAGAATCCCGGATACGCGGTCATGAGTGATCCCGCCGTCCGTCAGGCGATCGCCATGGGCATTGACAAGGAGGGCTTCGTTAACGTTCTGCTCAACGGCTACGGTTACACCGCGACCGGCGCCTTCCCCGACAGCTTTGCCTTCGGCCAGGGCATTAAGACGGTTTCCTACGATCCCGACCAGGCCAGGGCTGTTCTGGAGGCCGCCGGCTGGGTTGACAGCGACGGCGACGGCATCCGCGAGAAGGACGGCCAGAAGCTCGCAATTCGCTGGCTGACCTATCCGTCCCGTCAGGAGTTGCCCCTGCTGGCCGAGTCCGCGCAGGCAACGCTGAAGGATATCGGCATCGAGGTTTCGATCAACAACACCAAGGATCACAACTCCATCCGCAAGGATCCCACGGCGTGGGATGTCTGGGTGAGCGCCAACGTCAACGCCGGTCTGGGCGACCCTCAGAACTTCTTTGACACCTACTGCCTGGACGACTCCATCAAGAACTCCGGCGGTCATCACAGCGACAGGCTGGAGGAACTGGCCGTTCAGCTGCGTACCACCTTCGATCCCAACGAGCGCGCCAGGATCGCCGTTGAAATGCAGCAGGAGCTTCTCGATGACAATTCCTACTTCTTCTGCTCCTTCCTGCGCATGAGCATGATCAGTCAGGCCAATGTCAGCGGGCTCGAAGCCCACACCTGCGACTTCTACGAGCTGACCGCGGATCTCGACATCAGCTGATCGTAAACAGCAAATCATCAACGGGGGCGGCTTGCCCGCCCCCGGTCCCAAAGATGATCATGGGCTCAGTACGGAAGCGGATTCCGTACTGAGCCGATGGTCGTTGAGATACGAAGGCTAATGAGGTCAGACTATGGCAGTATTGTTGGATTATCAGCACGTGGAGATCTCCTTCAACGGAAATCCCGTCGTCCATGACGTGAGCTTCCAGCTCCATCCGGGCGAGATCCTCGGCCTTGTGGGCGAGTCCGGCTCCGGCAAATCCACCATCATCAAGGCGGCGATGGGCCTGCTGGGCGGAAGCGGCATGGTGACGAAGGGCGATATCTGGTTTGAAGGGAAAAATCTCCCGGATCTGAACGATAAGGAGATGCGCGGAATCTGCGGTGAGAAGATCGGCATGATCTTCCAGGATTGCGGCGCCTCTTTAAGCCCCATCCGCACCATCGGCGAGCAGATTGTGGAGAGCATGGCGGCGCACCGGAAGGTGGACGTGGCGGAGGCCAAGCGGACAGCAATGGAGCTTTTTGAAAAGCTGGGCTTCAGAGACGGTGAGCGGGTCTGGAACAGCTACCCCTTCGAGCTCTCCGGCGGCATGAACCAGCGCGCGGGCATCGCGATCGCCATGCTGATGAATCCGTCGATTCTCATGGCGGACGAACCGACCTCCGCCCTCGATGTGGCCGTGCAGCGTCAGGTCGTAGAGGAGATGCTCCATGTCCGGGAAGTGTTCGGCACTGCGATCATCATCGTGACCCATGACATCGGCGTTGTCTCCGCCATGGCGGACAGCATTGTCGTGCTTCTGAACGGCCATGTGATGGAATACGGCAGGGCAAAGGATGTGCTGGAGAATCCGCTAGACCCCTATACGCAGAAGCTGCTCAGCGCAGTTCCCAGACTGAGAAGGGAGAGAGTCTGATATGGAACCGATTCTGAAGGTTACAGACCTTTCCAAATCCTTTTCCCGCGCCGGCAGGGACGAGTTTTTTGCCGTTGACCATGTGAGCTTTGAAGTCATGCCCGGCGAGATTCTCGGCATCGTGGGTGAATCCGGGTCCGGCAAGTCCACGATCGCCAGGCTGATTACCCGGCAGATCGACGCCACCGACGGACAGATCGTGATCGACGGACAGGATATCACCGGGCTGAAGGGAAGGGATCTGATCCCGGTCTATGCAAAGATCCAGATGGTTTTTCAGACCCCGACGGGTTCCTTTGACCCGCGCCGCACCCTGGGCGACGGCATCTGTGAAAGCCTGCGGAACAAAGGCGTGCCGAAGGCGGAGCGCGAGGCGAAGGCGCGCGCACTGCTGGAACAGTGCGGCCTGCCCGGCGAGTTTCTGGAGCGCTACCCGCACCAGGTCTCCGGCGGCCAGTGCCAGCGCGCGGCCATCGCGAGGGCACTGATGAACGACCCGCAGGTCCTGATCTTTGACGAGGCGACATCTGCGCTGGATGTGACCGTACAGAAACAGATCATCGAGCTGCTTCAGCAGCTGCAGAAGGAAAAGAAACTGGCCTATCTGTTCATCTGCCACAACCTGGCGCTGGTACAGCAATTCTGCGACAGAGTCATCGTCCTCTATGACGGCAAGATCGTGGAAAACGGTCTGCCCGAC
This sequence comes from uncultured Oscillospiraceae bacterium, assembly GCA_964495965.1. Taxonomy (GTDB): domain Bacteria; phylum Bacillota; class Clostridia; order Oscillospirales; family Oscillospiraceae; genus Limivicinus. The sequence goes on along the minus strand of CAZBXX010000041.1, from coordinate 389 downwards.
GATGTTATCCTGCAGCCGCAGTCGGAGTACGCAAAAAGGCTGGTAGACGCCATTTTTTGATTTTTTTCAATTTTTTTGAAATTTTTATCCCCCCGGGGGGCTTCCACAGCTTTCTGCTTTCTGCTATACTGCACTCAGATCAGATGCTTCAAGTGCCGCCGGATCCCCCTCAATCCATGTGTCTGTTTCACCTCTCCGACACAGGCGGCCAAAAATCTCTCTCACCATGTTACAGCCCTCCGAGCTGGTCCCTCGGAGGGCTGTAATATTGCGTTCACCGCGCTGTGGGCAGTATGGTGGTCCGGAAAAGAAGAGCTGGAGCAAACGGGAAAAAGTAAGCGGTAAAGCACTTGTACGGGTGCAAAAACTCGGCCGCCGAAGCGGCCGAG
>CAZBXX010000040.1:0-18638 GCA_964495965.1 uncultured Oscillospiraceae bacterium | reverse complement strand
TTGCAAATTGATATTTGTGGGGATGAATATGCAAAACCTATTATTTACAGAATGCGTTGATCTGGTTGGGACGGCGTGCCTGCCATTTGAGGGTACGAGAAAGTATGTTAGTACAGGTGCTGTAGATACCGACCGCATCAATGAGGCGGATGTTGAGATCGTTGATTATCTTGGAAAACCATCAAGAGCTAATCTTATGGTTTCTTCAGGGGATGTTCTCTTTGCAAAGATGCAGGGAACAAAGAAAACTCTGTTAATTGACGAGCAACTTGCCCAGCATATTTATTCAACAGGTTTTTGCGCTGTGCGTGCTCGGAGTGATCTCCTTACAAATAGATGCCTTTATCACATCTTGTCAAGCCATATGTTCTTGGCGCAAAAAGACAAGAACTGCTCTGGCGCAACACAAAAGGCGATAACAAACGCAGGATTGGGAAAGATCCAAATTCGAGTTCCAGATCTAAAAAAACAAGATGGAATTGCCAACCAACTTGATTATATTGTCTCTATTCTGGAAAAACAGAAACAGCAGCTTTCCGCGTTTGACGACCTCATCAAAGCCCGATTTGTCGAGATGTTTGGTGATCCAAAGGCGAATCCATTTCACTTTAAAAAGGCAGCACTTAAGGAAACCTGTATTGTAGTGACTGGCAATACTCCATCAAGAGCCGTTCAAGAATACTATGGAGAATTCATTGAATGGATTAAAACAGATAACATTGTATCTGGGCGGCTTAATCCTACTACTGCAACAGAATATCTATCTGAGGCCGGTATGAGAGTTGGCAGAACTGTCGACGCAGGTTCTATCTTGATGGCATGTATAGCAGGGAGCATCGCGAGTATCGGAAAGGTCTGTATCACAGATAGGAAAGTCGCATTCAACCAGCAGATAAACGCAATTGTTCCGAAAGATTATGATTCGTTATTCTTACATGCAATGCTCCAACTATCAAAAGAGTACCTTGTCGAAGAAATCAACATGGCGTTAAAAGGAATTCTGTCCAAGTCAAAACTGGAAGAAAAAGAGTTTATTCTGCCGCCGCTGGAAAAACAGAAAGAGTTTGCCGCCTTCGTTGAGCAGATCGACAAATCCAAATCTGTCATTCAGAAATCCTCGGTTGAGATATAGCTGCCGGTTGATACTTCGATAAAGAAATACTTCGGGTGATTGGATGATTCCATACGGTCAAAAGGGGTGGTTATGTGACCAACTTTGACTTCCTCCTCGGGGACGAGGGCTTCAACAGTTTTGCGGATGTTGCCGTGAACGCTGAGAAAATCCTGAATATTGATCCCTCCGCCTGTGTGCTCAACTGCAGGCGGGCGATGGAGTTTGCCGGCAAGTGGATGTATTCCGTGGACAGCGATCTGGAAAAGCCCTGGGACGACAGGCTGGTCAGCCTCATGGGGACGGATTCCTTCCGCAGCATTGTCGACCACGGCGTCCTGAACCGGATGGAGTATATCCGCAAGCTCGGCAACACCGCCGCCCATGCGGAGAAAAAGATCAAACGGGAACAGGCGGCGCTCTGCGTTGAGAACCTGTTCTACTTCATGGACTTTGTGGCCTGCTGCTATGCCGTGGAGTACGAGCAGCCGGTGTTTAATCCGGCGCTTCTGGAGCCTGCGGCCGAACCGGCGCGGCCGGTTGCAGCGCCCGCAGAACCCGAGGTGGATCTTGCGGCGTTGATGGCGGAGAATGCCGCGCTGAAGGCGGAGCTGACAGCCCGGCGCGAGACGCAGCAGCAGACTTACGTTCCGAAGCCTCTGGAGCTTTCCGAGTATAAGACGCGCAAGCTCTATATCGATGCCATGCTCTCGGACGTCGGCTGGGTGGAAGGGAAGAACTGGATCAACGAGTATGAGATTCCCGGTATGCCCAACCATTCCGAAGTCGGCTTTGCGGATTATGTGCTGATGGGGGATGACGGCAGAATCCTTGCGGTCATTGAGGCAAAGCGCACCTGCGTGGACGTGGCCAGGGGCCGCCAGCAGGCGAAGCTCTATGCCGATCTGATTGAAGAGCGGCAGAACGGCCGCCGTCCGGTGGTGTTCCTGACCAACGGATTTGAAACCCGTATCATTGACAACCGGTACCCGGAGCGCCCCGTTGCGGCGTTCTATTCCAAGCGGGATCTGGAAAAGCTCCTGAATCTACAGTGGATGCGCTCCAGCCTGCGGAACATTGTGGTGGATAAAAACATTGCCGGCCGGTATTACCAGGAGGCCGCAATCAAGGCAGTCTGCGAGAGCTTCGATAAGAAAAACCGCCGGAAGGCCCTTCTGGTTATGGCCACCGGCTCCGGCAAGACCCGTACAGTCATCGCCCTCTGCAAGGTGCTGCTGGATCACGGCTGGGTCAGGAACATTCTTTTCCTGGCGGACCGCAATTCTCTTGTCACCCAGGCAAAGCGGAATTTTGTAAATCTGCTGCCGGATCTCTCCGTCACAAATCTCTGTGAGGAGAAAGACAATTACTCCGCCCACGCCGTTTTCTCCACATATCAGACCATGATGAACTGCATTGACACGGTGGAGGACGACGAAGGCCGGCTCTTCACCTGCGGGCACTTTGACCTGGTGATCTGCGATGAGGCCCACCGCTCCATCTACAACAAATACCGGGATATTTTCAATTACTTTGACGCTCCGCTGGTCGGCCTCACAGCCACGCCGAAGGATGAGATTGACAAGAACACCTACAGCGTTTTTGAACTGCAGAGCGGTCTGCCTACTTACGGTTATGAGCTGGACCAGGCGGTGAAGGACGGCTACCTTGTGGACTTCACCTCAATCGAGACCCGGCTCAAGTTTCTGGAATCCGGCATTGTGTACGATGACCTCTCGGATGAGGAAAAGGAAATCTACGAGGCCACCTTTGAAGATCCCAACGGCGAGGTGCCGGACAGCATTGCGGCCTCCGCACTAAACGAATGGATTTTCAACGAGGATACCATCCGCGAAGTGCTGAACATCCTCATGACGCAGGGCCTGAAGGTAAACTACGGCAACCGGCTGGGCAAGACCATCATCTTTGCCAAAAGCCACGCCCATGCGGAGAAGGTCTTCGAGGTCTTCAACCGGGAGTATCCGCATCTGGTCGGCTGGGCCAGAGTCATCGACAATTACATGACCTATGCCCAGAGCGCCATTGATGAGTTCTCAGAGCCCGGCAAACTGCCGCAGATTGCCATTTCCGTCGACATGCTGGATACCGGGATCGATATCCCTGAGATTCTCAATCTGGTTTTCTTCAAGAAGGTCATGAGCAAGGCCAAATTCTGGCAGATGATCGGCCGCGGCACGCGCCTGTGCCCGGGGCTTCTGGACGGGGAAGACAAGACCGGGTTCTATATCTTTGATTTCTGCGGGAACTTTGAGTTCTTCCGCATGAACAAGGGGAAGGAAGTCCATCTTACCGGTTCACTTTCCGAGGCGCTCTTTAACCTGAAGTTCCAGATCTGCTTCAAGCTGCAGGATCTTGCATACCAGACGGAAGAGCTCATTGCGTTCCGCAAGGCGCTGGTGGACGAGCTGGTGGGGAAGGTGAAGGAGCTGAACCGCGATAATTTCGCCGTCCGTCAGCACATCCGCTATGTGGATCAGTATTCCAATGCTGAGAACTATCAGCTGCTAACCTATGCGGATACGCTGCTTGTCGCACAGGAGCTTGCTCCGCTGATGGAGCCGGAACAGGACGAGGCGTCCGCCCTGCGTTTTGATGCCCTGATGTACGGCATTGAGCTGGCCTACCTTGCCGGAGGCCGGTATACCCGTGCCCGGAACGACCTGATGAAAAAGGTAGCGGCGGTGGCGGGGGTCGCCAATATTCCGGCGGTGAATGCGCAGGCGGAACTGCTTGGTCAGATCCTCCACACCGATTATCTGGACCGCGCCGGAATCAACGAGTTTGAGCATATTCGCAAGTGCCTGCGCGATCTCATAAAGTACATTTCCCAAACCGGTGTGCGTTATGATACGGACTTTCGTGATGAAGTCCTCTCCATGGAGTTCCATGAGTCCAGCCTGTACAGTGATGACCTCAAGGACTATAAAGCCAGGGCGGAGTATTATGTCCGTCAGCATCAGGATAACGCCGTCATCGCAAAGCTCAGAACCAATGAGCCTCTCACCGGGGAGGATGTGCAGGCGCTGGAAGCGGTTCTCTGGAGTGAAGTGGGTACCAGAGAGGAATATGAGGAAACCTACGGCTCCAAGCCGCTGGGCGAGTTTGTGCGTGAGATCGTCGGTCTGGACATGAACGCGGCCAAAGCCGCTTTCTCCGAATTCCTGAACGACACGAGCCTGGACAGCCGGCAGATCTACTTTGTAAACCAGATCGTGGAGTATATTGTCCAGAACGGCATGATGAAGGACCTGAGTGTTCTGCAGGGTGCGCCCTTCACCGATCAGGGCAGCATTGTGGAAATCTTTACGGATCTTACCGTCTGGATGGCGCTCCGCAAAGCCATCGAGCAGGTGAATGCCAATGCCCTTGCGGCGTGATAAATACAGGAAGAATGCAGTATATTGATTATTCCTATTATTACGAGATGGAAGACCGAAACGGAACCAATACTAAAGGAAGAGTTTGTAGTGGAACTGTGAGCCAGAACAGGGGATGAAATCATGAAGATAGCAGTAGTAACCGGCGCCTCCTCCGGAATCGGAAGAGAGTTTGTCTATGCGATAGACAAAGAAGCAATCGATGAAATCTGGGTGATTGCCAGAAGGAAAGAGCGCCTGGAGGAACTGAAGGACAAATGCAGCCATCCGGTTCGGACGCTTGCGCTGGACCTGGCCAGGGAAGAAAGCATTGGCGAGTACCGGAAGCTTCTTGAACAGGAGAAGCCGGAAATTCATCTTCTGGTAAACGCCGCGGGATTCGGCGTGTTCGGCCCCTTTGCGGAAAGCGATCTGGACAAGCTGCTGGAGAGCGCGAAGCTGAACGCACTGTCTCTTACGGCAATGTGCCATGTGTGCCTGCCGTATATGAAAGCCGGAGACAGCATCATCAACATGGGTTCCAATTCCGCCTGGCAGCCTGTGCCGTATCAGGCCATCTACGGGGCAAGCAAGAGCTATGTCCTGAATTTCTCCCGGGCGCTCGGCCGGGAGCTTAAGGCCCGGGGCATCCACGTAATGTGCGTCTGCCCGGGATGGATCAAAACAGAATTCCAGCAGGTGGCCGGGCATGACAAATATATCCGGTACGTGGACAAATGGTATGGTCCGGACGAGGTCGCTGAGCAGGCTATGAAGGATCTGAAGAGGAAAAAGACGGTTTCCATCCTCGGGCACCCGGTGCGCAGACAGGTTCGGCTGGTTAAGTTCCTGCCCGTTCAGTTTGTGATGGACACCTGGTGCAGACAGCAGGGGTTCTGAATCCCGCATCCAACCCGGCAGGGTTCCCGCCCTGGCCGGGCTTTTTTTGGCTTTCGGTTCGTTTCTGTACCGGCGGAATCCCGGCGTCAGGGAAATAATCTCGCAAGGCTCTACATATATTCACTTGACGTATCGTTACGGGAGATGCTATCATCTGTCCGTACATGAGGCACGGCCCCGTGTACAGGTGAATGAGGAAAATGAAGTGACGGAGGGTGAAATTGGGAAATGTGGATTATGATGAAGAGCTCGGCGCCCTGAAGGGCATGATCGATTATCCCTGCGGCTGCAAAGCCAGGGCCCTCATCTACGAGGGTTCCGGAGGGAAGTTTTCCGTGCCGTGCCCGGTCTGCGGCAGGTTCGCCTGCTTCGACTCCGTGCACATGACCGCCACGGTGATCCGCCCCGTCCGGGGCGCCATCAGACGTATGAAACCTCCTGGCGTCAGGAGATAAAAAAATAAGGCAACCACCGAGCCGATTGGGGCCCAGAGCAGGCCACCGCTGTGCCGGGGTAGAGTTCCGAAGCGACAAACGGTCGTTCCGGTCTTCTGCCCCGGCCTTTTTTTCGACACCGCTCGGTGAAAGTTTTAAAGAGGTAACCCCAAATGAAAAACGCAGGCAACAGCAAAAGCATCCGTGAGCAGATCGGCAGGACCCTCGCCCCGGCGGAGATTACAAGCAGGGAAGCCATGGCGGACTTCGGCATCACGCGGAAGGATCTGGTCTGTATGACGGTCGGCTCCAGGCGCCTCCTTGTCTATCCCTGTCCCGCACCGGAAGAGGTCTGCAGGGAAATGCTTGGGGATCTCCTGCAACGGTACGGGGAGGAAGAGAAGCAGCGGGCCGTCCGGCCGGTCAGCCTGGAGGGCCTTCAGGAGGAGGGCGCCGATCCGGTGGACCGCTTCGCGGACACGCAGTCCGCGGCAGAAGTGCATCTGTTTCTGGAGTATCTGGAAAGCGTCAATCCGCTCTACGCCAGCATCGTCCGGCTGAAAAACGGCCATGATACACCGTGCGCGGAGGTCAGCAGGGCGCTGCGGCTTCCGGTTTCCACCGTCAGAAGGGCATGCCGGGAGATCCGGAAGCTGGCCGCGGAATACTTCGGCGAGGAGCTTGCCGGCCGGTAAGGCAGCCGGTTCACAGCGGACATCGGCCGTTCCGGTGCAGGTCGGTGATCCTCTATAACAGTACTTTTGTCAGGGAAGAGATTAAAACCGGCATCCGGGAAAAGTACTGTTCACGACAGTCACCGACCTGCACCGCGGACTCACTAGCTTTGCATCCATTCGCTTCCCCCGCGGGCTCGGAAAGCTCAGCCGCTTCGCTGCCCGTCCTGAATCCCTGATGAAAACGGAGGTTAGTCATGACCTTTACCCTGTATACCGCCGGCTGTACCGGCGACCGGAAGAACTGCCGGTATCCGCACAGAGCCGTGATCGCTTCGGCGGCGGACCTGGCCGCGGCAGCCCGCTTCGACCACGTGGCGGCCGAATACGCCGGGTATTACCGCGGCATCCAGAACTTTCGGGTTTCCGACGTCGTCGTCATGGACGTGGACAACGAAGCCTCGGACTATCCTGCCGACTGGCTCAGCCCGGCGGATCTGGCGGCGGAGTTCGCCGGCGTCAGCTACGCCGTTGTCCCGTCCCGCAGCCATATGAAGGAAAAGGCGGGCAAATCCGCCCGCCCGCGCTTCCATGTGTATTTTCCCATTCAGCCCTGCCGGGACGCCGCGGCCTATGCCGCCGTCAAGCGGGAGATCCACCGGAAGGATCCTTTCTTCGATCCCAACGCCCTGGACGCCGGCCGCTTCCTTTTCGGCAATCCGAACCTGGCCGCTCCGGATGAAATCGTCTGGCATGACGGCCCCGCCACCGTTGACGCCGCCCTCGCGGCCGTGGCCGCTTTCTCCGGCGACTGCATTCAGCAGGGGCGCCGCAACGCCACCCTGTCCCGCATCGCGGGCAGGCTGGTGAAGCGCTACGGCGTGACAGAGCAGGCCTACGGCCTCTTTCTGGAGCAGGCAGAGCGCTGCGCGCCGCCCCTCCCGGCTTCCGAGCTCGCCGCCATCTGGGCCTCCGCCCGCCGCTTCGCCCTGCGCGTTCAGGCCCAGCCCGGCTACGTCCCGCCCGGGGACTACGCGCCCTCGGCGCAGGCGTCGCTCCGCCCGGACACCCTCACCGACATCGGCCAGGCCAAGGTCCTCTGCATGGACCTTGCCGGGGAACTTGCCTATACCACCGGCACCGGCTTTCTCTGCTATAACGGCAGGTTCTGGGAGGAGTCGGATGTGAAGGCCGACGGCCTGGCCATGCGCTTCCTGGACCGCCAGCTGGAGGACGCCGAACAGAATCTCTCCGCCGCCCGCAACGCGCTCACCGCCGCCGGCGTACCGGCGGCTCTGGTGCGCATCGGCGGCCGCACGCTGGAGAAGGCCATCGACAGGGATCAGGTCCCGGCCTACACGGCCTATCTCTCCGCCCTGGAATATCACAGGTTCGTCCTGCAGCGCTGCAACATGAAGTATATCCATTCGGCCCTCGACGCCGCCAAACCCATGCTGGAGATGCTGCCCGCGGACTTTGACGCCGACGAGAACCTGCTCAACACCCCCGACGGCACCTGGGACCTGCGCACCGGCGAGCGCCACGACCACGACCCCGCCGACTGCATCACCCGCATGACCGCCTGCGGCCCGGGGGAAGAGGGGCGGGAGCTCTGGCAGGCCGCCCTGAACACCTTCTTCCGCTCCGACCCCGACCTGATCGCCTACGTGCAGCAGATCGTCGGCCTCGCCGCCATCGGCGCCGTGTACCAGGAGGCCCTGGTCATCGCCTACGGCGACGGGAGTAACGGCAAGAGCACCTTCTGGAACACCGTCTCCGCCGCCCTGGGCAGCTACTCCGGCGCCATCGCCGCCGACGCCCTGACCGTGGGCTGCCGCCGCAACGTGCGGCCGGAGCTGGCCGAGGTGATGAACAAGCGCCTGCTCATTGCCTCGGAACTGGAGGAGGGGACCCGCCTCTCCACCTCCATCGTGAAGCAGCTCTGCTCCACGGATGAGATCTCCGCCGAGAAGAAGTACCGCGCCCCCTTCAAGTTCCGCCCGACCCACACCCTGGTGCTGTACACCAACCATCTGCCCCGGGTCGGCGCCTCCGACCGCGGCATCTGGCGCAGGCTCATCGTCATTCCCTTCGACGCCGTCATCACCGGCAGGACGGATATCAGGAACTTTTCCAAGTACCTGCTGGAGCATGCGGGCCCGGCCGTGGTGCAGTGGATCCTGGACGGCGCGAAGGCCGTGATCGCCGCGGGCTATGTGCCCGCCGTCCCGGAATGCGTCAGCGACGCCATCGCCGCCTACCGGGGCGAGAACGACTGGCTCTCCCACTTTCTGGACGACTGCTGCGAGCTTTCCGAAGCCTTCCGCGAGCGCTCCGGCGAACTCTACACTGCCTACCGCAGCTACTGCCTGCGGACAGGGGAGTACGCCCGTTCCACCACCGACTTCTACAAGGCCATCGAGCTTCGCGGCTTCACCCGCCACCGCCAAAAAACCGGCAGCGTGGTTCAGGGCCTCCGCCTCCGGCAGGAGGAAGACCTGCCGCTGTAGCCCCGCGCGGCTGCCCGCATGAGGCGGCTTCCGCCGCCGCGGCGGACGGTTCCGCTCCGTCTTACCCCGCATGCACAGGAGGCACAGAATGAAAGAGAAAACCGAAATGCTCAGCACCCTGAAGACCCTTGCGCTGGACCGCGCGGCCGCCCGGCTGATGCAGGAGGACCTCGCCCGCATCGCCGAGGATGAAACCCGGCAGGCACTCCCCGACGCGCAGCGGGAAGCCCTTGCCAGGGAGCGCGCGCAGCTGGAGGCCTGCCTGGCCGCCACCAGCCGGCACATCGCCCGCACCGAGGGGCTGCTTGCCTGCCTCACGCCGGAGGAGCGGCGGGTGCTGGACCATTCGCTGATCCATCCCGTGCCGGGCGCGGTCTTTGACCTGGCCGAGGAGTTCCACTGCGAGACCAGCAGCGTCTACCGCATCCGCGCCCGCGCCCTTAAGAAGCTGATGCGCCTGCGCTACGGCGCCGGCATATGAAGTAAGCTGCCGCCCGGAACAAGATATGGTCCGTACCAGCGCAATTTCGTCATATATCCTGTATCATTTGTCTTGCAAAGGGGCCGCCGTTATGGTAAAATCATTCGTCTGTTGCCCGGCCCGGTCCGGCGGACAGAAAAGATCTGAGAATAATCAGAAGGATGTGTGAACAACATCTACCTACGAGCACTTAAAGTACTGGCAAAAGAGCTGAGAGCGCAGTATTTACTGGTGTTTTTAGGTTTTACGTCTCAATAAATTCTCGGTTTTACACCACTTTTACACCAAAAGAAAAGGAACCAGAAAAAGAACAGCATCAAATTACAAAGTGCAGATAGTGATGATAGAATGGAGCCAATCAGGGTAAACATGCCCTGAATGGCTCCATTACACTATAAAAGAGTTCTAGGGGTCACTACTTTCTTGGATATCTTCGAAGATCTTTGACAGTTATGTTTCGGTGGCGCTCCGGCCAACCCGGCCCGCTCCCGCCTGGGCCATCAGCCTTGCGGGGGACGGCTGTCGGCCCGGGCTCCCGCTTTGCCGGATTGAACTCCGCGCGGCCCGCTGCGCTCAGATCATGCGCGCCGCAGATGCTCTGCGCATAGAACGGGGGAACAGGGTTGCGGTCAACCTGCCCCCGCATATCTGCAGTCTCATGCCCCAACAAAGGTTTACATAACATCGGCGTTTCCGCATCCCTTCACAGGGGCAGATTGACCGCCCTCCGGCGCAAGCGCCTCAAACGCCCTTCGGGTATCAGCGGGGGATTACGGTTGTCGCTACGCCCTCAGCGTCCCTCGGCTCCGTCGCTGCGCAGATCCATCTCCGGCTCGTTCCTCGCCAGCGCTGAATCTGCTCCGCTCCTCCGCCTTCGGCCGCTTCGACCTCCGCTCCTTAGTCCGCTCCGCTTCGCCGGCGCTCCGGCACAGCTCCTCTTCGGCTGGCAGACACGTTCGCAGGCTCCGTGACTGCCAGCCTTGTTCCGCTGCAGCCTTCGCGTTCGGCTTGCTCCGCTCTCAACGGTTGCCTGCCCTTTCGGTCCTGCTCCGCCTCGCTTGCTCCGCGGGCGCCCGACCTTTGCTCGCTTCGCTTGCTGTGCCCGGGGCCGCGCTCCGCTGCGCTTCGTCTCCGGCAGAACCGCGGGCAGGCTGTTCGCCTCCGGCCAACCCGGCTCCCGCTCTGTCGCCGGCCTGGCGCCCTCCCGCTCCGCTCCCGGGAGCCAGACCGACTCCGCCGCTCCCGCCGGATTGACCTCCGGCTCAATTCCCCGCTCCCACCGTCTGTCTGCCCGTCCACTCCCGCTGCCAGCCTTCGCTCAGAGGGCTTCGCTTCCGGCTGGCGGCTTCCGTTCCCGGACAGACTGACTCCGTTCGCTTTCTGCGGTCGCTCCGTCAATCTGCCGGGTTCCTCCCTCCGGTCGTCCCCAGGCGGATTGACTTCGCTCTCTCCGCTCAGTCGGCCAACCCGCCCTGCGCTTCGGCCATCCGCCCAACCCGGCTCCGCCTCGCCGCGTTCAGTCTCTTTGCGGCCTCGGTCGTTCCTCCCGCCGCCGCCCCGTTCCTTCTCTTGCTCGTCTCCACCGGATTGAGCTCCGGCCTGCACTCCGGGCCGGATTGACCTCCCTCGCTCTCAGCGGTATTCTCCGCTCCACTCCGTTCCGCTCAATTCAGGCCGCTCCTCGCCCGACTGCCCCGTCGCTACGCTTGCTCCTTCGTCGCTGCGCCTCCCTTCGGGACAGATCGGTCTTGTGCGCTTCAGCGGTACCTTCCGCTCCCTCGCCCAATCCGGCTCCCGCTCTGTCGCCGGCCTGGCGCCCTCCCGCTCCGCTCCCGGGCGCCGGCCCGGCTCCGTCGCTTCCGCCGGATTGACCTCCCTCGCTCTCAGCGGTTGCCTGCCCTTCGGTTCTGCTCCGCCTCGCTTGCTCCGCGGGCGCCCGACCTTTGTTCGCTTCGCTCGCTGTGCCCGGGGCCGCGCTCCGCCGCGCTTCGTCTCCGGCAGAACCGCGGGCAGGCTGTTCGCCTCCGGCCAACCCGGCTCCCGCATCGCTTGCTCCCTCCGGCGCTTCGGCAGGCACGCAGGGTATCGTTCCTCGCCCCTTGCGCTGCACCTCAGCCGCTGTCCCTCGCTGCGCTCCGCTCCCGCCGGATTGACCTCCGGCTCGGTTTCCGCTCCGGCCTTCGCGCCGCTTCGGCACAGCTCCTCTTCGGCTGGCAGACACATCCGCAGGCTCCGTGACTGCCAGCCTCGTTCCGCTGCAGCCTTCACGCCAGCTCCGGCCTCCGCTTCAGCGGTGTGCTGCCTTGCGGCAGCACGGTTCCGCGCGGGCGCCCCGGCAGCCGTCCCGCTGCCGCTTCGAGAGCCGCACCCTCGTCCTCACAAGCTCCGCATCCATTCGCTTCCCTCGCAGGCTCGGAAAGCTCAGTCACTCCGCTGCTCGTCCTCTTCCCGTCAAACCCGCTCCGCATGTCTCCTTCGTCGCCCTGCTTCGCTGGGCTTTGCCGGGAACCCTGTGCGGCACTCTCGCTTTTTGGCGGTCCGGCCGTCCTCGTCGCCTCCGCTCAACTGTTCCCGCCCACCCGGCTCCGCTTCCGTCCGCCCGTCCACGGCCGATTGTGCTCGCGGGCTCGCAGGCGGCGGCCGTGTCCGGGTTCCCGTTGCTCTGCCTCCCCACAGAACGGGGGAGCGGTCGTCGCCCCTGCCTCCTCTCCGCGCAGTCTCAGCTTTGGAGTGCCCGGTCCCTCTCTCTTCGTTCGCGGTACCGGTCCCTGAGGGAGCTTCGGCTGCCGCTCCGTTCCGGCAGGCGGCTCCTCCAATCCGCTTCGCGGACGGCTGAAAAGTTGTCACTTTCTGCGGGGCGGGGAAGATGGTTGTTTTCGACAGCCTGCAGGATTCATACAAAACGTTTTCGACAAAAATCCCCTCACTTCACTGTCACCCAGGGCACGAACAAACAAAAAACTGTTCAAAGCGGTCGAAACCCCTCGGGTTTCAAACTCTTTGAACAGTCCTGTGTGCGCCTCAAGGCCGGCTGGGCCGGGATTCATTCGCTGTTTCTGATGTTTATTCTATAGTTTTATTGTTCTTACAGTTGTATTCACTCTTCTTGGATCTGATACTGTTTTTCTTTGTAATAATCATATCGGGAATTGATGTATTCAACGATTATTTCCATTTCTTCGTTAGTGATCAGATCTTGTGTATAGACGAAAGTACTTAGGTTCTGACCGGTATAGGTGTTAATATTGCTTCCGTTTGTCGGAATATGGAATTGCAAGTAACCTTTGCTGTCTTCGTCTATGTATCGTTTATAGCTGATACCGGTACAGTCGCCGTAATAAACGGTTGTTTGAATATAGTCTTCTGTTTTATCCGTTGCCTGACTGTAGATAATGCATTTCGCTTTATCTACCTCAATACCGGAGCATGAGATCCCGGCAATCGTTTCAAGGACACCAACCATGTATACGGTCCCATTGGGAAAATCACCGTATTTTCTTTTTACACTGGCAATTAAAGCTTCCCGTTTTTCTCGAGCCAGCCTTTCTTGCTTTCGTAATTCTCTGTCTTCTGCAATTTGCTGGTTCTTTTTCAGCCGATAATCAATAAGGAAGTCTATGAGTTCATCATCGTCGTCTCCTAATCCTGCCAGAAATGCTTCAAATTCGTGATCAGCTTCAATGGCTTCTTTCCTGCGCACATCTTTCTGCCATTTACTGTCTTCATCAAAATAATCGTGTGGAAGCCGCATTTTTGTCCCTCCCGCTACACAGAATACGTGCTGGTTTCTATAATGCATCTATCCTACCATCACAGAAGCAAAGGTTCAAGTATCCCATATCCCTATTTACAAAGTCTCTGTGTCTTGCTATAATTAACCCAGTATTTTCCTGAGGTGCAGCGCTTATGTTTTTCCTTCTGTCAGCCGCATCATCAGCCGGGTCATCCGCTCCGGCTCATTTGTGATGCGCTCATAGAGGGAAACGAGGGTGTATTGATGCCGTTTGCCTTGTATGAGGCAGACGGCTGTTTTTATACGGCGCTGTACCCAAGAGGTTGAAGGGAGCGGCCTTGAAAGCCGCGAGGCAGGGCAACCTGTGCGTGCGTTCGAATCGCACCAGCGCCGCCAGGACAGAATTGCTATTATAACAAGATCGTAGTCCTTCTTTTGACCATAATGGTTCTGGAGAAGGGTGAATATGCGCTATAAGCAAAGTTAGGTATAATTCTATAGATTTTGCTTAGAAAGGAGCCAATTCCATGAAGAAACTCACTGTTCTCATTCTTGTACTAGCCATTGCTCTCACTCTCTGCGCCTGCGGAGAGACTGCCAGCGTTGAGAAAGAGGTCGAAGTTCCGGTCATTCCAGACGAATACAAGGACCTGATTGCTGCAATCGAAAGCGAAGATTTCGATACGGCGCAAAAACTCCTCGACGCCATGAAACCTGTTCCCGAAACCCCGCCGATTAAGGAAGTGAAGATCACAACAGAAAACTTTTTCGATTATTTTGAGTATGTGGAATTGCCGGAATTTAATCGAAGAATCGAAAAAGACTCAAATGGCGATATTAAAGTCCTGATGGTAAACCCCGCTTTCGTACTAAGAGATGAGTATAAAATCGCAGTGGAGAGTATTGATAACAGCACAGTAGAAGCGGGGGTAAAATATACAAATCTTGCGTTCTATCCTGTGGAAACGGCTGAGATCGACATTAACTTCAGTGATCTTACTTATGAAATCACAGGGAAACCGACAGAAACCACAAATCTTGATTCCTTGCTTGAAGCTAGGTTTGAAGTATTTGAAGACGGAACTTCTGCTTTTTATCTGCCATTTAATTCAAATATACAACTAATTGGTGATGATGAAGGCACGGGCTTTGTGACCCTCATTATTGACCAATCCAGCATCGATCTTGTCTCCGCCTCCGGCTCTCTTTTCCTTTACGAATAAATGTTTGAGCTGCCGAAGCTCCGGGAGACCCTCAAACGCAGCAAGGAGCGCCTCGGCGTTACGGTCACACGTAACACGGAATTCGACTGGTGAGCATATGAATGATCAGCTTCTAAGCGGTGTTATCGCCGGGATCATTGCCGGCAACACAGAACTATACAACCCCACGTATTTTTACGGCCCGGAAGAGACAGTGCGGGATAAAGTGCCTTGTATGTAAGCTTTGCCGCCATTTCATCATCCTCGGTTGTTCAGGATTGATAATGCGGAGAAATCTAATGTCATTCTTGTTTTGCGCTCGATTGCTATTAGTATTGCCTCTATTATGACGGATTACTCTTGGCTTTCTTGTAACTTCTTTTGAAGTTCCTCTTTGAAACGGCGCAGAAATACTTCTCCGTGAGGCCCCATTTGCTTCGCAAGCATAGCTGCGTGTTCTATTTGCTCTTCCGGGGTCATTCTCTCGCGAGCCTCCCGAAACCTCTTCATATCCGCCATTTCTATCTCCCTCGTCTGCGGGTCGTTGAAGTCTATCGGAACTCCTTGTCTGTATACCATTTAGATCATCCTTCCTGTATCTTCTGTTTCAGCTTTGCTTCGACATCCTTCCTGGCATAAGCCTGACAGTTCTCTATTCATAATCTCGGAGATTGATTTGAAAGACCCGGCAGACGCAATCAAGACCGGGATGAAAACCGGGACGTCCACTGAGCCTATGGATAGTATATCAAAACCAGCCTTAAAGTCAATGAAAGCTCGACAGGTGGGAAGCCGGATGCTATAATAGGAAAAAACGCGGGAGGGAATGTAAATGGAGAATCTGGACGGCAGGCCCTTGTTTCCGGGAATGACGGACGAGGAGATTCAGAATTTGATAACAGCGACACAGCCGTCGGAGGAACGACTTCAGGAGCTGAGGGAGAAAATAGCTGCGCAGGAGACACCAGAGGGGAAGGCGGCCAACGAAGCTCTAAGGAAAAAATATGGTAACGTATCGAAGCTTTAACGAAGAGTAGATCCCCCGATAATCAGATTTATCCAGCGGAAGGGAGTGCAGGTAGCAGCAGGCTCTATATTCGCCCTCGCCGGGTTCGGCTTCGCCTCGCTCCTGGCGCCTGAACGAGGCAGCGGTGCAGAACCTTCCCGCCTACTGTATTTTCAAAGATGATGAACTGATGGAAATCGCTTCCGGTGACGTTATCCGCAAGGAGGATCTGAAGCACATCTGCGGTATCAACAAAAAACGATATGAACTGTATGCGGATGCCATCTATGACATCCTGCATGACTTTATGGAATCCTGAGGGCAACTAAGGCAAAAGAACTGGCTGCTGCCGGATTGAAATCTCCGCCCGGAGCAGGAGAATCAAATGCATATTTTTGCGGAAAGAAGTTGATCATGTTGTCCGAGACTTCCATCATAACCACAATACCGGAACTGTCCGGCGCTCGTATCAGGCATACTTCTTCTGATTACGGCACAGGAAGGATTGACAGGGTTTGGCTGGACAATGACGGTTCAGACCATGTTAGCATCGTATTTGATAACGGCCGCCAGGCGAATTCGTTCGGCTTATCCAGATGCATGGACAGAGGATTGCTCTGCTTTGACGAGAGCGGCATGACGGAAAAGGTGCTGCAATTCCTTGACAGGGCCAGAACAGAACGGTCGCGGACCTTCCCGATGCCGGACCCTCCGGTCAACGACGAAGCGGAGTCCTGTTCATTGCCGTCGCCTGATCTTACAGAATTCTTTGAAGATCTTGATTTACTCCTTGAAGAGGAGCCGATGCCGGAGCTGACGGAAGAGCAGGAGAGAGCGGAAAAACAAGCAATCTATCATTATCTTGTTGATGAGCGTCACGTCAGGGCTTTCGTACACTTCACCCCGGAAGCGAACCTTCCCAGTATTCTTGAGCACGGGATCCTGCCCCGTTCTGAGCTGGAAACACAGAGAATAGCGGCCATCATGCCGGATCAGGACAGACTGGACTTCCAGCCGGAGTACAGCAGTTTTTCCATTTCCCACCCGAATTATCTTGTCTTTTACAGTAAACGGATTAACATGGAAAATACGCCATTTGTTGTATTGTCTGTTGACCCCAGAATCATTATGGATCTGCCGCTGCGCAGCATCTCTTATCTGCCGGATAACGCCGCATCCTGGGGGATCCGGGATGTTCGGCGGTATACCACTCTGGAAGCTGCAAAGGAACTGTTCGGAGAGCAGGCAACGGTAAGGCGGATCACGCGGCAGAGAAGTGAGCTGAATATTCCGGAAAACTATCCCACAAATCCGCAGGCAGAGGTTTTTATCCGGGGGGCTATTCCACCTGAGTATATTAGTGAGATTCACGTTGAAGACAGTAAGCAGAACGAGTCCGTCAGAACTGCAATCGGTCCGGAAATGATCAGAAAATATAAGATTATCTCACAATCGCGCCTCTACCTTCAGCGCAAGGATTTCAGGCTGTGGAGTGCGGAGAAGGAGGGTAACGGAACGCAAAATGGCTAGACGACCAGTGTTTTACTGCCTGGATCATTCCCCCTATTATGGTGAGGAAATGGTCACATTTGATTATAACCCAGGCTTTGCCGATATCCAGAAGCAGAAGAACATTCACAACATTCATCGTGCCTTCACCTTTTCTCACCCGGAAGCAAAGATCCTGGAGATTTCCAGTAAATCGGAGACTTCGCTTGGTACCCGGCTGAGTGCCTTTAATCTGAAAGTGCTTACTGGCGGCTTGGAAACTTCACTGGAGTCGGCTTTTCAGGCCGGAAAAGTATTCAGAGACGGGGGACCATACTATGATCTTCTAACCCAGCCGCCATGGATCGCAAAAAAAGATCCCAGGCTTCACAACAGCGGCCCGATCCGGTACTTCATGCTGGATGGAGTGCAGTTCCCCACAGAACCGGGAACATTCTTTTATGACTGGCTCTATGTCAATGCCGTCAATCAAAACAAGGAGCTTGCGGTTGCATTGACTGAATATGATGCATTTACAGATGTGGAATTCAACCCGGAAAAATCACTGAACTGTCAAGCGCGTTCAGCGGCAATATTTGTTTCACTCATGAAATCCGGCTTGCTGGAGAAGGCACTGAGAAATCCCGATGATTTCAGAAAGACAGTTTACGGTTCCGGCTCCTGTGAAAAAGATGCGGGAGAAGATACCCCGGAACAGCTGAGCTTTTTCTGATCATGCCATAGCCTCACCCGCCCTCAGTCCGGGGGCAGGGCTTTTTTCTCCCGCACGGCTCGGCTTCGCCTCGCTCCTTGGCGCCTCCGGTCGCGTCGGCCCTGCCGGCTCCGCCTCCCTCGCTTCCCTCGCAGGCTCGTTCCGCTCGGTCGCTCCGCCGCGCGGCCTCCCCGGGCATCGCTGCTGCGCTTCGCTTTGTTCGCTCGTTCCTCGCTTCCTCCGCTTCGCTCCGCGGCTCCGCCCGGTGCCCGGTTCCTTCGCTGCGCCGGCTCCTTCGTCGCCTGGCTCCGCTCAGATCCCGGGCGCGCCCGTCGGCGCCGCCCCGCATACCCATACCCATCAAGGGCACAGGTAAAGGGCACACGTCGGCCGCTTGAGCGGTCCATTAGCCATATGTCAGTCTCCTCCGCCTTCGTCCATGCCGTGCGGCCGACCGCTCCCCGTTGCCGATGTGGTTTTCCCCGCTTGAAATATTACACTGATAGCGGTACAATCTGTTCAGACTAAAAACACTGATATCAGTACCGCCTGACATCAGAAAGGGGAGACCGTCATGCCGATCACCGAAGCAAGAAAAAAAGCCAACCGCAAATGGGATGCACAGAACCGCGACCGCTACTGGCCGTGTTACCTGCGTTTTCCCGCCTCCGACAAACAAGTCATCGTCGCCCGGGCGGAGTCCCTGGGCCTGTCCGTCTCCGACTATATCCGCGGACTGGTCTATGCCGATCTCGAACGGTGATTCTCGTTGTACCTCCATAACAGTACTTTTCTATAGGGGAAAATATATGGAAAAACCTTATAGGAAAAGTACTGTTCCCGACATTCAACTACTGTCACCATGCGCTTGACCCGGCCAAAGCCATCTGCTAAAATTCATTATGGGATCAGGCCAAAACTGCCTGGTCTCCTTCCCGGGGATCTACCCCCGGTTTCCATATAGGCAGCCTCTCCGGAGGCTGCTTTTCTCATGCCTTCACTCAATATTA
>CAZBXX010000039.1:0-18671 GCA_964495965.1 uncultured Oscillospiraceae bacterium | reverse complement strand
TAGATGTGATACCTCAATTGATTTGTTTCCCTGTTTTTCAGTAGACCCTAAATATACAGAGCCGCCACACACACGGGAACAAAATACTGGAAAATGGGCTTCATCCAGTTTTGGACCTTCAGGCCTTTCCCCGCATTGGCTTCGGCGATGAAGTTGTCCCAGCCCCAGCCAAATTTGTTGCAGCAGAACAGGGCGAAAATGAATGCGCCCAGAGGCAGAAGGTTGGTGCTGACGATGAAATCCCAGAAGTCCAGCCACGCGCTGCCCTCCGCAAAGGGCTGGAAGGTGAACACGCTGTAACCGAGCGCCGTAGTCAGCGCCAGAAGGAAAATCCCGATGCCGCAGACTATGCAGCCTTTCGGGCGGCTCCAGCCTGTGAGATCGCGAATGCAGGCAAGGATGTTCTCAAACACGGCAAGTTCCGTGGAAAATGCCGCGAAAACCATAAACAGGAAGAAGAGCGTACCCCAGAAGCGTCCGCCTGCCATATTGTTGAAAACGGTTGCCATGGTGTCAAACAGCAGGGACGGACCCGCATTCACTTCAATGCCGTAAGTAAAGCAGGCGGGGAACATGATAAAGCCCGCCATAATGGCAACAAAGGTGTCCATCAGAATCACGTTGACGGACTCGCCCATCAGGGAACGTTCTTTGCCGATGTAGCTGCCGAAGATCGCCATGGAACCGATGCCGATACTCAGGGAGAAGAAAGCCTGATTCATGGCGCCGACAATCACCGAGCCGTTGATTTTCGAGAAATCAGGAACCAGATAAAAGCGGAGACCCTGCCCGGCGCCTGAAAGCGTGGCACTGTGTATGGCAAGCACAATCATCAGCACAAAAAGTGCTACCATCATGTACTTTGTGACGCGCTCCAGCCCGCCCTGAAGGTCGAAACTCAGTACCAGGAAGCCCAGGAACACGGCGACCGCCAGATAACCGACATTAACCGCCGGGTTGGTGATCATACCGACGAAGCCCAGTGCGGCGGTTTTCCCGGTCAGGAACCTGACGAAGTAATACATCATCCATCCGGTTACCACCGTATAAAAAGCCATCAGCGCAAGATTCCCGAGCAGAGCAAACCCGCCGTGAATATGCCACTTCTGTCCCGGCTTTTCCAGCTGCTGATACATTTTGACCGGGCTTTTCTGCGAGGCGCGGCCCAGCGCAAATTCCATGGTCATTGCCGGAAGGCCGAGCAGCAGCAGACAGAGAATGTATACCAGCACAAACCCGCCGCCGCCGTACTGACCGGTCATCCACGGGAATTTCCAAACGTTCCCGCAGCCGATGGCACAGCCCGCACTCAGCAGCAGGAATCCGAGCCGGCTCCCCAGTTTTTCACGTCCTGAATTCATAAAAACACCTCTTTCGGAAAGGTAGTAACATTATTAAAGCACAATCAGAGGCGGATTGCAATAAATTGTTCACAGAATCTTCAATTTCTCTCCCTTTTCTCCGCCTCTGACCAGATCCAAACGGAAACTTTCTGCTTGCCCTTCTTGCATCTGTGAGAAAGATATTGTATAATGCTCCCGGTTTTTTAAACTGAATACAGAATGCAAAATTCTTACTCTTCGACGGCAGCGGATTGCCGCACATTGACCCCGCCCGGGGCAGTGATGAAAGGAGACCGGTAATGAAAAAGAGAATTTTGGCAGTTGCACTCGTCCTGGTGATGGCACTCGGGCTTCTGAGCGGATGCGGAAAGAAAGCCGCTTCCAAGACGGAAGGCGCCGCATCGCGCGCGGAAACCAATGAAATCTGCATCGGTATCGCCCAGGATTTTGACAGTCTTGACCCCGATTATATGACGGCGGCAGGAACCAAGGAAGTGCTGTTTAACGTCTTCGAGGGACTTGTAAAGCCCAACGCAGACGGTGAAATTGTTCCTGCAGTCGCATCCGAGATCAAAGAAGCGGACGACGGCCTTACGTATTGGTTTACGTTACGTGAGGGCGTTTCGTTCCACAGCGGAGATCCGGTGACGATGCAGGACGTTGTTTATTCCATCGAACGCCGCTGGAAGGACAGTGACCCTGCTGCTCAGCTCGCCGCTCTAGGCGTCATTGATTCTCTGGAAGCCGACGGGAACGTGCTCAAAGTTTCGCTCTCCGAGCCGAGCAATGAGTTCCTTGCGGCCGTCATGAACGCCTACATTCTGCCCGCAGATTATATGGATCAGGAGACAGCCCCCATAGGGACCGGTCCTTACCGGTTTGTTTCCC
This sequence comes from uncultured Oscillospiraceae bacterium, assembly GCA_964495965.1. GTDB lineage: Bacteria > Bacillota > Clostridia > Oscillospirales > Oscillospiraceae > Limivicinus. The sequence goes on along the minus strand of CAZBXX010000039.1, from coordinate 16,440 downwards.
GCCAGGTGCAGGACAGCCTTGTTCTGGAACGCTTTGACGGTTACTGGGGCACTCCGGGCAAGCTGCAGAAGGTCACATTCCGGATTCTGGAGAATGCGGAAGGGCTCGTGCTCGGCCTGCAGAGCGGTGCGCTGGACCTGGTTGCCCACATGAGCAGCGACCAGACCGTGCAGCTGAGCAAAAATGAATTCAGCATTGCCGAAGGCAGCATGAATCTGGTACAGGCCCTGTACCTTAACAATGCCGCCGAACCATTTAACGATGTGCATGTCCGGCAGGCTCTGTGTTATGCCGTGGACAAACAGGCAGTCATCGATCTGGCTTTTGACGGCTACGGGATTCCCCTGGGAACCAGCATGTTCCCCTCCTTTGTCAAGTACTATGACGAAAGCCTTACCGATTACTATACTCAGGATACTGAACAAGCGAAAGCCCTGCTTACCGAAGCCGGCTATGCCGACGGATTTGACATGACCATCACCGTTCCGAGCAACTATACCCCGCATGTGAATACCGCTCAGGTTCTGGTGGAGCAGCTGAGGGAGATCGGCGTCCGCGCGACGGTGCAGCCTGTTGACTGGAGCACCTGGCTGGAAGAAGTTTACAGCAACCGGAACTTCCAGAGCACGGTAACCGGGCTGACCAGCGATAACATGACCGCACGCAAGCTGCTGGAGCGCTTCGGCAGCTCCGTCGGCAACAACTTCACGAACTACAGCAACGCGGAATATGATGAAACGCTGGAAAAGGCACTGCGCACGGTGGACGATGCGGAGCAGACCGGACTCTATCGGGATCTGGAACGAAACCTGACTGAGAATGCAGCCAACGTGTATTTACAGGATATGGCGGATCTGGTCGCGGTTCGCTCCGGTCTGACCGGCCTTACCTTCTATCCCATCTATGTGCTGGACGTCTCGACCCTCAGCTGGCAGTAAGGCGCTGGCCACCGGCCGTTGTCTTCTATTGCCAGAAGAGGCTTATGACAGCTGACGTTTATGACGAAAACGATTATTAAGCGGGTCGGTATGCTGGCAGTGACGATGCTGCTGGTCTCGTTCCTGACCTTTTCCGCATTCGAGGTGGTTTCCGGCGACCCGGTCCGGACAATGCTCGGTACAGACGCAACAGAAGCCCAGGTTGCCGCCCTCAGGCAGCAGCTTGGGCTGGATCTGCCGTTCCTTTCCCGGTATATCCGGTGGCTGGGCGGCTTTTTTTCGGGTGATCTCGGCATCTCCTACAGCTACAAGCAGCCGGTCTGGGATCTGATCGGCGGAAAACTGGAGCTCACACTCTGGCTGAGTCTGATGAGTTTCATTCTGATCGCCGTGGTTTCCATACCGCTCGGCGTTTTTTCCTACCGTCTGGAGGGTGGCTTCTGGGACTGGCCGCGCACGGTGCTGAACCAGCTCTGCATGGCGGTTCCCCCGTTTTTTACCGGAATTCTGGTTTCCTGGTGTTTCGGAATTCTGCTTCGGCTCTTCACGCCGGGCGAGTTTCCCGGCCTTCAGAGCGACTTCCCAGCCTCGCTGCGGCACCTGTTCTTTGGCGCTTTGTGTCTGAGCATTCCGCGGATTGCAATGACGGTCAGAATGCTGCGCGCAACGGTCATCTCCGAAATGAATAAAGCCTACGTCCGCACCGCCATCAGCCGCGGAAATGACCGGCGCTCGGTGCTGACCCGCCATGTCCTGAAGAACTCCATGGTTTCAACGGTCACCTTTCTCGGCCAGACACTTGCAGAACTGGTCGGCGCCGGTATTGTGGTGGAGCAGGTTCTTGGCATTCCCGGCCTCGGGCGCTTTCTGGTGAGCTCCATCACAAGGCGTGATTACCCCGTGGTTCAGGCCATTGTTGTGATCCTGGCTTTCTGGGTCTGCCTTGCCGGGACGGCTGCAGACCTGGTAAACCAGACCATCGATCCGAGGCTGAGAGCGTCATGAAGAGAAGCGGGAATGTTTATCTCAGGGTTGGCCTGGTTCTGACCTGCCTGATCCTGCTGTTTGCACTGATCGGTAGCTTCTGGACGCCGTATGTGCCCACCGCCATGAAGTACGGCAGGTTTCAGCCGCCGTCCCTGCTGCACCTGTTCGGCACCGATAACTTTGGGCGCGACATCTTCAGCCGGGTCATGAAGGGCACCGGGACAACGCTGGGCATTGCCCTCTCCACGGTGACGCTGGGTGCGGTAATCGGCACACTGGTCGGGGCCCTGACAGGCTACTACGGCGGCTGGCTGGACGAAGCGCTGATGCGGATGAATGATGCTGTCACGGCTTTCCCGAGTTTTCTGCTGGCATTGCTGATTGTAAGCCTTGTCGGTCCCGGGAAAAAATACAGCGTTGTCCTGGCACTGGGGCTGGTCTTTATTCCGAGCTTCGCCCGGGTGATGCGTACAGAATTCCGGGCGCTGCGCGGACAGAACTTTGTGACGGGCGCAAGACTGATGGGTGCCGGAGACGGGCGGATTCTTCTGGTGCATCTGCTGCCGAACACACTGCGTACCCTCCTGCCGGCATTCACGATCGGGTTTAATAATGCGGTGCTGGCAGAAGCCAGCCTGAGCTTTCTCGGGATCGGCGTCACGCCGCCGGACGCTTCGCTGGGTTATATGCTGGCGGAAGCGCAGAGCATGCTGGCAGCGGGACCCTGGTACGCGGTCAGCACCGGTCTGACCATTGTGTTACTGGTGTTCGGCGTCGGGCTGCTGGGTGAGGGGCTACAGAATCATGCTGGAAATACGTGATTTGCATGTAAAATTTCATAACCGGGACCGGGAAGCCGTGGCCGGAATCTCACTTACAATCGCAGACGGGGAAATTGTCGGCCTGGTCGGAGAGAGCGGCAGCGGGAAAACCGTCACCGCCATGAGCATTGCGGGTCTCCTGCCCCGAAAGCAGTGCAGCTACTCGGGGGAAATTCTTCTCAATGGCCGGGACCTGCTGCACGCTGACCGTTCGGAACTGCGCAAGCTGCACGGTGCCGAAATCGGGGTTGTATTTCAGGAACCGATGAGTTCCATGGATCCTCTCATGAAGATCGGGGAGCAGGTTGCAGAAGTTCTTCTGGTCCATACCGCTCTGGACCGGGACGCCCGAAAGCAAAAAGCCCTCGAGGCAATGCGCGCCGTGGAGCTTCCGGAACCGGAAAAGCTGTGTAACAAATACCCGCATGAGCTTTCCGGCGGAATGCTGCAGCGCAGTATGATCGCCGCCGCCATTGCTTCAGAGCCGAGCCTGCTGCTGCTGGATGAGCCGACCACGGCCCTGGATGTGACCATTCAGGCCCAGATTCTGGAGCTGCTGAAGAAGCTGAACCGGGAGCGCGGGATTTCCATGCTGTTTATCTCGCATAATCTCGGCGTGGTGCGAAAGCTCTGCTCCCGGGTTGCGGTGATGCAGCGCGGCCTGCTTGTTGAAACCGGAAAAACGGATGACGTCTATTTTCATCCTCAGCATCCCTACACCCGGCAGCTGATCCAGGCGATTCCCCGCCGGGAAATGAAAGAACCGGTGATCCGTCATGAATGAAAACAATGAACTTGTCCTGGAAGTCCGGCATGTGAGCGCCGGCTATCGGGAAGCCGGACGGCTTCCCGGGCAGTGGATTTATCATGAAGTGATCCACGATGTGGATTTCACGGTCCGCCATGGTGAAATTCTCGGGCTGGTCGGGGAAAGCGGAACCGGGAAAACAACGCTTTCCCGGGCCATCCTTGGTCTGGTGAAGCCGGAACAGGGAGAAGTCATTCATTATACCCGTCGTCCGCAGATTATATTTCAGGATCCTGCCAGCGCGCTGAACCCGGCCTATTCTTCCGAATGGGCCGTGGAGGAGCCTCTGCGCATCTTCGGAAAATACGATGCCGCCGAACGGAAACGCCGCGTCCACGAAATGCTTGAACGTGTGGAACTCCCCCGCGAGTGCTGGGCTGCCAGACCGGGAGAACTCTCCGGCGGGCAGAAACAGCGTGTCTGCATTGCCGCCGCCCTGATTCAGCGGCCGCGCTTTCTCATCGCTGATGAGCCTGTCAGCGCGCTGGACGTGACTATCCAGGCTCAGATCCTGAAGCTGTTAAAGCAGCTGCGGGACGATCTGGATCTGAGCTATCTTTTTATCTCTCACGATCTGAATGTTGTCTACCATCTGTGCGACCGGGTTCTGGTGATGAAAGACGGCCGTGTGGTCGAGCAGGGTGACATCAACACGGTCTACTTTCATCCCAAAGAAGAGTATACCCGGCATCTTCTTGATGCCGCCGTGTAGCGGAAAGGACAGCTTTCATGGGAACAATCCGATATATCGCTGACATGCATTTCGGTTATGAAGCCATCATTGCCTATGATAACCGCCCTTTTCTTTCCGTGCAGGAAATGGACGAGGCCATGATCGAACGCTGGAACCGGGTCGTCCGGGCTGAGGATCTGACCTGGATTCTCGGCGACTTCTGCGCCGGTACTCCGGACCGCTGGGCGGAAATCCTGGACCGGCTGAACGGCCGCAAATCGCTGATTATCGGCAATCACGATGACCGGGAAACCGTGAATCAGCTGAGAAGCCGCTTTGAGGATGTGGCGGAATACCGTGAAATAACAGACGGGCAGCATCATGTTGTTCTCTGCCATTACCCGATTGTTGCGTTTCACGATCATTATTTCGGGTGGGTTCATCTGTACGGTCATGTTCACACCGGATACGAAGCGAATGTGATTGAACATGCAAAGCGTCAGCTGAAGCAGCTTTATGTGCGGGATGATGTCTGCAGAGCTGCCAATACCGGAGCCATGCTGCCGTATATGGATTACTCTCCCCGCACACTGGAGGAGATTCTCCGTTCAGCCGGTTGAGTTCTCTTTTACAGATTTATACTCGCCGTCCGCAAATGATCAGGGCCGCCCTTTCGGGCTGCCCTGACCGTTCTTTTTCTTTATTCATGAAACGCACAGCCGTTTCGTCCTGCTTCCTTGACCCGGTACAGAGCCTCGTCTGCATCGGCAAAGATGTCGCCTTTCGGATTCTCCCTGTCGGAGAACGCAACACCGACGCTCAGTGACACCGGCGGCAGCCCGTCCCTGGGATGCTGCAGAAGGTCATTGATGCGATTGATCTTATTCTGAACCAGCTGCTTCATGCTGCTGTTTGATCGCGTCATCACTACCACGAACTCGTCTCCGCCTATCCGGCAGATGATATCAACGGAACGGAAGTTCTTCTGCAGGATCTCAGCCACGCGCTGCAGAACACGGTCTCCGACCGCATGCCCGTAAGTGTCGTTGATGGACTTGAAATAATCCACATCCACCAGAATCAGCGCCATATGCTCACGGTCCACACTTTCCATCAGCATATCGTAGGCACCGCGGTTGAAGAGGCCTGTCAGCGCATCATGGGACGCCTCATGGCTCAGGCGCTCTCTGGCTTCCCGGTTTTCCTGAAGGATGGTATTGTAGGTCCGTGCAACAAAGCGCAGTTCTTCGGCGCCCATCGGCGGGATGATCTCCTGATTCTGCATCAGTTTGACCATTGCGGAGAGCGGGTTGCGGATGGTTACGGTAATCACCACCACAATCCCGACCACAATCAGCAGGAACAGTATGGTAAGCCCCGTCTGGATATTTACCAGCACCGCCATCTGTGATGAGGCATTTTCCAGTTCCTGGCTGGCAGTGCGAATCAGGGCCTGCGTGCACTGATTCACATTCTCACGAATGCGGTCCTTGTAATGCATGTAGGAATTATCAAAAACCAGTGTCTGTGCTTTCTTCAGCATTTCCTCACGGGACAGTGCCCGGTCTTCAGGGCTCAGCTGAATGGCAGCCAGCTCTTCCGGAACCTTTGCCGTACGGTAATTCCCGGCTTCCAAAGCAAGTTTCATGGCAACATATTCCGTTTCCACCAGCTCATTGGAGAGCTCCAGCGCCGTGTTGAGGCTTGTCACCGCGCTTCCGCTGCTGTCATCCAGCAACTCCTCCAGACTTTCGACCGCCCTGTCGCGCCGCCGTGTCACATTCACTTCCTCAAAAAAGTCATACAGATAGTTGATATCCCCGGTAACCACGAAGCAACGGACGCGGTCGGTCAGATAGTCCGATCCGGTCACCATATCGGAAGCTGAGAGCTGGGCTGCAATGTAACGGTCGCTGGCCAGCTCCATTCGCTGATAGCCGCGGGTGACTGCCAAGTCCGCCAGAAACAGCGCAACCGCAGCAATTACCGCAAGCACAGCAAAAAAGATGTTCGCCGTGCGCAGCTGCAGCCCTGTGTGCATCGGCCCGGCATGAAGCTCTTCGCCTTCCGCCCTTTCCGCCTTCCATGCTCCCCTGTCGCCGTTTTCACCAGTTTCCGCATCAACAGCCGGCCGGACCCGCCGGAGCGCATGGTTCTTTCTTCCGTATGCTCTGGACCTGGCCTGGCCGTTCTCCACCACAGCCTTGTCTCTTTCCTTCCGCTGCAGAATGAACGCCTCAAACTCAGACGGCGGCACCGGCCTGGAGAAGAAATATCCCTGCACAATGGTGCAGCCCATTGTGCGCAGCTGGTCCAGCTGCGCTTCGGTTTCCACTCCTTCCGCAATGACCGGAACAGCCAGATAATCCGCAATGCTGATGATCAGCTCCAGCAGGTGCGTCTTTCCGCCCTCGCTGAACGCATTGCGGATAAACTGCATATCCAGTTTCAAAATATCAATCGGCAGAGTAGAGAGCATATTCAGTGAGGAATAACCGGAACCGAAGTCGTCCATTTCGATCTGGAAGCCGAGATTTCTCAGCTGCTCCACAACTTCGATGATCCGACCGGAGTTCTGTGTATAGGCGGATTCCGTAACCTCCAGGTGCAGCTCCGAGCGGTTCAGGCCGCAGGAATCGGTAATTTCAACAAGTGATTCCGTCAGGGCTGGATCAAACAGATCCACCCGTGACACGTTAACCGATACCGGCACCGTATAACCCAGGTTCTCCTTCCATTGCCTGATCTGGCAGGCGGCTTCCCTCCAGACATATGAATCCAGCTGCTGAATCAGCCCGTTTTCCTCGAACAGCGGGATGAACACTCCCGGGCTGATCATCCCAAGCTCAGGATGCTGCCAGCGCACCAGCGCCTCAGCACCGGTCAGAAAAGGTGTGTCCGGCCGGATATCAAACTTTGGCTGGTAGTATACCAGAAACTGCTTTTCCCGGATGGCAGCCGGGAAATCTTCAATCAGCTGCTCGGCGTACAGTTCCCGCTCATGCAGTGTCGCATCATAATAGCCTACCGTTCTGGTAACGCTGCCGCGCACCGTGTCCGATGCCATTTTTGCACGGTCAAAACGGCGCTCTACATCGATGTTCTTGTCCGCTTCCGGATAGACTCCCATACGCAGACGCACACGGTTCTTTGCATTCTCCTCGAGCTCCACGCCTTCCAGAAGATTCGCAAGCATGGTCCTGTGTTCTTCCGAATGCGGGCAGTAGACCAGAAATGTGTCCGCCTCACGCCGGCCGGCAATCGCACCGGACTCCTCTACCGCCTCAAGAAGCCTGGCTGCAATTGAGCGCAGCACCTCGTCGCCGAAAGCTTTCCCGTAGCGCTCATTGATCGTATGGAAGTGATTCACATCAATCAGAATCGCGTCCATTGCATCATCCGGATGGAACTGGTCATACTGCTTGCAGTACCGGTAAAAGAATTCTCTGTTCAGAAGCCCTGTCAGGGAATCCCGCTCGGTTGACTGGATGATCTGCCTGTCTTCTGCAAGCTCAATGGTTCTCTGCACCCGCGCACGTATGACCTCGACATCGGGATACGGTTTGGGTATAAAGTCAACCGCACCCAGCTTCAGGCTCTCCACCTCGGCGCTCTGCTCCGAGGTGATCACGATAACCGGGATACCTGCTGTTGTCTCGTCTTCTTTCAGCGTCTTCAGGACCTCCATGCCGGTCATGCCGGGCATAAGGAGATCCAGAAGGACGAGTGAAATCGTATTCTTATGGGAACGGATCATCTCCAGGGCCTGCAGTCCGTCTCCGGCAAACAGCAAATCATATTGCTCCTGCAGAATCATGCCCATGATCTCACGGTTTACCTGCTCATCATCTGCAATCAGAATCTGTCGTTTTCTATCCAGAGGACGAAACTTCCCGTCTGTTTGCGGCATCTTCTTCCCACCCTTTCCAGTTGCTGAAACAGTTATTTTATTTTATCACATACATGCGGTTTTTTCTACTGCAAAATCATTCACCGTAAACCGGAAACATACAGTTGCGAGACGCCGGGCAGCACCTGCCCGGCGTCTCCGTGATTTTTTATCGTTTTATGGAATCCTGTGTTCTCTTCTCTGAACCCGGCTCAGTTGGATCCCGGTTTTGCAGGAGGAGGATTTCCGTCTCCGGGTTTCCCGCCCTCAGGCGGCTCTCCCATGCCTTGAGGCGGTTCACCGGCGCCCTCAGGCGGCTCCTCCATGCCTTCCGGACGATCGCCGGGCATGCCGTGGGCATCTTCTTCAGACACTTCTGCTTCAATGGCCTCACCCTCCGAGGCAGAACCCTCCTCGTAGACTACGTCGTTCACATAGAGCGTGTATCCGTTCAGGTCGATACTGTCCGCATCGCAGGTTAGGGAAGCAATATAGCTGTCCCCGGTCAGAGTCCAGTTAGCCCCTTCGGTTAATTCAACGTAAACTTCACCGCCCGGTTCATCCGGGTTTATTGAACCTATAAAGCTGCTTCCATCTTTCAGGATCATGTTCAGCGTGGATACTTCATCCACCAGAATGTCTCCGTTAATTTCCTGCTCCGCTGCCGTCAGCGTCACATGGCCGCCATTGCTTCCTTCACGGCCCCAGCCTGCCGCCGCCGCGCGGAGAAAGACACCTTCTTCGTCTTCGTTGACGATTTCAGCACGGCTCAGTTCAACAGCAGCCGAGGTGTTGTTCACAAAGAACACGTCTCCGTTTTTGTTCAGGAGGCTGCCCCCGTTCATAGTAAACGTGGCAAGGCCCTGGGCTGCGTCCCCGGACATGGACTGATAGATCATGACAGCCTGGTAGTATGACGACTTGTCGCTGTTTTTGCTGCTGTTGTCAGCAGTTAGCATCACATCGTTAAGCGTAACAGAATTCCTGCCCTCTACAACAACTCCCTGTGAAGCGGTGGACGTCAGTTCCGCATCGGAGACCGTAATATCCGCCGTTGAATAGATGACTGGAGAGCCGGTCCCATCCGTCGTGTAACTCCCTCCGCTGACGTTTACCGTTCCGCCGCCGCGGTCTGACCGAATGGCGGCAGAGGAATTGCCCGTGGTGTGAATGGTCAGATTCTCTGCATTCATGGTGCCCCCGCCAGTAGTCATCAGTCCCCCTGAGCAGTTGCCCGTCGTCTCGATAACAGAATCGGAGATATTTACCACAGTCCCCTCTCCGTAGCTGAATACGGCGTTGGCATGGGTGCCGTCAGTCGACACTGTCATTGCAGATAGGGTGAGTTCTGCGCCGTTCGTTGCGAATACAGCCGAATTGCTTCCATAAAAATCAGCCTCATCCCCGGATACATCCCCTGTCTTCGTGACGGTGATATGGGCGTAGGAAGCGGTCTCCCCGTCCGCCGTAATAGCGTGTTCCCCGTCTGCCGAATTGCTGATACTGTCCGAGACACTGCTGCCGGTTACTGCGGAGATGTCTTCAGCATAGGCCAAAGTGCCTCCGAACCCGGTCATCAAGCCCAGAAGCAGTGTAGCGGAAACAACCAGCGCTGCCGCCTTTCTGTATTGAAAAAGAGCTTTTGTATTCATGTTTTCTGCATCCTTTCTGTTGATCCTTACTGGATGATGCAAGAATAACACGGCTTCCTTAACTGAAGCTTAGCGAAAAAACATATTTTCTGCTTCTTACACTGATCCGAAGAGCACTTCTCAGGTTCGGGCTGGAGCCGTTTTTCTCTTAGAGAACGGTATCTGAAAGGTTTTCCCGTGAGCGGAATATGGGTGAACCGTTAAAGGTTTCGGAAAAAGGTTGCGATGGCCATCTCGTTATGATAGACTGACTGCAAAGAAGGAGCAGGTTATGAATGGAAACACTGTAAAACGTAATCGGCTTCTTGCGTAAAAAGCCATCAAGGTCTGTAAGCAAGGAACATGTACGGCTATTATTATGAATTCCGGAGGGATACTCCATGATGGAAGAATGCTTAATCTGCAAGGCTCCCCTTGAATATCTGGAAGCGGATGCCCTGATGGAGTGCGAGATCTGCCACAAAAAAGAGAACAGCAAGACCCGATGTGTAAACGGGCATTATGTCTGCAATGAGTGCCATACCCAGGGTCTTGACAGCATCATCGGACTATGCCTGGAAGAAACGTCAAAAGATCCGATAGCAATCATCGAAAAAATGATGTCGATGCCGTTTTGTCATCTGCATGGTCCTGAGCACCATGTTATGGTTGGCGCTGCACTGCTGACAGCATACCGGAACGCCGGTGGAGACATCGACCTTCACAGCGCTCTGATTGAAATGATGAACCGCGGGAAGAGTGTTCCGGGAGGAGCCTGCGGGTTCTGGGGCGCCTGCGGTGCGGGGATCAGTTCGGGTATGTTTGTCTCTCTGATTTCGAAGTCCACGCCTTTGACGAACGAGCCGTTTGCCCTTTCCCATAAGATGACGGCCAGATCACTGGAGCGGATTGGAGAGATTGGCGGCCCGCGCTGCTGCAAGAGAGATTCCTTTCTCTCCATCCTCACCGCTATAGATTTTGTAAAGGATCACTTCGGCATTGAAATGGAAAAGCCGGAGGTCGTGTGTCGATATTCCGCAAAAAACAACCAGTGCATAGGCAGGCGATGTCCTTTTTCCAGAGAAAACCACGGGGAATCTACCGTTTGCAAAAAACGTCAGTAAATGCGTCTGACATTCCTTAATAAAACAAAAAGGCGTTGTCTCAAAACAGCTTAAGTGACTGTTGAGAGGCAGCGCCTCTTTAATTTGGCTGGGATTGTGCAAAAAGCGGCCGGATCGGCCTCTGAGAGGACAAAAATGTGAAAAACCATCCCAAGAGTACTACAAGACAGCAGTGCTCCAGGATGGTTGCTCAATGTTCATTTTTGCAAAAAAACTATAATCCGGCTGGAAAACCCTTCGGAACCACAAGCCCTGTTCCCAAGCGGCCAGTTTGCGTTTTATGATGATCTCCGGCTGCTTATAGTCTGGCGGTATCTGCATCAGCATATCGAAGAGTTGTTTGCTCTTTGGATTCAGTTCCATTCTTATCCTCCTTCTCCAGTCATTGTAAATACTTCTTCCGCCATCACCCTCGCCCCTCTCGCGTTCGGATGGCAGCCGTCCACGAAGAGTTCAGGCTTGCCCACAAAGGCAGCATGAACGTCGATGACGGGCACGCCCTTCTCTTCCGCCACCTGGCGGCAGATCGGGAGCAGCTCGTTTTCCAGCACCTTGCTGCGGATGTCCCAGCGCACTTTTCCACAGAAGGGAAACACCGGCGGCGGGAGCAGCAGGAAAACCTGCGGGCGGCTCTCCAGGCCCCGGTAGCTCTCGATCAGTTCCCCGAAGTCAAGGGCGAAGGCCTCCGCATTCCAGTTGACGGCCTTGGTGTCGTTGCTGCCCAGCATCAGCAGCACAACGTCCGGCTGAAAAGCAAGACTCTGCCGGTAGAGCTTCTCCGCCGTGTAGGGATGATCCCCGCTTTTGAGCGCCGTGCGGTTGGTATAGCCGAAATTGCCGACGCAGTACCTGCGCCCCAGCAAGCGCCCGAGCTGTCTCGGGTAGCTGTTCCAAGGCTGTCCCGGCACGAAGCAGCCGTAGGTGATGCTGTCGCCCACGCAGGCCACACGCTTCTGTCCTGCTCTCGGCCGCGGCTGTACATGCAGCGCGTCGATCACGCCGAAGCTCACCGCAAGCAGCAGCACAGCCAGTGCGGCGATAAAGATCACGACCAACAGATGCACACAGCCTCACTCCCCTTTTTGACAAGTATACCATATCCCGCAGAAAAGGAGAACACCGGCCTGCTTTTTCTTGACTTCGCCGTACGGCTCATATTATAATGCAGGCAGAAGAATCTAGCCGAACGGCGAAGTGAGCGCTTCATTGGCAGCAGCAACGCCGAACGGCGAAAGGATGATCCAAATGATTACTAACGCCGCATCCTTTGGGCAGACACTTCGGGCCAGAAGACGCGAGCTGGGTTATACGCAGGCCTTTCTCTCGGAGGTCAGCGGGCTCAGCGTGAGCTTTATATCCGATCTGGAAAACGGCAAACGCACGGTGGAACTGGAGAAGGCTATCCGTCTGGCAAACCTGCTGGGCCTGGATTGCAGTCTCACGCCGCGGGAGTAAGCCATGGAAGATCTGATTATCAGCCTGGAACGCGAAGGCGTTCTGCACCCGGTCGGTCGAATCGTCAGGAACAACAGCTCCGACAGCTGCTTTGCTTATTCGGACAACTATCTGAAAAGCGAAGGCGCCGCCCCGATCTCCCTCAGTCTCCCCCTGCAGCCGGAGCCCTTTTCTCCCGTACAGACCCGGAATTTCTTTGAGGGGCTTTTGCCCGAGGGCTTCACGCGCCGCAATCTCGCGCAGTGGATGCATATTGCGGAGGGTGATTATCTCTCGCTCCTGCACGGGCTGGGTCGGGAATGTCTCGGCGCCCTGTGCGTCAGCGTCCCCGGGGAGACAGTCAATGCCTCGTACTCCCGGATCACGGAGGACGAGGTGCAGCAGCTCGCCGCGGAGGGTGCCACGAAATCTGCCGAGCTGGTGTTGAAATCTCATCTCTCCTTGACCGGGGCCTCCGGCAAGGTCGGCCTGTATTACGATTCCGAAAACAGTGTCTGGTATCTGCCCCAGGGGACGGCTCCCAGTACGCACATCGTCAAGCAGAGTCATGTGCGGCTGGACGGGATCGTGACCAACGAACAGCTTTCCCTGCTGACCGCGGCCAGGTGCGGGATCGAGATCGCCGACAGCTTTATCATTGACACCGGTCACGGCGAGGATACAGAGGTCCTTTTTGCCACCCGTCGCTACGACCGCCGCTTTGCTGCTGACAGCAAGCTGGTCGATGGACTCCCCTGCCCCCTGCGGCTGCATCAGGAGGATTTCGCCCAGGCGATGGGGATCCCCGCTGATGAGAAGTATGAGAAGGAGCCGCGGGGTTATCTGCGCGCTATGTTCGATCTGCTGCGGCGATATTCTGCCGACCCGATCACCGATCAGCTGAAGCTGTGGGACATCGTTGTGTTCAACTTCCTCATCGGAAACACGGATTCCCATATCAAGAACTTCTCACTCCTGTACAGTCCCAATCAGCGGGCGGTTCGCTTGGCGCCCGCCTATGATATCGTGAGCACTGCCGTTTACCCCGAAAGTACGCGGGAAATGGCGTTCTTCATCGGGGACGCGCTGTCGCTGGACGATCTGACGCGCGACTCCTTCCTCCTTGCCGCCAAAGAAATCGGCCTCGGCGAACGGATGGCCATGCGGCGCTTTGACGCCATGTGCGATAAGTTTGTCCCGGCCCTCCGCGCTTCTGCCGCGGCACTTGCAGCAGAAGGCTTTCCAAAAGCGCTTGAACTGGAACGGAGCATTCTGGAAACCGGCGGGATGAAAGAAGTCTCCGGGACTGTCTGAACTGCGGAACACCCCAATGATTCAAAAGTCCTGATCGGAAAAGAGTATATTGCTATATCGCTACAGCGATATAGCGTCAAATCATTCGTTTCTATGAGGTCTGAAACTGTGGGCAGACTGGAATTGTCAAGAACAGAGGTGAGAATAACATGTCGCGTATGATATCTTTTGCCGGTATCATCAACGCCCGCGACCTGGGCGGACTTACAACAACGGAACGGAAAACGATCCGCAAGGGCTTGCTGCTCCGAGCGGCAAACCTCTCCCAGGCAACCGACGCAGATCTCGCAAAGCTGCGGCAGGATTACCGTCTCTCCTCGATCATTGATCTGCGCACGGCAGTTGAGAGAAAGGAAAAGCCGGATCACATCCCGGAGGACGTGGAGCTTCGGATCCATCCCATTTTCGATGAAGCCACGGCAGGGATCACCCGAGAAGACAAATCATCAAGCCCGTTTTCTCTCCCGGACATGGTCTCTCTGTATCGAACAATGATCGTGGCCGAGCCCTGCCGCGCCGCGCTTCACGATGTTCTGACGGCAATCTTCACGCATGACTTCAAGAAAGGGTCCGTGCTCTGGCACTGCACTGCGGGGAAAGACCGCTGCGGCATCGTGTCTTCGCTGGTTCTCTCCGCGCTTGGCGTGAGCCGCGAGGAGATTATCAAGGACTATGCGGTGAACGCAGATGAGTTTATCGTGCAGGCAGACGCACTCTATCGCCGGGCCCTTCGCTCCGGCCGTCCCGAGCCGGCCGCAGCGGCAGCCAGGGATGTCTTTCTTGCGCTGCCGAAATACATGGAATCCGCCTTCCGCGCAATCGATGATGCCTACGGCAGTTCCGAGTCTTACCTGACCTGTGGTCTGCAGATCCCGGAATCGCTGCTCGTCGAATTCAGAAACAATCTTTTGGTATAAATGTGTAGATACCCAGGTTTCCCGCTCCGCTGCGGAATACCTGGGTATTCATTCTTTCTTATCGGCAAGAATTTTCATTAATCGTGAAATCGTGTTTACTTCTTGCCGGTAATGGTATATACTCTATTCGAGGTGGTTTGCATGAATTTGATCTCTGTTGCCGAATGCGCGGCAAAGTGGGGTGTTGCAGAGCGCACGGTGCGGAATTACTGCGCTCATGACCGTATCCCCGGCGCGGTACTCAAAGGAAAAACCTGGTGGATCCCCGAAGACGCCGAGCGGCCGGAGAGGATCAATAAGCGCGAGACCTTGCCGAAAACGCTGTTGGAGCGTCTACAGGCGGAACGGAAAATGCAGCTGCGCGGAGGTATCTATCACAAGCTGCAGGTCGATATGACCTACAACTCCAATCACATTGAAGGCAGCCGGCTCACACACGACCAGACCCGCTATATCTATGAGACAAACACGATCGGCCTTGAGGGAGAGAGCGTCAATGTTGACGATGTGGTTGAGACCGCCAACCATTTCCGCTGCATTGATCTGATCATCGAGAATGCCGCAAAGCCCTTGACGGAGGCGTTTATCAAAGAGCTGCACCGTACGCTCAAAAGCGGTACAAGCGACAGCCGCCAACCCTGGTTTGCCGTGGGTGCGTATAAGAAGGTGGCGAATGAAGTAGGCGGGCAGGCCACGACTCTCCCCTCCCAGGTTCCCACAGCCATGGCAAAGCTGTTAAAAGGGTATAACAGCAGCCCCAAGCCGGATCTTGAAGATCTGCTCGACTTTCATGTTTGCTTTGAGCGCATCCATCCCTTTCAGGATGGCAACGGGCGTGTCGGCAGACTGATCCTTTTTAAGGAATGCCTTCATTTCGGGATCGTGCCCTTCATCATCGACGACCGGCATAAAATGTTCTATTACCGCGGGCTGAAAGAGTGGGACAAAATGCCCGGTTATCTGCGCGACACTTGCCTGCTGATGCAGGATGACTTCAAGGCAGTCCTAGACTATTTTGGGATCGAGTATGAGAAATAGCAGGCAAAAGTTATACCCTGTTATACCCTATTTCGCTATGGCATCACGTAAACGTAATCACAGCGCTCTCTGGCTTCCTCCAGGGTGACAGCTTCTGCCAGCTCGCCCTTCACAAAGAAGCCGCAGCGCCCGGCGCTCTCCCCTTCCGCCTGAAGCGTCCAGTGGGATTCGGGATCCGGACAGGCGGCATAGGCCAGAGGCGGGAGGAAGGTGCTTTCTCCGCCGTCAGGAGTCTCCGCCTTTACGGAAAACGGGATATACAGGGTGACGTTACTGGGCATAGACGGAGTCACGCATGGTGTTGGCCACCTTGCGCAGCACCAGGGCGTGAATATCCGGGTGCTCCATCAGGAGGCGGACGACGGTGAGAGAGGCCCAGGAGGATTTGAGGGAGCCGCGGCCGCCGAAGGCCTCATAGTGGGTGAAGAGGTGCTTGAGAGCGGCGACGGAGATGGTGCCGAAGTTGGAGGAGATGTTGGGAACGTAGTTCTCCCGCATAAGGGCCAGGGCCCGGCGGGTGTCCTCAGTGAGGGCGCCGGCGTACTCGGCGGCGGCCTTCTCCAGAAGCTCCTCCCATTTATCCACGGCAGGGATATTGCCGATGACGGCCTGGTTAAAGACCGCCATGGCGACAAGGGCGCCGTTCAGCTGTTCCTCCGTGATGCCGAGCTCGGCGAGCTTCTCCTTCTCCTTGTCGTCAATGACATCGTTATTCTGGATCTGCTTGGCGAAGGAGGCGGTGGTGCGGTTGCGCTTCTGCGCCTCCACGGAGGCGGCCTGGCCCTTGCGGCCCATCTCGGCGGCGTTCTCCATCCTTTACAATCTCCAAGCGTTCTTCTTTCGTCGTGTCACGTCCCTGCTTCATG
>CAZBXX010000038.1:0-18807 GCA_964495965.1 uncultured Oscillospiraceae bacterium | reverse complement strand
TCGCCAACAACCTGGACGACAACTCCCCTCTCGGCGTCAGCATCTACGGCAACGCTCTGGAGACGCTGCACGCGCTGGACATCTGCTATGACAGCTTCGTGCGGGAGTTCCAGCTTGGCAAGAAGCGGATCATCGTGCCGGCCCGAGCGGTGCGGACGGTGGTGGACCCGGAGACGGGCGCGGTGCGGCGGTACTTCGACGCCAACGACGAAGTTTACGAGGCTCTGGCCAGCGACAATCCGGAAGACCTGAAGATCACGGACAACAGCGTGGAGCTGCGGGTGGAAGAACACGTGGCTGCCATCAATGCTTTTCTGAGCATCCTGTGTCTGCAGGTGGGCTTCAGTGCCGGCACGTTCACCTTTGACCAGCACAGCGGGCTGAAGACCGCGACCGAGGTGGTCAGCGAGAACAGCAAGACCTTCAAGACCATCCGGACAATCCAGAACCAGATCACGCCGGCGCTGGAACACCTGGTTCGAAACATCATTGATGTGGCTGTCCTGTATGAAACCCAGTGGGAGGGCCAGAGCGTGGAAAGCCTGGCCGCCGGCGGGTATCATGTGCAGATTGTCTTTGATGACGGCGTGACCCAGGACCGGCAGACCAACATTCAGGAAGGCGTGATGCTGGTAAATGCGGGGCTGCTGAGCAAGTATACATTCCTGACGGACAAGAAGTACGGGCAGGGGCTGACGCCGGAGGAGGCCGAGGCGGAGCTGAAGCGGATCCGGGAGGAAGGCGCCGGACAGACCGTGGACGGGCTGAGCCTCTTTGGCGGCAGCGAATGAGGTGGTAAGGCATGAGGCCTTCTTTCCTGGAAGACATGTCCTGGGCCATGGGAGAGGTTTACGCGGAGGTTGTGGACCGGATCCTGATCAACCTGGCACACTACTTCCCCTACATTCAGGACGGCAAGGAGCCCAAAGGGGGCTTTGAGTACCAGACGCAGATGCTGGCACAGATGGGCCAGGTGAACAAAGAAACCGCGGCGATCATCCGGAGCAGCCTGCAGGGAGCAGACAAGGCGCTGCAGGATGGACTGGAAGCCGCGATCATGGAGGGATTGAAGCATGAAGAAGTTCAGCTGAGGAAAGGCGCGGAGCAGGGGCTGCTGAAGGGCGCCGGATTCCTGCCGCCGGAGGTGGCACCCAGCCAGATGCAGGCGTTCAAGAGCTACTACAGGCAGAGCGCCGACAAGCTGAACCTGGTCAACACTGTGATGCTGGAGAGCACGCAGCAGGCCTATCAGGCCACCGTGAGCGACATCGTCAGCCGAGTGAACGTGACGCAGCGGATCCTGAACAACTCCACCGGCGAGGTGGTCACCGGGGTTTCCGCCTGGAATCAGGCAATCCGGCACGCGGTGGACAGGATGGTGGAGAACGGGCTGACCGGGTTTGTGGATCACGCCGGGCATCGGTGGCGGCCGGAAACCTACGCCGCCATGGACATCAAGACCACGATGTTCAACACAGCCAGAGCGGCCGTCTGGGAGCGGAACGAGCAGTACGGCAACGATCTGTATCAGGTCAGCAGCCACAACGGCGCGCGGCCTCTGTGCTACCCCTGGCAGGGGAAGGTGATCAGCCGGAGCGACCGCAGCGGGACGGTCGAAGACTTCGACGGAAACAAGATCCGGATCATTCCGCAAAGCATGACCAGCTACGGACAGCCGGCGGGGCTGTTCGGCGTCAACTGCCGGCATTACCCGATGACCTTCATTCCTGGGTTCTCCACACTGCGGGGTGAACCGCAGGATCCTGAGGAGAACGAGAAGACCTACGCGGAGAGCCAGGAGCAGCGGAGACTGGAGCGGAAGCTGCGGGAAAAGCGGCTGAAGGTCGAGCATCTGAAAGCCCAGAGCGCGCCGGTAGTGGAGATCCGGGTGGCAAAGGTCAAGGGCAGGTAGGCCAGCGACAGGGTGCAGGACTTCTGCGACAGCACCGGACGGACCAGGAGGCGGAACCGGGAAGGGACACCGGTGATTGCCAGCTGGAAGGGTGCGGAGAAGGGTGAGTTTTCCTACAGTTCCCTCTTGAAAAAGGATAACCTGGGCGATATAATGAAGATGATCGATCCGCCACTGCGTTCCCTCTCTAATGAAGACGCCAGAAAGTGGTATCTTGACAGAGATGCAGAAATTCCAAACTTGATTGATCGCAGTCAGTCTATCGAGGATCAGGCCAGACAGGCGTGCGCAATGAGAAATCAGAATCGCACGAAAGCGCGGGAACTTATGGCTGATCAGGAGACTCGGAAGGTGCTTGATGAAAAATCGCCTAATAAGACTTTTGAAGAGCTTATAACTGATAAGATGGCGAGAAAGCATCTTTCCAGAGAAGAAGCCATCACGGATATTTTGAAAACGGCAACTAAGACAAACCAAGCTGTCAATGATCAGTTTGGACTGAAAGGAGAAGGTAGCACATGACCTACGGTTACACAATCGCAGATACTGCAGATCGTGCTGTCTTCAATAAAGCCGTTCATTTTATTACAGAGGAACTTCATTATTCCACTGCAGACAGACTTCTTGAGGATGTTGATGGTACTCTTGTCCAGGCATTTTCCAAGAACGGTTCTTTGATACAGCTTGAAAGCAATGTCCAAATCAATTACGTTGCAATTCTGTCAGATACCCCGTTACAGATCCAATGTCTGCATGAATGGACAACAGAAAAAACCGCCAGCTGATGCCGGCGGTTTTTTGATGGAGGTAATAGACACACATGGATGAAAACCTGAAGGTCATTTATCGAATCCTGCACACGCTGGAAAAGCAGATGGACGCAGAAGAAATTCAGCTTCTTTCTGCAGAACAGCTGGGAATCAGCCAACCGCGCTGGGCCAGGATCCTTTCCATGATCATCGACGCCGGGTATATCAAGGGCGTCCGGGTGTCCCATGACGGCGCGGGGAACATCTATGTGGATCAGCCTATGCCGGAGATCACGCTTAAAGGGATTGAGTACCTGGAAGCAAATACTCTGATGCAGCGCGCCATGAAGGCGGCTAAGGGTATCAAAGATTCTCTGCCAGGCATGTGAAACGGAGGCCAGCATGGATTTAACGGGAAACAAGTTTTTTAAAAAGGTCTATGACGACTGTGACGAGCTGGTGACGGCATTCAGCCAGAAGGCCAAGGAAGGACCCGAGAAAAGTGCTGAATACCGCTACAAAATAATCGTGATGACGCTGCTGCCTATTCTGTGCAGCCGTATACGCGCGGTCTTCTTCTTCTGCAGCTTTGTTCTTGGCTTCCTGTTCGCGCTGGGTCTGAAGCTGCTGCTGATGTGACAGGAGCGCTGCGCGGCCCTCCTGTGTTGGCTCTGCTGTGCCATCCATGTAAACGCGGACGTAGCCTCTGG
The DNA here is from genome assembly GCA_964495965.1 of uncultured Oscillospiraceae bacterium. Lineage (GTDB taxonomy): Bacteria > Bacillota > Clostridia > Oscillospirales > Oscillospiraceae > Limivicinus. The sequence continues at coordinate 15,436 of CAZBXX010000038.1, read as the reverse complement.
ACTTCATGGTCTGGAGCGCAGCAAGAATGCCCTGGTTGCGCAGGTCGAAGGTTTCACTTCCTGTTTCCACGATTTTGGAAAGCAGGGCCCATGCGTTTTCATTCATCGTCATCACCACCCTCTGGTTTATTCTACCAAAGCGCTTTGCAGACGGCAAGGCGCTTTTCTTATGAGCGAAAGGAGGTGAACAGCCATGAGTTGCACTCATCCGGTGATCTACACAGACAAGGACGGCCAGTATTGCCTCGTCTGCGGGGCCAGATTGAACGCTGAGGCGGTTCCGACCGTGGAGACGAACGAGAACCCGCCCGAGGCGGAGAAGCCCCTGGAGGCGGAAAATACCCCCGAAGCGGACAATGCCCCTGAGACGGAGATTGTCCCCGAAGCGGAGAAGCCGCAGGAGACGGCAAAGAAGTCCACGAAACGCGCGGCGAAGAAGGACGAATAACGCGCATATATGATCGTTAGAAGCGTGTTTTTGCGGTTTTCCGCAAATAACGATCACAGAACGGAAAAACACGCTGGTTACCCGATGATAAGACCGCACTGAAAGCAGGGCGGTTTTTTCATACTATCACGTCCGGCGGGACGTTAATCACGCTGATCGGCCGATCGTTCTACCCGGCCGTAAAAAGGAGGACGTATGGCAAACATTTTCACCCGCAGCGCACTGGACGAGATCATGAGGAATGAGAAACTGTCTGCAGAGGAACGGACGGAGCAGGTGTTCAGCCTGTATGGCCGGGCTCTGGATGACGGGTATGTTTCCAAGAGCGCTGCAAAGACCGCCCAGGAAACCGCGATCGAGAACGCCAAGGCCGAATGGGAAAAGGGCGTCAAACAGCCGGACATCAAGGGAAGCGAGGAATACAAAGCACTGCAGGGCGAATTCGACAGCTTCAGGACGATGACGGCTGCCCGAACCTCCGAAGACTTCAAGGGCGTGAAGCCGAAGTTCTTCGAGACGGTGTATGGCATGATCGACCGGAAAGAAGGGGCAAAGTCCGTCAAGGACCAGCTGACGGAGATCCGGGAGAAGTATGATGAATACTTCACCGCTTCCGACAGCAACAACAAGCCGCAGTTTGGCGCCGGCACCGAAGGCAGCATGCCCAAGGGCGACGAAGGCGCGAAGGCTGCATTTACAAAAGCATGGGGGTTTGTGCCCCAGAAAGGATGATGAATAATGCCGTTCACTCAGACTAATGTCAACTATGCTGCTGAATACGGCCAGGCGATGGCGGAAGCGTATCCCTATCTCTCCTACTTCGGTGAGATCTGGGCCAGCCCGCTGGCGAAGCAGTTCATGCCCGGCAAGGGCAAGACCGTGTACATCCCCACCCTGGATGTGAAGGGAGCGCACGCCGCGGACCGCGACAACATGAGCGGTCAGTTCACCCGGAACTTCAACAACAGCTTCGTCGCGAAGACGCTGGAGATGGACCGCGAGTGGGACACCCTGGCGGATCCGATGGACATGGAGGAGACCAACGACGTGGCCATCCTGGCGAACATCTCCCGGGAGTTCAACCAGATGCAGAAGGTCCCGGAAATGGACGCGTATCTGGCGGCCAAGCTGCTGAGCTTCGTGACCACCCCGGACACCACCGCCATCACCTCCGGCAACGTGCTCACCCTGTGGGACACCTACCTGCAGAACATGAGCGACGCGCGGGTTCCGCTGGATCGGATTCACGCCTATGTCACTCCCGCGGTGTACACGCTGCTGAAACAGACTGCCGGCGTGTCCCGGTTCATCGATGTCGGCGGCGCTGGCCAGGGCCAGACCGTGAACCGCAATGTGAAGCGGCTGGACGAGATCCCCGTTCACATCGTGCCCAGCGACATCATGAAGAGCTCCTTCGTCTTCACCGAAGGCTGGGTTCCTGCGTCCGGCGCGAAGCAGATCAACATGATCCTTGTGGATCCGATGGCCGTGGCGGCTCCCGTGAAGTACGAGACCGCCATGATGAGCGCGCCCACCGCCCAGAGCAAGGGCAAGTACCTCTACTACGAGCGGTACTACTACGGTGCGTTTGCGATGCCCAAGCGCGAAGGCGGCATCTTCGTGAACGTGGCAGCCTGATGAGGTGAGAGCATGAGCGCAATCGTAGACTACGAATTCTACTCCAGCACGTATCTGGGGGAAGACGTGGACGGGGCGGAGAGATTCTCCCCCCTCTGCGCTCACGCGGAGCGCGTCATTGGCTCTTTGACGCACTGGGCTGTGACGGAAGAGAACTTTTCCAGCCTTCCCTCCCTGATCCAGAACCTTTACCGGCTGGCCATCTGCGCACAGATTGACTTCCTGTCTCTCAACGGCACGGAAGCCCTGCAGGGGGCCGCGGGGGTCGGAACCGGATTCACGGTGGGCAAAGTCACAGTACAGGGCCGGGCGACGGCAGCGGTGGCCGGCAGCGGATCCTTCCGGGACAGTGTAAGCCCGGCCGCCATTGCCTACCTGGAACAGACCGGCCTGATGAATCCCCAGGTGCCATGCCTCGGGGATAACGGGATCCTGTGGGGGTGAGCTGATGCTGAGACCTATTCCGGCGCGCATTATGCGCAGCACCGTTACCGTGAAGGCCTGCAACGGTGTCGACAGATACCAGAACCAGACCTATGACGAGTACACGGTCAGCCGGGTGCATCTGCAGCCCACCAGTGAGATCCGGAAGACAACGGACAACACGGATCAGTCGCTGCGCTCCCTGCTTTTTGTGGATCGCCGGCACAGCCAGCCCTCCCTTGACTGGGAGCAGCTGCTGACGTCGGCTCACGCGGCCGGCGGAGATCTGCGGGTGATCGAAGGAGGAACGGAGTACACCGTGCTGACCGTGGACGCACTGCGGGACGACACCGACCAGCTGCACCACTGGGAGATCGGGCTGGTGTGAAAGGCGGTGATCTGATGCCCGTGCAGGTGAACATTGACGCCGCAAGGGTGCAGGCCAGGATCATGAATGCCTGGGAGAAGGGGCGCGGCCAGCTGTCCGAGGAAATCCTGAACGATATTAATCAGTATTGCAAGGAGGACACGGGCACGCTGATCGCCTCGTCCCTGATCCACAGCCGCCCTGAAGAGGGCGTGCTGATCTGGCGGACACCCTACGCCCGGCGGCAGTATTACGAAATCCGGACCGCGCACAAGGACGTAAACCCCAACGCCTCGTGGAAATGGTGCGAAGTCGCGAGACAGAAGCACCGGGACGCCTGGCGGAGGAAAGCGCAGCGGATTGTGGAGATGATGATGAAATGAGCAGAATCAATGAAGCAGTCGAAGCTGTGATGGACCTCATCAACGCGTTCGGCACCTCTATTTTCTCGGGCATCCGCAGGGGCGCCCTTAGCACGGATTCCGGGCTGGTGTGCGAGGTCGGGCCGTCCGGGCCGCTGGAGGTCTACCTGGATAAAGGACAGTACATCCCGCTGGATCTGACGATCAACGGGAAGCATTCCAACCTGGAAACACTTCTGGAGACCATGAACGGGATCCATGAGAACCTGACCCACATGAAGTCCTATCCCTCCGGCGACGGCTGGGAGATTGTGGACATCACGACAAGCATGCTGCCGCAGCGGATCGGGCGCGAGGACAGCGGCGCATGGCTGGTGGCATCCAGCCTGATAATTAAGATTTTTGAGAAAGGATGATGAGAATGAATCCGGTATGGGTTAACACTATCGAGATTGGCACGTCCAAGACCGGCGACACCTGGACCTACTCCAGGCTGTGCAAGGGCATCGAGGGAATGACCTTCAACAGCAACGAACAGAACCAGCAGTTCTTCTTCCTCTGCGGCGAAGGTTTTGCCCACAACGAGATCACGGGCGGCGCTCCTGAGCTGAGCATCACCGGCCGTCGCGTTGTCGGCGACGCTGCCCAGGACTACATTGCCGGCAAGCAGTTCGCCCTGGGTGAGGAGCGGAACAGCTCCGTCAAGATCACGGCCGAAGGCAAGGTGATCACCTGCGACTGCAGCATTGGCGACGTTGTGAGCTTCGGCGGCAATTCTCTGGATGTGAACAGCTTCGGCTGCACGATCCGGTTCAACGGCGAGCCCACGGTCACGAACGCTACCTGATTCACACGGGGGCGGGGGTATATCCCCTCCCCCATTTTCTTTTGAACGAGAACATCAACACGATCCGGATCACAGTGTTGAGGAAAGGTTGAAAAAATGTTCAGACGCGGATACAAGATCACCCTGAACCGGGTACATGACAGAATCACCGTCCGGGAAGGAACCGAGGAGCTGACGCTGGCGGTCGACGGGGACGCCATGCGCATGGTGGCCGGACTGGAGCAGGCCAAGAAGATGCTGATCGGCCTGGCTGAGGCTCCGGACGAGGAGCGCGCGAAGGCGGCGCAGTACTTCGCCGGCGTGATCTTCGGAGAAGAGCAGGCGGCCAGGCTGGTTGAGTTCTACCGCGGGGACGCGCTGTGCGTGATCAACCTGTGCGGGAGGTACTTCAAGGATCGGCTGGGGGATCTGATCACGAAGGCCCAGAAGAAGGGCGCATGAAACTGCATGAGAAGCTGCCGGAAGGCGTCACGGTGGACGGGAAGTTCTACCGGCTGGACTTCGACTTCCGGAACGTGCTGCGCATGATGGAGATTCTGCAGAAGGACGATCTGACGGAGGAGGCCCGGGAATGGCTGGCGCTCCGATGCCTGATGCGCAGGCCCAGGAACGTGTCCGCAGTGCTGGCGGAGGTTCGCCGGGTTCTGTTTCCGGAGCAGCCGTCCGGCGATCGTGAGCGGGTGATGAGCTTTGAGCAGGATGCCGGGCTGATCCGCTCGGCCTTCCGGCAGGAGTACGGCATCGACCTGTACCGAGAGCGGCTACACTGGATCGAGTTTTCCGAGTTACTGAGCAATCTTCCGGAGGGAAGCCGCTTCTCTGAGGTCGTCGGGATCCGCGCACGCCCGGTGCCGAAAGCCACAAAGTATAACGCAGCGGAACGGCAGTGGCTGCTCAATGCCAAGGCATCCGTGGCGCTCAAGATGTCCGAGAAGGAACAGGAAGAAAAGTATCAGCGGGATGTTGAGAAGCTGTTTGCCGGCCTGATGGGCATGATACAGGGAGATGACGACAAATGAACGACGGACAGATTGTATTTGAAATAACCGCGGACGGCAAACAAGCCATAGCAAGCGTCAAGGACGTCACGGCTGCCATCGATCGAGAAGCAAAGAAGTGGGACAGCTCCGCCAAGGACGCCACCACCTCCATGGAATCGTCCTTTTCTTCCATGCTGAAGAAGGTTGCCGCCGGGTTCTCCGCCGCAGCGGTCGTCAAAACCCTGACGGACTGGGGCAAGGCGGCCGTCAATGCCGCGTCCGACCTAGCCGAGGTGCAGAACGTGGTGGACGTCACCTTTGGGAATGCGGGAGCCGCCAAGATTGAATCCTGGTCCAAGAAGGCCGGGAAGCAGTTCGGCCTGACGGAAACGCAGGCCAAGCAGTTCACCTCCACCCTGGGCGCCATGATGAAGTCCAGCGGCCTTGCCGGAGACGAGATTGTGGACATGTCCACAGATCTGGCTGGCCTGGCGGCGGACATGGCCTCCTTCTACAACCTGGACTTCGACACCGCTTTTCAGAAGATCCGGGCGGGCATCAGCGGTGAAACCGAGCCCCTGAAGCAGCTGGGCATCAACATGAGCGTGGCCAACCTGGAAGCCTACGCCCTGTCGAAAGGAATCACCACAGCCTTCGACAAGATGACCCAGGGCGAGCAGACCATGCTGCGGTACCAGTACCTGATGCAGGCGACCGCGGACGCCCAGGGCGACTTTGAGCGGACCTCCGAAGGGTTTGCCAATGCCTCCCGCCGGGTGCAGTCGGCTCTTGACACAATCAACACTAAGGGCGGCGAACTGCTGATGCAGGTGGTGGAGCCACTGGTGACCGGCCTGGCCGATGTGCTGGAGGGACTGACCGCGGAGCCGGAACGGACCGTGCTGGACGACTTCAACGACATCGATCTGAACACCAGCACCAAGCTGGCGGAGATCAGCGAGACCGCGACGCAGGCCCGGGAGCTGATCGACATCCTGGATCAGATCAGTGCAAGCCGCGCGGGCGAAGCGGTGCAGAAGATTGCAGACGATCTGGCCGGAATCAAGTTCGACGGAGACAATGCAAAGGTCTTCAATGATGTGCTGGCTACGCTGAACAACAACATCGGGCTGATCTCTGCCGTCACCGGAAAGGACTCCGAGGGCGTGAAGGCCTGGCTGGCCGGCGTGTCCGAGGAGGCCAAGAAGCTGTCTCCGGAGGACGCGGACGGATGGGCCAAGCTGACCGAATCCCTGATTGCAGGCATTCCGGGGTTGGAGAACACCACAGCCGGGAAGGAGCTGCTCAGCACCCTGCAGGGCATTTCCTCTACGACGGCGGCGGAGAGCGTTACCCAGCTGTCTGACGCGCTCGGGAAGATCGATGCTTCCGGTGGCAAGGCCAACACCGTGCAGCAGATGCTGAGCGTACTGCGGGAGAACGTGGACGCCATCTCCGCCATCACCGGGGAGGACGCCGAGGGCGCCACAGAGTGGATCAACAAGATTGCCGAGAGTGCGAACAAGCTGGATCCGAATTCCTCTGCCGGATGGGCGGAGCTGGCCAAGTTTGTCACGGAAGGTCTGCCCGGGCTCGAGAACACAGAGAGCGGGAAAAGCCTGATTGAAGCCCTGGGCGGGACTCTCGGAGACATCGGGGAGGCAACGGGCGGCGCAGCCTCCTATCTGGATGCCCTCGGACTCAGCACGGACGGCATTGTGGACAAGGAGGCCGCATGGCTGGAGGTCTGCAAGCGGCTGGTTCAGACCATTCCCGGGCTGTCTTCGCTGATCAACGTGGAGACCGGGGAGGTTCAGGGCGGCACCGATGCTATCCGGGACTATGTGCAGGCCTGGGAAGACGGCATGACCAAGATGACGCTGCTGCAGGCGCACCAGCAGAAGCAGAGCGTTCTGGATGCCGAATTCGCGGATCTGCCGGGGCTGTACCTGGACATGCGGGTGGCTGAAAAGCGGCTGCGGGACAGGAACACCAAGATCAAGGAGCTGCTGGACAAATACGGATGGGAAGGCGCCATGGAGGACTTCCAGAATTCCGGCGGTGATGTTCCCGGCAGCATTTGGCATCGCATGAATGATGAAGATCGGGAGGCAATGGAAGGTTTACTCGACGGATATGGAGAGCTTGTCGTAGCCGTCGACGATACCACGAAAGCCTACAACACCCGGAATGAGGCAGCCAAGGAAGCCAAGGAAGCCCTGGAAGAAGAAGGCAAGGTCATCGAAGAGATGACCGGCGGGCTCGAGGACGCAGGCGAGGCGGCCAAGGAATGGTCCGAGGATATGAAGACCGCCGGACGATCCGCTGTCAACAACACCCTGGACGCACTGGAGGAGCTGACCAAGTACACAGACACAGTCAAGAAGTCCGTTGATGATTCCATTGACAAGGTTATTACCGGATTCGAGAAAGTACAGACTCCGGCGCAGAAGGCTGCCGAGAAAACAAAGGACCTGAAAGACCAGCTGACCGCGCTTGGCAGCAGAACCTCCAAGAATGCAACGGAATGGGACAAGCTGAACAAGCAAATCAACGAGTACGAGGGAAAGACCGTAACCGCCCAGGGCATGAAGGAAGGGTTGGATAGCCAGCTTGAATACATGCAGAACTACCTGGGAAATATGCAGAAAGCCCGGGAGATGGGTTTCAGCGGGGAACTGCTGGCATCCCTTTCCGATGGATCCGGAGAAAGTGCTGATTACCTGGAAGCTCTGGCAAACGCCACCCCGGAGCAGGTGGAGCAGATCAACAAGGCCTATGCGGACGTGCAGCGGGAGCGGGAGAAGTTTTCCAACGAGCTGACCGGGCAGCAGCTGTCCGTGGATAAGACCTATGAGGCACTGGTACAGAAAGCCCAGGAATCCATTGCCGCCATGAACCTGGAAGGCGAAGCCGCGGAGGCGACCGCCGCGACCGTGATCGGGCTGGCCACCGGCATCAGCGCGCACGTGCCTGACGTGGCCAGCGCGGTGGATGCCATCATTGCCGAAGTGAACCGGCTGTCTGGGATCGGGGTCAGCGTCAATCTTGACAGTTTTGGATCCATCAATTTCAACACCGGATCCGGATCCGGAAAGGCAGCCGAAATCAACGCGACACCCCTGGCCACCGGCGCAGACTACATCCCGTATGACGGCTTCCTGGCCTCCCTGCACAAGGGGGAGAGCGTGCTGACGGCCGCCGAAAACCGGGTGTGGCAGGCCTTCAAGGGAGGAAGCGGAAACGGGCTGGACTACGACGCCCTGGGCGGCGTGATGCGCGACAACGTGCAGGCCGGCGGAAGCGTGTACCTGGATGGCAAAACCGTTGGGCGCGTGATCTCCGAGCGACAGGGCGAAACCTATCGGACCCTTTCCAGAAGCGGGGTGCAGTATGGCAGAAATTAAGTTTGACAATGTGCTGCTGGAGGAAGTGGCGCCGCACATCAAGATTGACGATATCGTGGTTTCTCCCCTGTCCTACAACGCCACAGTGAACGACCGGCCGACGCAGCCCGGCCGCTTTTTTGTGCGGCAGACGGCCGCAAGCCGGACGGTGACGATCACCTTTGCCCTGCTGACGGACAACCGGGACGATCGGGAAGCCGAGCTGCAGGCCATCCGGGACTGGGCGAAGACGGACAAGGAATACGTAATGAACCTGCCGCACTCCTCCGTGCGCCACCTGGAATGCGTGTGCACGGAGCATCCGGAATCCAGCTACCGGCAGTGGTGGCAGAACCGGATGCGGCTGGTGTTCACGTGTTACAACAACCCCTTCTGGACATCGGACGACCTGATTCAGGCGCGGTGCGGACAGGAATTCAGCGTGAGCGGATCCGCTCCCCCGCTGATGACCATCACACGGAACCTGCTTTCCGCCGCCCAGTCCCAGAGCTACAGCAACGGGACGGAAACCATGATCTTTACCACCATTCCCGCCGGCAACCTGGAAATCGACCTGAACCGGAGAACGGCAGCAATCGGCGGGACCAGCATTGCCCAGTACATCACACCCACATCCAGGTTTCTGACGCCTGCGGTCGGTGGACGGCAGGTGATCCGCGGAACCGGGTTCGTCAACATCCGGGAAAGGTGGGTGTAAGCGATGCAGTTTTCCATCATGAACGGCGCCGGAAGGACGCTGTTTTTCCGGGATGACGCCATCCGGGCCGAATGGACGCCGGATGAGATGAGCCTTGCCGGAGATTTCCCCTATATCGACGGGAAAGAGCTGGAGCGCGGGCAGTTGATCGGTTTCCGGGATCCGGAGGACGACGGCTGGCAGCTGTTTGAAATCCGATCCGCAAAGACGCTGGAGGGTGGACACTTCCAGCAGATCACCGCAGAGGCTCTGTGCGTAGCGGAGCTGAACAGCGAGCACACAGACTCCCACGAGCTGACGGACGTAACAGCAGAGTACGCCCTGGATCTGGTGCTGACAGACACGCTCTGGAGCATCGGCACCGTGCAGGTGAACCCGACCGCATCCGTGGATATCGGGCGCGGGGATGTGTGGCAGGCGATCTCCGAAATCAAGAGCAATCACAACGTGCACATCGAGCCCCGCTGCACCCTGGCCGCGGACGGCACGATCACCCGGGTGCTGGATATCCTGCCCCCGGACGGCGAGTGGCGCGGGCTGCGGCTGAGCGTGGACAAGAACGTGGAGGACGTGTCCGTCACCTGGGACGATTCCGAGGTGATCACCGCCATCAAGGGATACGGGTACAAGGACTCCGACACAGACAGCACACTAACCTTCTCCAGCGTGAGCTGGGAAGCGACATCTGACCACCCGGCCAAGGCCGCGGGATCCGCCTGGCTGATTGATCCGGAGAGCACGGAGCTGTACGGCCGGAACGGGCGTCCGCGTTACGGATTCTATCAGAACGCGAACATCAAGGACGCCTCCACCCTGCTGCAGAAAAGCTGGGAATCCCTGCGTGCCAGTCGGGAGCCTCAGCTGCAGATTGAGGGAACAGTGACGGATCTGTACCGGATGGGGTACGCGGACGTGCCGATCCGGCTGCATGACATCGCCCTGATTGAAATTCAGCCGGTCGGGATGATGATCCAGCGGCAGATTATCAGCATGACGGTGGATCTGCTGGATCCCACGCAGACGCTGGTTACCATCGGGGACTTTATCCCGAATATCGTCTACATCAACCACGAGACGAACAAGAGCTCCAAAAGAGGCGGAAGCGGAAAGGGTCAGACCAAGTCCGAGTATACGCTGAAGGAATTCGAGACCAGGATTGAAGCCAACGACACCATGATCAAGCTGGAGGCCCTGCAGCGGATCGACGGTGAAGAGGCCCTGAACTCCAAGCTGACCATCACGGCCAGAGAGATCAGAGGCGAGGTTACCAACAAGGTTACCGGGCTGCAGTCCACCATCAGCCAGACGGCAACCGCCATCCGGACAGAGGTTTCCAACACGGCTGCCGGGCTGCAGTCCACCATCACCCAGACAGCAACCGGCATCCGGGCGGATGTCAAAAACGTAGAAGACGGCCTGCGCTCCGCGCTGACGATAACCGCCACTTCCATCCGGAGCGAGGTTGCCAACACGACCGCCGGCCTGTCCAGCCGGATCACCCAGAACGCGGACAAAGTGTCCATTGTGGTGGACGACAACAACAACCTGAAGACGGCGTCCATCGTGGCCGGGATCAACGACCAGAGCGGCAGCTTCATCAAGCTGAGCGCCGACAAGATCGACCTAAGCGGATACGTGACGGCAAGCGAGCTGAACGCGGTGGACGCGAGGATCTCCAATCTGACCTCAGGCGTCACACAGGCCGGATATCTGAGAGCCGCGACGATCAAGGCCGGCGTGATCACATTCGGGGACTACAACCTGCGGCGCGGGTATCTGACGGTTGACGGGACGCAATTCAAGGTTGTCATGTGGGGAGACTAAAAATGGATGAGTACATGAACGGCATCAACGCGGCGATTGACACCCTGCGCCTGATCCGGGTGCGGGTGGAGGATGTGCCGCAGGACGGAAACCGGCTGATCGAAGTGATCAACAGCCTGATCGACATCAGGGACAAAATGAAGGAGGATATGCAGCATGGACGGACGGCAGATTGAGCTGAACGACGGGACGATCTACCCGAACGGCGTTGCCGGGTATGCAGAGGGGCGCCTGTGGTGCCGGTGCCCCGGGGTCAGCTTCCGGGAGGCGGCGGAGAAGTTCCAGGACGAGAACGCTACCAGCGTGATCCTGTTCCAGTACGGGAACATGGTGGACCGGCACGAGGATTTCACGGTCGTCACGGTGATCCGGCAGGAGGAGGACGGCGTGAGCGTGTGTCTGAAGAAGGGGGCCGCAGCGAATGTTTAACGTCGAAGGAAACGTGGTCTCCCTGTCCAGGGGCGACACCGGCGCCATCCGGATCAACACCGAAACGGACTATGTCTTTGCCGCCGAGGATCGGGTGCTGTTCTCCATCAAGAACGCTAACGGCGAGGTCGTGCGGCAGCAGGCCTACGCTCTGGATGAAAACAAGGGGTTCCAGATCAACTTCCGGAACTCCGACACGGACTCCCTGGCCGCCGGCACCTACTACTGGGATCTGCGGTACGTAATCCATCCCTACTACGACGCAGACGGCAACATCATCGACGGAGACCAGGTGATCACGCCGGAAGCGCCGATGAACATCAACCTGCTGCAGGTCGTCGGCGAGGTTTAAGGAGGTACAGACATGGCAGAGAATAACGGCATTCCCGAGATCACGTTTACGGTGACACCGAGCGACACGATCGAGGCACCGGTAGACGCTTCCCTGAGCATCCAGGGGCAGGCCGCGGACGCATACGCCACAGGGCAGGCCATCAGCGCCTTGCGCACGAGCCTGGAAGCACTGAACAACACGCTTTTCCCGGTGGGCACGGTGTATACCACCACCCTGACGGCCATTCCTTTTGCCTTTGGTACATGGGTGGAGATCCAGACTCCAGCCACCTGGGGAGACCTGGAGGACGGCAACCGCTCCTATGTGGACGGCACCGGAGCCGGGACGCTTCATTCCTTCCGGCGGACAGCGTAAGGAGGTACAGACATGGGACTGCTTTCTGATATCTTTCACTTCATCCTGCCCCAGAAGATCGACCCGGCCGCCATCAAGGATCTGGCAGACAACTTTGAAGCCCTGGACGGGTATCTGGGGGAAACGCCCGTCACCGTGAACAACACGCCCGTGACGGAAGGCACCAGGAACATCGATCTTTCCACCGTGCCGCTGGCGGAGAACCTGACCAGCGACCAGACGCAGCTGAACTCCGGCACCTATGTGATCCGGAGCACTGGCGGCGGCGCCTCCGTCGAGGATGGAGAAGCCACCCTGATGTCCATCAGCGGGAACATGGTGCACAGCGGTGTGATAGAAGAATCCATCGAGATGACCGTGACGCCCATCGACCCTTCCGCCTCGGACGCCATCACAGCGGTGATTGACCGGGACGCCTGGATTGCAGCTGCGACCGGATCCGGGACGACCACCTTCACCTTCACCAATGCCTGGGTGCCCACACCGGAATCCTACGGCATCACCGTCAGCGGGACACCCGCAGCCGGAGACCAGATCGTGGTGGAATACGTGGCGGAAAACCGGGGTACCATCGCCCTGCCAACGCCTACGGCATTCGGATCCACGGGGTGGAACCTGTACGACAGCGCAAACGGATACGCCCGGGTGCCGAACTACTCGGAGACCTACGGGTTCTTCATCGGCGGCTCCTACGTGTCGGTGGAATTCTCGGAGACGCTGACCGGCAGCCGGCAGAGCCTGACCCCTGTTTCCGGGCACTTCACCGTTCCCGGCGACGGCTACGTGTTTGTGACTGGCGGAGACGCCACCACGTACATCTATATGACCTGGTCCGACTGGACGGAGGGATATGACGGGGAATTCGAGGCCTACACAGCGGACATCATCGACATCTCCGCTGTGATGGTCAACTTCCCCTTCGGCCTGGCCGCGATCGGCAGCGTGCATGATGAGATCAATTTCTCCACCCAGGTGGCCACCAGCAGGATTGCCCGGGTTGCCTATAGCGCGGAGGCGCTGGAAACCGTCATCGCCGGCGGGACGAGCTATGAGGCAGACACCAGCTGGATCTACTATGTCAGGCAGTCCCCTGTCACATATTCCTTCAATCTCGGAAGCTCCTATGCGGTGGATGATCATGGCACGGAGTTCCTGAACGGGACACAGGTTCCCTGCCTGGTCACGTGCATCTACGGAAACAACCTCAAGAACAAACTGGAAAAGGATGTCCTGACCAAAAGCGCACAGGCGCTGACGGCAGCGGAACAGGCGCAGGTGGAGTCCAATCTTGGCATTGACCTGCAGGAGCTGAGCACGACAATCGGCGGCGCTGTCAGCGCCGGCCTGATCAGCAACGTCAACTCCAAAATAGCGACCGGCGGAACACTGCGTCTCTGGAAGGCCGGCCATGTTCTTGAGTTAAGCATGATGCCTCAAGCCACCGCAGCCATGCAGGACGGGGATGTTATTTTCCGGCTGGCGAAAGCCGTGCGCCCGATTATGGCGGTATATGAACCGCTGCTCAATGAATCGTACCGGGTTTACCAGAGCAAAGGAATCAGCGTCAGCGCAAGCACCGGTGATGTCTCGCTGCGGCTGAACGCCGATCTGGCTGCCGGCTATTTCCGGGCGCATATGGTCTTTATGATCCAGTAAAGCGGGAGGGCATCAAAATGACGATTGACGATCTTCAGATCCTTTTGGCGTCCATTCCGGACGACACACCGATGAACCGGGCCCGGCGGGCGGAGATCATCCGGCAGATTCTGCAGATGAGCCGGGAAACAGCAAAACAGGGAACCAAATAAAAAGGAGGGATCAGAAACATGGTTCGGATTCTCAACAGCAGGTGGCACACGGACAGGAAGCTGCTCATTGCCGGCGTTGGCCTGTCTTCTGACACGAAGCCCACGGAAAACATTGTCAGCGGGTCCACGTTCTACGAGATTGACACGGGGACGATCTATCGGTTCGACGAAGTCAGCGGCACGTGGATGGCCGCGGAAAGCGAAATCGACGCCTCCGGATACATCACCCCCACGGGCGGCAGCCATCTGGCGGCCAACCGGATTATCGAGGTGATCGGGATTCCCGATTACATCAACGACCCGACCCAGTATTCCGAGTACGGGATCACGGAAAAGGGCTGGTACGCCTTCGCCCGGATCGACAGCAGCACCGGCGAAGCGTTCGGCAATGAAAGCAGCGTCACCGGCGCGGCCGGATATAGCGCGACCGTCGGCAACACGTATGTTGAAGTTGCTATCCGTTTCGAGGTGGCTGCCATGTCCCAGACCGTGACGGTGCAGTGGGGCGCGAGCACGGACACCTACATCTTCAAGGCCACTGATCTTGCCATCCGGAATCTGGACTACAGGACGACCTTCTACGTCTATGATGCCGCGGAGTTCGCCACCTGGGAGTATGCCCTGACGACGGACACGACCTTCAGTGCCAGCAAGCGGTACTACACGCTGGAGGGCGGGGTGTACACGGAGGCGGAGGTTACGACCGGCAATCCCGCCATCTACTATGAAGCGGTTGATGGAAGCGATCCCGTCACTTACGCGAAGACCTCTGACACGTCCTTCCAGGCCGGAAAGACCTACTACACCACTGCCGATGGAACGACCTACACCGAAGCCACTGTAACAGATGGCGATCCTATTCTCACTTATTACGTTCAGTCCAAGGTCACTCTGGCCGGGATGGTTCGCAACGTAACCTACAAGCTGGACACCATCATTGACTGCCCCATGGAGATCCGGCTGCCGGAGGTTGCGGATGACGGGCATGGCGCGTGGTTCGAGTTCCACCTGCAGCACAGCGGCAGCGGCAGCATCACCCTGATCCCCGAAGCGACCGGCGTGAAGGCCGGGACGGCGGGAGCCAGCGCGGCTATCACTGCCGGCGTGAACGTGGTGGATCTGCACTATACGGACATCAGCGGAACGAAACTGTGGACGCTGGCGAACGTGCACAGCAACATTCCGGCGTAAGGAGGGGCAAAAAAAATGGCAGAGGAAGTCAAAAAAGGCTGGCGGTATGAGAACCTTGACGAGGAAACCGGCAAAGTCAAGTATGCTCCCAACAACGATCTGGATGGCAAGATCACTGGCAAGTTCATCTATGGCCTGAAGGCGTGGTTCGACGAGAACCCTGCAGAGCGGATCCGGCTTGGATGGACGAAGCATATTTATTACGAGAATCCCGGCAAGGCGATCTCGTACAATCATCAGACCCAGTACCTCGTCAAGACCACCAGGCAGGTGGACGCATGGACGGTTGAAGATGAATACCACATC
>CAZBXX010000037.1:0-19139 GCA_964495965.1 uncultured Oscillospiraceae bacterium | reverse complement strand
TCTCCAAGAAACCAAAGCCGCACTCGACAAGGTCGACGCTCGTATCGCTGGCGTGTGCTCAATCGAGACGGAATTTGCATGCTGCGGGATGGCGTTTTCCACCGGAATCACATGCATGCCGATGCCGTCGCCGCCGGGAGGAATCAGGTGGGTTTTACCTTCCAGAGGAAGGAAGGTCATCTGGTCAAAGCAGTCGGCGAGTTCAGGATATTTTTCAACCTGCCACTTCACCATGTTGGTCATCTCGGCAATCCCCGGGACAAAAACCTGGACGTACCACTGCTTTTCCCGCTGAGGATTCTCCCAGTTATACTCGACGATGCCCTTCTCCGCCGCATCGGTCAGAAGCTCGACTATGCGGTCTTCGGACTTTCCGGTGATTTTTGCGATTTCAGCGGTAGTTCTTGGATTGCGCAAACCCATTTTCAGCATAATTTCGGCAATTTCGTCGCTGGAACATGCGCGGTCGAGAATGATGTATTCCGGATCATCTTCGGTCAAACGCTTGATGCCAAACTTATACGGCAGGCGGTCGGTGATCATCTTGCCAAGGTCAAACAGAATCTCTCTTGCCATGGAATTTCCCCTTTCGGTCTTCATAAGAATTTCAGTTAGGCGGCATTGCAAAACTGCGGTCCGCCAGTGTCTGTTACGAAATAGTCCATTGTAATCATATCATATGACACGCCGGTTTGTCACGCCTAACAGAAGAAATGTGATCTGAAAATCAGCAATTCTTACAGTTTCAATAAAAATATCATACATTTCGAATGAAAATGTATGGCTGATGATTTGCTTTGCAATGATTCCGGATATGGTTTCTGAGAATCGGAGTACAATGATGCAGATTTGACAAAGTTTACCCGCGCATATATAATTATCTTGGGTAATTGTTTATATGAATCGGAATGATTTGCTGCTGGAGGAATCGAATACATGGAGACAAAAAGCAGATTGGGTAAACGATTGACAGCCTGTGCACTCGTTTTTGCCATCATCTGCACATATTTTGTGCCCTGTGCACTGGCTGCCGATGACGGTGATGAAGAAACAACGCCGCTAGAAGAATCTCTCTGTGATACGGACGGTGAAACCCTGCAGGTGTTCAGTGATTTGGATGAGAGTGAGACCGGGGAGCATCTTCAGCTGGAAACCGAAGTGGAAGATGATACAGATTCCGCATTGCCTGACAGTGCATTCTCTGAGCCGGAATGGATCGTTGAGGCGGAAGAGGAAGACTTTCCGGATGAAGAATCCACAGCGGAAATGGAAGATGAACCGGAGTATACGGAGTCTCAGGAGGAAGCTGCACCGTCAGATTCTTTGTGGACAAATGAAATGCCGGCCGGCTTTGATGTTGCGCAGGCAGTGGATGGCACCGTTGTTTCCGCATCCTGGGACGAAGGAGCGTTTCCGGAGGGGACCACAGTACAGATTGAGTCTTTGAGTTCCGCAGCGGCCGAAGAACTCGGCCAGCGCGCGTTAGGGGATTTCTGCAGCCTGCAGGGTGCATTTGCTGTCGACATTACATTTGAAAACCGGGACTGTGATGAGACTGGATTGCAGCCCTGCGATGAAAGCGATGTTTCCATAACGCTGGAATTACCGAAAGCGCTGCCCGGTGAAGTTTTCTATCTGGTTCACTTGAAAGACGATGGTAACTTTGAATATATTTCGGGTGCAGTGGTGTCGGTTGCAAGCTCTGCAGGCGGACTCCATCAGGCGATCTCAGTCAGATTTCATACGGCTTCTTTCTCGGTGTACGCTATTCTGGCAGCAGGTCAGGGCGGACAGAACGCCAGGCGCACTTACAGTTATTACGTCGGTGATGCTCTGTTCTTTTCACAGACCGTGACAGCGGGGGATACGCTGGCAGATCCCGGGATCCCGCCGCTTCGGGAAAATGAGGAATTTGCAGGCTGGTACCGAGCCGGTGACGACAGTGGGATACTGGTTACCGTCGATGAACTCCGGGAAGAATTCGCAAATGCTGATATTAAAGAAGGTGAGACCGTCAGCTTCACTGCCTGTATCCGGGATACCTTTACGGTTCAATACCTGGATGAAGAGGGAAAAGAGATCCGGACTCTGAAAGTTTACGCCGGAGACAGCCTTACGCTTACAGAAAACTACCGGCCGGGGGATGACAGCCGCTTTGTTTTCCGGGGCTGGCTTGCTGAGGGTGAGATGATGCCGCCTGGCAGCTCCATCGAATCTGTCACGTCGGATCTGGTATTGCGCCCTGTTCTGAACCGGCTGTTTCAGCTCACATTTGATTTCAATTGGGAAGACGGAAGCGGAGAAGTTCTGACGGTTGTCCCGGCAGAAGAAGGCTCGGATCTTGCCCTCGCTTTTCCCGGAGAGGACAGCATGATCAGACCGGGCTATCAGTTCGCAGGCTGGTACCGGGGAATTCAGGAAGAGGGAACCCTTGTTCTTGAGGAAGAAAGAGTGACCGGCGGAACGGTTTCAAAGGATGAGACGTTCTATGCCCACTGGACCCCGGCGGAAGAGACATTTTTCACCGTCAAAATCTGGAAGCAGTCCGTGGATGACGATTACCGCATCGGGTTAACGCCGGATGATCAGCCGTATTATGACGAAAAAAATGATTTGTCAGAACTTCAGAAAACCTATCAGCTGGAGCAAATCATCCGCCTGACTGGCGCAACAGGGGCTGAAGTATCCACCGCAGACGGGTATGCGGATTGCAGGAACCCGGACTCTGGCTTCCGCCTTGCGGGGGAACAGGTTCAGAACGGCAATGGGAATGAGCCGGCCCTTATTCGCGCTGACGGCGAGACGGTTGTGGACCTTTATTTTGATCGCCAGATTATGGAACTGACTTTTGCAGACGTCAGGGAACCGGAATTTGTGGAGGATGACAGAGTTACCGAAAATGTCTACGGAACCGACGGAACATCCTGGTTTCCGATCTTTCGCACAGAGAGCACAGGTTATGTAGAATCGCTTGATTATGACGAAACTGTGCGATACTACGGTACGGATGACGGAACATCTTTCTTCAGAATCTGGTACAAAGAAAATGCGACTTCCTATAGGGAAGCGACAGACGACAGCGCATATTTCAGGCTCAGTGATGATGGAAAGACCTATGTCAGGGTCTATCTCGTGAACGGAGTCTGGAGGCTGAGCAAATCTGACAACAGTGAAGAGTTTAGCGGAACGCGCTATAAAAACGGTCCCCTGATGGATCTGTGGCTAAAATCCAGCAGTTCTTCCGTTGGCGTTGCCTACACCGGTTCTCGCTTTGTTGAAGGACAGGTTGTCAACTGGTATCGGCAAACCGATGGGGTCGGTGAACGTTATGAAGGTGTGCGCTATCGCTGTGACGTCAGGATCCATGACGTCGTTTTCACCGGATTATACGGTCAGTCCTTCCAAAAGTATGAGTATATCTGGCCGGGTGAGTGTGCCTGGAACGGGACTGTTTTTACGGACAGCTTTACAGATATGTCTCTTTTCCCGGAGACGGATGAAAACGGAACGGTCCGGACCGGCACACTGAATGAAATGGAGCCGGCTGCGGAAGAAGAGCAGATTACCGTGCATTATTACATTCGGCAGACTGACGGAACGTACGGGAAGAGAGCGTCTTCCGTAACGTACCTGGATCATTCCGCGGATGGTATGCTCGTCAATCCCTTTGCCGGGATGACGTTTGCGGAATATGCCTGGACCGGCAGCGCGGAAGTTCCCGGGGAAGCGGAAGCCTGGAAAACCGGTGAAACGGACCCGGGCGGAACGCTCCGCTGCGTCGATCGGAACGGGAATACGCATCTGCATGTGCGCTTTGCGCCGAAATCATGCACTCTCAGTTTTCGGGATGCATACTCACCTGGAGAGGATGGAATCATCGGCTCGGTGGCTGTTCCGTATGGTGCAGCGCTTGCGGATTATCAGGCCCAGCAGCCGGAAAATCCTGCCAGGACCGGATTTGTGTTTGCCGGGTGGTTTTTGGATCCTTACGGGCTGGAACCTTTCCGATGGGAAGGGGAGATGGATACGGCGGAACAGACCGTATATGCAGCCTGGGAAAAATGCCATTTCCGGATTGTGATGGACCTCTGTGATGATGACGCGGCCCCTGCAGAATTTGGGCCGGGATTGAGTTTTCTGGTTCCGGATTCGGGCGGCATTCCGGATGAAGTGCCGGTCAGAGATGGATATCGCTTTTGCGGATTCTTTACAGATGCCGCATGTACGGATGAGTTTGCAGGGGAGAGCCTTGTGACCGCAGCCCTCCCCGCAATTGAGCTTAACTATCCGGAATCTGACGAGTATGCAGCCGGCCTTAAGAAAAACGGAACCCTGATTCATGCTGCCGAACGGGATCAGGACCATGTACTGGGAAAACTGACTCTTTACGCGAGCTGGGAAAAGCTCATTCCGGTTTCGGTCTATCTTCATTATGACGGTAACGGCGGCAGCGGCACGCAAACAGATGATGGCTGCGACTACTTTGGCCAGGAGTATGCGGCGGCTCACGGTACCTGCATACCGCCGGATGGAATGGCATTTCTGTGCTGGACTTATATTGATGCGCAAAGCGGTGAAGAGATGGAAGTGTACCCCAGCCATCTGTTCCCGCTCGGCAGTGCGGAAAGAAAGCTGGAAGAAACAGCGGACCGAATCATTTATACCGTGACGCTGAAGGCAAAATTCGTGGAAAAACAGGCGCCGAAAACCGTTACGGTTATATTCGATGCAAACGGAGGGGAAGGCGGGTACAGCTTTGCCATTCCGGAAAATGAAGAGTTTATCATACCGGATGCGGCCGAAGCAAACGTAAGCCGGGAAGGATACCGTCTTGCCTATTGGTATTTTGAGGATGATGGCGACGATGTTCCTTTTTTGCCAGGCGATTCCGTTGCGGCAAGCAGTCGCGGCAGCAATACTCTGTATGCACAATGGGAGAGGCTGAACTTTGCGGTCTCCTTCATTCTGGATGCCGACGACGCCGGAACAGTGCCGCAGAAGCAGCAGGTTCCCTATGGTGAAACGGCTTCCAAACCTGCCGATCCCGGCCGGTCGGGATTCCGGTTTATGGGCTGGACGGTGAATGGCACTTTGTATGACTTCTCGACTCCGGTTACACAGGATCTGGTTCTGCGTGCACTCTGGGGGAAAGAATACCGGGTCTTTTACCGGATTCTGTCTTCTACCGGACTGGAACTTGAAAGCGTACCGGTCGATGATGCAGGCTATCTTCCCGGAGAAACGGTCTCTGTCATGCTGCCTTCGCAGCCGCTTCCCGGTTACGATGACTTTAGCGGCTGGTTCCACGAAAGCATTCAGATTCAGGATGGGGAATTGATCATGCCGGATGGTGATGTCACCCTCTGCGGGACAGTCACGCCCGTGAGGTATTCGGTTCAATATGATTTGGCCGGCGGCAGTATGCCGGAGGGTAATCCCGCTTCCTATACGGTAGAGGATGATGGCTGGACACTGAATCCCCCTGCCCGGACAGGATATGATTTCCTTGGCTGGACCGGCTCCAATGGTTCAGAGCCGCAGACGGAGGTTTCCGTTGCAAAGGGCAGCACCGGTGACCGCATCTATACGGCAGTCTGGACACCCAGTACGCATACCCGTTACACGGTAACGGTGCACTATCCGGAAACCTGGGAAATGCCGGATACAATGCCAAATGCAACGCTTGACCTTGAGCAGAGGACAGCTGTCTATGAATGCTATGGTGTGACGGATGCGCCTGTGACAGCGCAGGCTTTTCTAAACCCGGACGATCACAGACTGTCCTGCGATGCTGAGCACGAGGGGAGCATTCTCCAGGGCAAAATCCTGGCAGATGGCTCTCTGGAACTGCATGTGTTTCTGAAGAGAGCAGAGTATCAGTATACAGTCGAGTTCTTCCTCAGAGATTCCGATACCGTGATTGGGGCATATTCCGGTACCGGATTGCCGGACGAACACGGAGCCCTGTTATTTGAAGTCGCCATGAATCAGGCGGTATTGGTGAATCCGTATTCTGATTATCTGGAAAGCATGGCGATTGACGGGAGTCCTGTGTACACAGTTACCCGGGATCAGGCAGTTGTTCGGGTCCCGGTCGTAATCACGGTTTCCGTAGAGCGGATGGATTCCAGGGAAAGCTATCAGAACGGTGAAGTGCAGCAGGGTTACAACTATGAAGTTCTGACAGGAAGCGGCTATACGACCGTATCTGCGGATCAGCACCTGGCCGTGAGCGGGCTTCTGCCGGGAGACTGCATGCACATCAGCATGACGCCTGCTGCCGGCAGCACTCCCGATACGTATCAGGCGCAGTTTGATGGCGTTTCTTTTACGCATGGCGGGGAAGCGGTATCCTACTACAGCTTTTCCGGTTTTGATTCTCACATGTCCGGTCTGACCATCCTTGATACTTATACCGTCATCTGGATGAATGGGGAGGAGGAACTCTTCACAGATCCGTATGTAGTACCAAACACCTTGCCGGAATATAAGGGAGAAACGCCCCTGAAGGATCCGGATCCGCAATATGTGTACGTATTCAACGGCTGGGATCCTGCAGTCAGCGAAGCCAGGCAAAGAGTAACCCGTTATTCGGCAAAGTTTTCCAAGGTATATCGTACTTTTACAATTACATGGCAGGATGAGGATGGCACAGTGCTCCGCATCGATACCGTACAGTACGGTGAAAGACCGGGCTTTCAGGGAACAAGACCCCACAAAGCGGATGATAGTGAATATTCTTACACGTTTAAGGGGTGGACACCGGGAATTGCGGAAGCCAGCGAAGATGCAGTATACCGCGCGGCCTATGACCGTACACCGAAATCATATACCGTCAGCTATCTGATTGACGGAGAACCAAGCGGAAATGTTCAGACGTATGCATTTGGGGAGACCGTTCAGCTGGAACCTGTACCTGTGAAGGCGGGGTATACCTTCTCCAGCTGGTCTTCCAATGAGGTGACGGCTGAGAACGGAAGCTTTGTGATGCCGGCATGCAATGTGGTTTTTTCCGGGCACTTCACACCGCTTAGTAAAGAAACCTTTGATCCGTCCATGCTGACAGAGGCGCAGAAACCGACGGCAAAACCGGGACTCCGGTACACAGCGGAAGATCAGACACTTCTCAATGCGCTGCAGGAACTCCCGGAAGATTTTACCGTCTTGCGCTTCAGTACAGATGGCGGTGAAACCTGGTCTTCAGAGCTTCCGGCCGGTCTGAATGCCGGAATCTATAACATTTTGGCGGAATATACCGGGAGCAGCAGATATAATAGTTTCCGGCTGGAACCGATATCGGTTACCATCAGGAAAGCAGAACTTCCGGATTTCCGGATCCTGATCCACGAGAAAGCGGAATACTCCGGTGCGCAGTGGAACCTGCTCGCAGGAACCCCGGACTTACCCGATGGCGTTACCATCGAATATCGTGTGACCACTTCAGATGGCGAGACGGTCTCTGACTGGTCGACTTCATCACCGCAAGCCACACAGCCGGGACAGTACAAAGTATGGTATAGAATTGACGGAGGATCGAATTACCAGTCCGTTCCGGTTACACAGGTTGATAATGGAAACGGCGCCCTTGCCGTTATTGAGAAGGGGACGCAATCGCCTCCTTCCGGGAAACCGCAGGCAAGTTCCGGGAACCCCGGCACTCTTACGGTCAGCCCGGTCTTCAGCGGGCAGGAATACTTTGTGAAGCCTGCAGGAGAACTCCCGACAGCGGAGGACTGGATGTCAGCACGCAGTGTTTCGGGATCTGCGGGTTATCTCGAATTTGACCATCTTACTCCGGGCTCGGAGATGGTGGTCTATACCAGAAAAGCGGAAACGGATTATTTGTGTGCTTCCGGCTATCTTGCGGGTGATCCTGTATCTGTAGCCAAAGAAGCGCAGGAAAGGCCTTCCTCCGGTATTACCGTGGTCGCCGGGATTACATCGATTACCGTAAAGCCTGCATTTGCCGATCAGGAATACTGCCTGAATAACAGCAGCGCATGGGTATCACCGCCCGCAGGCCAGTCTGAACTGACCTTTGAAGATCTCCATCCGGATACAGAGTACCGGCTGACAACGCGCATGGCGGAGACGGCAACAAAATCCGCATCTGAGCCCGGTGATCCTGTTACGGTCCGGACAAGGGAAGAAGCTCTTCTGACCGAAGTGAGGAAGGGAAATTCCACAGTGCCGCTAATAGAGGCGCCTGGGCTGACAAATGATCTTGCCCGTTCTCTTCTTTCTGAGGAGGAAAAGAACATGCTCCGGCAGGGCAAAACCCTTACCATTTCTCTGCTGGTAACGGATATCACAGCTTCTGTATCCGGGGAGGAAAGAAATCTGATCACGCAAAAAGCCGACTCACTTGAAGGGAAAGCGGTTACCTGGCTGTGTCTGGACCTTTCGCTGGTAAAGCAGCTGGAGGGTGAAGCACCGGTATCCATAACGGAAATCACAAATAACCAGGTTGAAGTATCGTTAACGCTGCCAGAAGCGGTCAGAAATGCCGGTTCATCCGTAAAGCGCACATTCTTGATTTTGACGGTCCACAATGGGGAAGCGGAAAGCCTGACACCTGAAGTAAACGGTAATACCCTGACATTCAGCGCAAGCCGGTTTTCAACTTATGCGTTTCTCTATTTGGACCAGGTGGTGGACACTGCGGCGACGGACAGTTCGGAGCCTGCTTCCGGGGTGGCAACGCTCTCTAATTCAAATGGCGGCAGCACGGCTTCCGGCACACCGGTTGCAGCCATCATCGCTGATAACAGCACAGATGCTGATGCCGCCGGAAGCACAGGAGCTGATACGGATGATACCGGGAAAATCAACGGAAACGGGAAAACGGGGATAAACGGTTTGAACGCAGGGCAGCAGGACCCCGCAGGGGAAGCTTCGGGTAACATCGGGGATCCTTCAAATGAATGGCAGCCAGAATTGGAAGATGAGAACAAGGCAGACGGTATAGGACTGGTGAGCTTTTTGAAAGAAAACGGAACAGCATTGCGCATCTCCATTCCGTTCTTTGTGCTGCTGGTACTGGGTATCATCTTTTACGTCAGGCGAAAAATCAGGGCAAAACATGAAACGAACGGAACGCTGCAGGAGAACGGTTGACAGATGCGATTCATAATTGGTAAAGTGCGCAGCGGAAAAACTGCGCGTATATATAAAGAGGTCCGGGAAAGGGTTGAAAGGGGAATTGGCCGAACCCTGATTCTTGTGCCGGAACAGTATACCCATGAGGCGGAACGTGAGCTTGCGCTGATCTGCGGGGATCGGCTATCTCTGTTTGCGGAGGTGATGAGCTTCACGGGTTTTGCCCGTTGGAACCGTTCGGTCCGGGGCGGCAGCGCTTTTCGCTGGCTGGATGAGGGCGGAAAGCTGCTGTGTCTTGCTGTTGCGCTGAGAGAGCTTCAACCGGTCCTGCGCCTTTACGCCGATGCGGCGGAGAATCCGGAATTGCAGGCAGCGATGGTGAAGGAACTGGATACCATCCGCGCTGCGGACATTGGATGCGGAGATTTGCGCGAACTGTCACAGGATATTGAGGGGGGCCTCAGCCGGAAGCTCTCAGAACTGGCAACGGTAATGGAAGCGTACGAAGCCGTTATGGAGCGCACCGGTATGTCTGCCCGGGAACCGCTCAGCCTTCTTGCTGATCAGATTGCAGCGTCAGGGCTTTCAGAATTCGACAGAGTATATGTGGATGGATTTCTGGATTTTACCGGTCTGGAGCTGAAGGTGCTGACGGCACTTATAAAACGTGGAACGGATTTGACCATAGTGCTCACTGGCAGCCGGGACAGCAGACTGGAAGAACAACTGCTGATTTCCCGGATGACAATGGAACGGCTCAGCAGAATTGCTGCGGAGGCGGAAGTGCCGCTGGAGATACAGTGGATTGACGAAGGCGCCAACCGTGATACTCCGGACCCTGTTGAGGATATGCTTGGCTATTTTGCCGATCATATGTTCGACTACGGCGCGCAGACCGTTGCGTCCGCTGCGGGGCAGATCAGACTGCTGACCGCCAACACGCCTGCTTTGGAATGCGAAACCGCTGCGGCAGAAGTGCTGAAAGCGGTGCGCGACGAGGGCCTTCGCTGGCGGGATTTTGCCATTGCGGTGCGTGGATTTTCAGATTATCGCGGGCTGCTGGAACACACGTTCCGACGCTATGGGATTCCGCTGTTCGTGACACGCCGGGATCCGCTGGTCGAAAAACCTCTGCCGTATTGGATCTCCTGTGCGTATGAACTGGTTCTTGGCGGCTGGGATGTCGATGACATGACGTCTTATCTGCGCTGCGGATTCAGCGGGCTGAGTGAAGAGATCTGTGATGCTCTGTGCAGTTATCTGTTCCTTTGGCAGCTGAAAGCACCTGCCTGGCTGCAAAGTGCGCCCTGGCGGCAGCATCCGGACGGATACGGCAAGCCGCGTACGCCGGAAAGTGAATCAAGGCTGGCTGAGTTAAATGAAGCGCGCAGGCAGATCTCTCAGCCGCTCCTGTTGTTGAAGGAGCGCAGCGAGGCCGCTTCCGATGCGGCAGGGCAGGCTGCGGCACTGAGAGCTTTTCTGGAGGCGGCTAACATACCGGATCTTCTTCAGCAGCGGATCGACAGGCTGGAACGGAATGGGGAACTGGAACTGAGGGCAGAATATCTGCAGCTGTGGGAACTGCTCGGGAATGCCATCGGACAGATGTCTTCTGTCCTTGGCCATATGCCAATGGACGGGAGAACATTCAGCCGCCTGCTGAAAACGGTGCTGTCCTGCTATGATATTGGAATGATCCCGGTATCCCTGGATCGTGTTTCTGCAGGCGATTTTGACCGGATGCGCCGCCGAAATATCCGCCGCCTGATCGTACTGGGCTGTACGGATGACCGCCTGCCTTCCGTACTTCCTCCCGGAGGCATATTCTCTCAGGAGGAGCGTGACCGAATGGCAGAGAAGGGTCTTGCCTTGGGAGGCGGTGAAGGCGAGCTCTGGCGCGAGTACACCCTGATTTATCATACGCTGAGCCTGCCGCGTGAACAGTTGATCCTGACCTGCCCGGAAACAGGATTAAGCGGAGAATCCCAGACGCCTGCACTGGTTTACAGTATGGCGATGAGACTGTTTTCTCTGCGGCCGGAAAAACTTTCTCCGGAAAGTACGCGGCTGAATGCGGCGGTCCCGGCACTCGGCCTGGCTCTTTCGGCGTCAGCAGCACATTGCAGCCCCGAAGCACAGGCGGCACTGCAGTGGTTTCGGTTACGGGAGCCTGAGCGCCTGCGCCGCCTGAAGTCTGCCGCTCAGGAAGAGCGCGGTTCCCTTTCTCCCGAAGCAGTACATGCCCTCTATGGGAAAAATTTGAAAATCAGTCCTTCCCGGCTGGAGACCTTTTCCGATTGCCGCTTCCGTTATTACTGCCAGTACGGTATGAAGGCGGAACCGATGGAACCTGCCGGATTTCAGCCGCCGGAAATCGGTACTTTTACGCACGAGGTTTTGGAAAAGACCGCAAGGGCGGTTTCGGAACTGGGCGGTTTCCGTGCAGTGACGGATGAACAGCTGCGTGAGATTACGGAGGCCTGCATTCAGGAGTATATTCATACGGAACTGGGTGATTTTCAGGAAAAAAGTGCGCGTTTCCGCTGGCTGTTTGAACGCCTTTGCGAAGATGTGATCCGTGTTGTACAGGATACGGCGGATGAACTGCGAATGTCGGATTTTGAACCGCTGTCTTTTGAACTGGACATGTCAAAACTGAAAACGCAGCTGGACTGCGGTGACGCCGGCTCCGTCAGTCTGACCGGCGTAGCAGATCGGGTGGACGGCTTCCGGGACGGGAATGGACTGATGCTGCGGGTCGTAGACTATAAGACAGGGAAAAAGCAGTTTCAGCTGTATGATCTGCTGTACGGACGTAACATGCAGATGCTGCTGTACCTGTTTGCCGTCTGTGACCATGCGGAAGAACTCTATGGTGAAAAGGCGAGGCCGGCAGGCCTGATGTATGTCCCGGCAAGGGATAATATGCTCCTTTTTGACACAGAACCTGACGATGAGGAACAGGTTGCCCGCCGAAAAAAGGAAAAACGCCGGAGCGGATTGATGTTGTCGGAGCCATCTGTCATAAAAGCCTGGGAGCATGGAGATGTATTGCAGTATTCTCCTCAGAAGACCAGAACAAAAGACCCCTCTGTCAGCCGGAAACAACTGGATCTTCTGCGGCAGCAGACGGAAGAAAAGCTGAGAGAGATGGCGGAGAAAGTATCCGGCGGCTGTATCGATGCCAACCCCAGCTGGCAGTCGGATTTGGAAAATGCCTGTCAGAATTGCCCGTATCATCCGGTATGCCGCTTTGAAGATGGTAAAAATGGGGAAATCAGCAGGGTGATCCGAAAAATGACAGATGACGAGGTTTGGGAACAGCTTATGCCCGGCGATGGAGAGAGTCCGTTATGAATTATACACCTTCACAGAAAGCAGCAATCTTCAGCAGGGGCAGCAGTGTTCTGGTTTCAGCCGGAGCCGGCAGCGGTAAAACCCGTGTTCTGACGGAGCGGCTGATGGCGTATATTGCTCCGGAAAAGGCAGAAATGATTCCGGCCGAGCTGGATTCTTTTCTGATCATTACCTTTACCCGTGCCGCTGCGGGGGAATTGCGCGGACGGATTGCATCGGCGATCACAGACCGTCTGAGGGAAGAACCGGAAAACGCGCACCTGCGCCGTCAGCTGAGTCTGAGCCGCAGCGCAAAAATCTGTACCATCCACGCATACTGCGCTGACCTGCTGCGGGAAAATGCGGCACAGGCGGGTCTTTCACCGGCCTTTCAGATTCTGGAAGAAGAACGGGCAGAACGTCTGCGTTCCGCTGCTCTGGACAGAGTCCTGGAGCGGCGTTACAGCGAAGGCAGCGATGCGTTCCTGCAGCTGGCTGCGACAGTAGGCGCCGGGAGAGACGACAGCAGACTTACGGAACAGATTCTGCACCTTCACTCCACGATTCAGAGTCATGCGGACCCGAAACTGTGGATACAGAAGCAGATGGACCTGCTGCAGGAATGTCACACTGATTTCTCCGATACGCCATGGGGGCGGGAACTCCTTGCCGAGAGTGAAAAAGAAGTTTCCTTCTGGGCCCAGGAAATGGAACGCTGCCTGCTGCTGATGCAGCCCGTGGATGCAATTCGAAACAGCTATGAAACGAGTTTTGCGGAAACGGCAGCTGCCCTCCGGCGTCTGCAGACTGCCATTTCAGAAGGGTGGGATGCGGCAAAAGCCGCTCTTCCCATTCCGTTTCCGCGTATCAGCGCAGTGAAAAAGAATCCGGATCCGCATCTCTCCGAGTGGCTGAAGGCGCGGCGCGATTCCTGCAAAAAAGCGGCTGAGAAAATAGCGCAGAACATCTCCGGCAGTTCAGAAGATGAGCTGCGGAGGCTGGCTCTGACCGTTTCGCCCATGACGCAGCTCCTTTCCCTGACAATGGAACTGGAACAGGAATTTCAATCGGCCAAACGGCGCGTGAACGGGCTGGATTTTACAGACCTGGAACATCACACGCTTGCACTGCTTCAAACGGAAGAAGGACAGGCGACAGCGCTTGCACGGCAGATTTCGGAACGTTATACCGAGATTATGGTTGACGAATACCAGGATGTAAGCCGGGTTCAGGACAGACTCTTTCATGCCATCAGCAGAGAAGGAAATAATCTTTTCTTTGTCGGCGATTTGAAACAGTCCATCTACCGTTTCCGTCTGGCGGATCCCGAAATATTCACCGAGAAAACGGAAGCTTTTTCCATTGCCCCGCAGCATGGGGCAGGGCTGCTGATTCGCCTGCAGGAGAATTTCAGATCACGCTGGGAAGTGCTTAAGGCTGTAAACCGTACCTTTACACGGAGCATGTCACGGGAACTCGGCGACCTGGACTTTGGCCCCTCGGACGAGCTGCTCTTTGCTGCGGATTATCAGGGCGTGATACCGGATCCGGAACTGATTTTGCTTCAGCGTGATCAGGTCGAGGCCGCTGCGGTTGAAGCGGAAGCCGAAGCCGTAGTGCAGCGTATTGAAGAACTCATCCGTGATACTACCGTGACGAAGGACGGAAAATCACGTCCGCTCGAGTATGGGGATATCGCGATTCTTCTTCGGGCTGCAAACAGCATAGGCGCAGTTTTCCGCAGGGCCCTTGTGAAGCATGGAATTCCGGTAGCATCCGGGGCTGCTGATGATTTTTACAGCAGTATGGAGGTTGCAACCGTCTTTGCCATGCTGAACGTGCTGGATAACCCGCATCAGGATATTCCGCTTCTGACCGTGCTGAGTTCACCCTGCCTGGGCTTCAGCGCAAATCAACTCAGTCTGATCAGGACGTCTCATCCGGAAGGTGATTTCTACACAGCACTTAAAAATTCCGATGATCCGGATGCGGTTCGTTTCCTGAGCAGCTTGAATCATCTGCGGTATCAGGCAGCCGATCTGGGACCTGTGGACATGGTGGAACATGTCATGGAGGAACTGGACCTGTATGCCCTCTGCTGTGCGATGCCGGACGCGGATTCCCGCCTGCGAAGAATCTCTGCCCTGATTCAACTGGCTGAAACCTTCCAGAAGAGTGATGAAAATGGCCTTCACCGGTTTATTCTCTGGCTCCGAAACCTGGAGCGACGCGGACAGGAACCGGCAGGCGGTGCGGAAGGCGGAGATGCTGTTAAGATCCTTTCCATTCACAGGTCCAAAGGCCTGGAGTTTCCGGTGGTTTTCTGCTGCGGCCTGGGGCGCGGCTTCAACAGGAAGGACACACACGGTACCGTGCTGGTACATCCGGTATTGGGCCTCGGTCCCCGTGTAACCGACCCGGAGCGGAAAACAGAATATCCCACCGCAGCAAGACGGGCCGTTGAGATTCGCCTGAATCGTGAAACGCTGTCCGAGGAAATGAGATTGCTGTATGTGGCTATGACACGGGCGAGAGAGAGGCTGATTCTGACAGCCTGTGTGAAAAATGCGGATAAGCTGCTGGAGCTTGCCGGCCAGTTGCTGGCACCCGCTGAGACCGGAGATACCCCACCGGGGAAAATCCCCGCACCGCTTCTGAGGAATGCTTCCTGCCCGTTGCAGTGGATTCTGCCGGCCCTGGTGTATGATCATGCGTTTAAACTGACATGCGGCCCGCAGGAACAGTCCGTAACGAACCCCCGGCAGGATCAAGATGAAGATGAAATCAGTGTGAATCAGGAACTGACGGCTGCGCTGGAACATAACCTGACCTGGCAGTACCCGTATTCATCGGCGGAACAGATCCCCTCCAAGGTGACACCTACAGAATTGAAGCACTGGAACGACAGGCCTGATGAGGAAACAGCATCAACGGCACCAAAGCCGCAGGTGAAAGCCGTGATCAGACTGCCGGGTTCTGATAATCCGCTTACTGCTGTCCAGCGCGGCAGCGCTGCGCATCTGGTCCTGCAGCATATTTCGTTTTCCATGACCGGCAGCAGGGAAGAGATTTCTGAAGAAATTGCACGCCTGGTCAGCCTGAACTTCCTGACCAGGGAAGAAGCAGATTCTGTGAAGCCTGAACAGATTCTGGCTTTCTTTAACAGCAGCCTCGGCCAGCGGCTGATACACGCTCCCCGCTGCTGGAAGGAATTCCGATTTTCATTGATGAATGATGCTGCGGAAATCTTCCGGGAGGCCGCATCGGAAGACCGTATTCTTCTCCAGGGGGTAGTGGACTGCTGCTTTGAAGAAGAGGGAGAACTGATTCTGCTGGATTACAAAACAGACCGTGTTGACAGCGAAGAAACCCTTTCGCAGCGGATTGACAGCTACAGACCTCAGCTCAGCACTTATGCGAACGCTCTGGAACGGATCTTCAGAAAGCCTGTAAGAGAACAGTATCTGATTTTTCTCGACATTGAAAAGGCGGTTCGGCTGGCTTGACAGGCGCCACCAGGGGCGATCTGAAATAAATCATAAAGGAAAGAAGGAACATGCAATGGCAACAGTAGAAGACCTGATTAAACAGTATCAGACGGATGAATCTTTCCGGAAAGAGGTTGCGGAAGTCCTTGCCGACGGCAGGATTACCCCGCAGGAATTCATGGCCTTTGCCAAACGGTACGGGGTAAAAGTATCCTTGATGGAGATACCCGGGTATATTCAAAAAGCGAAGGAAGCCGGACTGATCAAGTAATGTAGCGGAATCATCGTAACTGCATCTGCCGGACTGCCGAAGCGAATACCGGCAGCCCGCAGGCAGTTTCCCTTGCGATGAAATATGACTGAGAACAGGGAAAGACCATGAACGGTAGAAATCGAAATCATACGGGCAGGGCGCAGAACAGAGCAGGGAAGATAGTTGTTCTCCTGCTGCTTGCTGTCATGCTTTCCGGCATTGTTGTGCTGCGATGGGTACACGGGGGTGATGTTCCGGCTTCAGAAGGGCTTTCCGCAGAGAACCGGAATCCGTCTCCGGTTGCGACGGATGAACCTGCTGAGGGTGAAGACGGACCTGCCCTGATGCAACCTTCCCCCCTGACGGAAAAAACGGAGACAGGAACGGGAACAGATGATCCTGCAGATTCTCCGGACCTTTCCGGAAATCAAAATGATCTGACCGGGACGCAGGCGACTTCTTCTCCGGAGCTAAGTCCGGACGGGGAGAATTCCGTCATTGTTCCGGCCGTGATCCCGACTGCAGTGCGCGGCACGCCGAAGTATTACACATCGGAGACCTACCAGCTTGTCACAGATATGGTGTACGCTTACCGCACGTACGGCACCGCCGGCCATACCCAGGTAGAGGCTGCCCTGGTCAGCCTGAAACAGACAGACCCGCAGCTGGGGGCGTTATGGGAAGAGATCATGAAAGAATGGATACGGGTAAGTGAGGAACTCACCGTGACGCCCGGATCTCTGCCGGACGGACTTCCGAAGGATGACAGCCTCTGCATTGCCGTGATGGGTTACCACCTCAGTGCGGATGGAGCCATGCTGCCGGAAATGCTGGGAAGATGTGAGACGGCGCTTCAGCTTTTGCAGAAGTATCCCAATGCCATTCTCGCTCTGACCGGGGGTGGTACTGCGCCCGCAAACGCGGATGCCACTGAGGCGGAGGTAATGGCGCAGTGGTTTCTGAAGCAGGGTATTTCCTCCGACCGGATGATCGTGGAAGCGGAATCCCTGACCACAGGGCAGAACGCAAAAAACACCTGCGAGATACTGGCAGAGCAGTATCCGCAGGTGAAGAAGATTGCAGTGGTGTCCAGTGACTATCACATTGCGCAGTGTGAGCTGCTGTTTACCGAAGCCGCTCTGCTCCACGCCTACCTGAATGACCGTGATGTACCCTTTGAAGTGGCGGGATATGCCGCCTTCGAGACTGCCGGGACGCCGGAGGATTACAGCGACCCTTCCAACCTGTGGCTGGACGTCTGGGTAATGGCTGACCCGCACTACTGAGCAGGGTTTTTATTCGGCAACGGCAACAAAGCAGTGCCAGTCTTCCTCCTTCAGGTGTTCCGTAATCCGGAAGCCCGCAGTCTCAATGGCATTCCGAACTTCGTCCTGCCGGCCGTCGATGATGCCGGAAGCGATGTAGGTTCCGCAGTTGCGCAGGAATTGCCTTGCAAGGGAAGAAAGGGGAATGACCACATCGGCCACAATATTTGCAAGCACAAGATCGTAGTTGCCGCCGAGGCTTTTATGCAGGCCGGCATCCTGAATCAAATCTCCTGCCAGAACGCGGAAGCAATCGGGCCCGAATCCGTTTAAGGCTGCATTGGCGCAGGCTACGTCAGGCGCCTTCGGGTCAATATCTACCCCCAGGCAGCTCCCGCATCCCAGAATCAGCGCTCCGATGCCCAGAATGCCGCTTCCGCAGCCCAGGTCCAGCACCCGGGTGCCGGGTGCGGCAGTGCGTTCCAGGGCCTGCAGGCACATTCGTGTGGTAGGATGACTTCCTGTGCCGAAGATCAGGCCGGGATCAAGCCGCAGCGGCAGACGGGAGCCTTCCGGAATCTTTTCCCATTCCGGCACGACGACCAGGCGGCTCCCGACCTCAATGGGCTGATAATAATCCCGCCAGTTGTTCTCCCAGTCAGAATCTGCAACCGCTGATGTCTTCAGGGCTGGATAGCGTGCCTTTACGGCCTCCAGCACGGCCTTGCCGTCATCGTCATCTGTCAGATAGAATTTTAGTCTGCTGATGTTCCGGTATTGAGCCTGCAGTTTCTCATCCACATAGTCCCAGTATTGATGGTTGTTCTCAAGAAACTGACGGAAGTCATTTTCGTTTTCCACCACAAAGCCATCGACGCCGAGGGCTGCGAGTTCTTCGCAGCGGGCGTCGATTTCGCTTTCGGGGGTATCCAGAATGCATTCTGTGTATTGCATACCGTCCTCCTTACGAAAAAACCGGGAGCGGATTGACCGCTCCCAATGAAAAATCGGATCGAATCAGGCTTCGCCGCGTTCCTTGAGTGCGGCCTTGCGTGAGATGTTCCAACGGCCTTTTTCATCTACGCCGATGAACTTGACCCAGGTCTTGTCGCCTACATTCAGTACGTCTTCAACTTTCTCGGTACGTTTGAACTCCAGGTCCTTGATATGGCACATGGCATCCTTTCCGGGAACCAGTTCCACAAATGCGCCGAGGTTTGAAATGACGCGCTTGACTTCACCATAGTAAAGGGCACCGACTTCGGGCTCAAATACGATGTCTTCGATGGTCTTGCGGGCAGCGCGGCACGCGTCAATATCAGAAGAGGCAATATAGATGGTTCCGTCATCATCGATGTCGATCTTGCAGCCGGTATCAGCAGTGATTTTCTGGATGACCTTGCCGCCGGAGCCGATGACTTCGCGGATCTTATCGGGATTGATGTGCATCTGGATCATCTTCGGCGCGGTATTAGCCAGCTCTTTGCGCGGCTCGGGAATGGCCTTGAGCAGGATGGCGTCGAGAATCTGGAAGCGTGCTTCCTTAGTAATGGCGAAGGCTTCCTTCACGATTTCATGTTTGAGGCCGTCGTTCTTGAGATCCATCTGAATGGCAGTAATGCCCTGCTTGGTACCGGCCACCTTGAAGTCCATCTCGCCGTGGAAATCTTCCACACCCTGGATGTCGATAAAGGTGGT
>CAZBXX010000036.1:0-19200 GCA_964495965.1 uncultured Oscillospiraceae bacterium | reverse complement strand
TCCGTTTATTCCGTGTTTTACAACTTCCGCAATGAGAAAGCCGCCGCAACAGCCGGTATCGTGCTGGCCTTTTTCTATATGCTGAATCTGCTGGCCGTGGCTTTCCGGAACCGCAAAAGTCTGAATGAAAAGGCCATTCTGACGCTCTGTCTTCTGTTTGCGATCGGGATCCCCTTTTTCCTGCCCCACATGCACGAGCGCTATTTCTACGGTGCCGACATCCTCTCCCTGATTCTCGCCTTCTCCGTACCCTGGACCTTTCCCACGGCGATCCTGGTCCAGTTCGCATCGCTGCTCGGGTACCACGCCTATCTGAAAATGCGTTACCTGCTGCTGATGAACCACGGCGCCGCTGCGCTGATTGTGGCCTTCGCCATTGCGCTGATCTGCCTGCTCAGCGCCCTGCGGGAGGGCCTGCCCCGGCGCCGGAAGCGCAAATTTCCTTCTTGACAAGGGGCTTACCGCTGTGTATAATGGCTCTTGCCCTTTGAGGGTATGCGAGAGTGCTGGAATAGGTAGACAGGCACGTTTGAGGTGCGTGTGTCAACCGACGTGTGAGTTCAAGTCTCATCTCTCGCACCAGTTGAGGAATCGAGTTTCGTTTTCCTCGGGCAAAACCCCGTATTTCTACGGGGTTTTTGTTGTTCTGCCGTAGTATTGAATTCCTGCAGAGCGGACCGGGCAATCAGGCATTGTAAGTGATCAGGGCAGGCGGGACTGTTTTCCTGACAGTCCTGACAGCGGATACGAAAGCCTTGTGACGAAGGAGGAAACTCAATGAAAGATCTGAAACCGAAATGCCGTGTGGCCGTAGTGCAGGCCGAACCGGTGCTGTTTGATAAGGAAGCCTCCCTGAAGAAAGCCCTGCGGTATCTGGAGGAAGCCACATCGCAGAAAGCCGAACTGATTGTCTTTCCGGAGCTTTTCATCCCGGGCTATCCCATCGGGATGAACTTCGGCTTCAGCATGGGCAAGCGCACCGAAGGCGGCCGGCTGGACTGGAAGCGGTATTACGATGCTTCGGTGCTTGCGGGAGAAGAGGAGTTCCGGCAGCTTGCAGAAGCCGCCGTAAACTGTCAGGCATATATCAGCATGGGCTTTTCCGAGCGGGATGCGGTCATCGGGACGCTGTACAACAGCAATGCTGTCTTTGCACCGGACGGCACCTGGCAGGTGCACCGCAAGCTGAAGCCCACCGGCAGTGAGCGCGTGGTGTGGGGCGATGCGAACAGAGACTATTTTCCTGTCACGGATACGCCCTGGGGCCCCATCGGGAGTCTGATCTGCTGGGAAAGTTACATGCCGCTGGCCCGCGTTGCGCTGTATCAGAAGGGCATTACCATTTATATTTCTCCGAATACCAATGACAATCCCGAGTGGCAGGCTACGGTCCGCCATATTGCCATTGAGGGCAAGTGCTATTTTATCAACGCTGACATGCTGGTGCGGAAATCCTCCTACCCTGCCGATCTGCACACAGCGGCAGACCTTGAAAAACTCCCTGACATGGTCTGCAGGGGTGGCAGCTGCATTGTGGATCCCTACGGGCACTACGTGACGGATCCCGTCTGGGATACGGAAACCGTCATCTACGCCGATCTGGACATGGCGCTTCCCGCAGCCTGTAAGATGGAGCACGATGCCGTCGGCCATTACGCAAGGCCGGATGTGCTGGAGCTGCTGGTACATGAGTAAACAGGGGCAGCCCCTCTTCCGGGGCTGCTCAAAAAACGCTTGACAATAACTGAATGTTCGTTTATTATTAGTCCAGTCCGCCTGGAGGTGAGGTCAGTGCGTCTGAAAGATCAGGACAAACAGCAGCGCATCAAGGACGCCATGGTGCAGCTGATCCTGAGAGAAGGGATAGACGGTGCTTCCGTTTCCAAAATCGCGCGGGAAGCCGGCGTCTCTCCGGCAACAATTTATGTGTACTATGACAGCAAGGAAGAGATGCTTGCCGAAGTGTTCCGGGAGTATTCCAGTGCGCCGTATCGCTACCTGATGCAGCGGATCCGGCCGGAGATGGACGGCAATACGCTGATTGAAACGCTTGTCCGCGGCTGCTACAGCTTCAGCCGGGAGCATGAGGACGTGTTCAGTTTTGTGGAGCAGTGTTCCCGCTGTCCGACGCTCTCCGAGCGGGTTTCTGAGGAAGAATGCATCTGTGACATCCTGGACCTTATCCACAGTTATCAGACGCGGGGTGTGTTCCGCTCTTACAGTGACTGGACCATGGGCGCCATTCTGTTCGCGCCGGTTCGCTTTCTTGCCATGAACCGCTGCATGCAGCGGTCCGATGAAGACCGGCTCTCTGAGCTTGTGCAGATTCTGCAGAATCTCCTGCTGGCCTGAAATGCCGATAGCGCTCTGTGATTCGCTTCGCTTTTCATCCGGGCTCCCGGTCTATCCCTGCCCCCACCGGCAGGGAATTCAGAAGCACCGGTTTAAACGAATATTCATTTACTTAAATCTGTTTCTGGAGGAAAACCATGATTGTTGTACCAACCTATAATATGATTCTGTCCGCCGAAGCCAATATCTTCTACCCGCTGGACCAGCTGCGCCGCAGTGCCGGCGCCGGCGGTATGGCTGTGGGGGAAAAGGTCATCCTGCTGGTGGCGAAGGAGAACAAAAACTTTAACGCCCTGGAGGAGGATGACTTCTATCCCATCGGCGTCGCCGGGAATATCACCGAGCTCAACCAGCAGGGCTATGCTGCCATCCATACGCAGTACCGCGTGAATGTGGAGGATGTCCGCATCTACCCCGATCACACCATCCGGGTCATGACTTCGCGCCGGAAGGACATTGATGATCTGGATCGCGACGTGGAGCAGGAGAAGCTGCAGGCGCTGATTCAGGAGATGCGGAGATATGCTTCCGGGCTTCAGTGGGCGGAGTCGGCAGAGTACTTCATCAATCAGGTGGATTCCATCGGTATGGCGGCCTGCATCATGTCCCCTGCCGTGCAGATCCCCAATGAAGAGCGCTATGCCATCCTGGCGGAGGACAGCAGGGCTGCCCGGGTGGAGCTTATTGAAAAGACCCTCTATGAGTTCATGGAAGTGGACCGCATCACCAACGAAGCGAACTCCTCGCAGCAGCAGGAATACCAGCAGCGCTACAAGGAGGCCGCCATCAAGCGGCAAATGGAACATCTGCAAAAAGAGTTGGACGAGATGCACCCCGAAAACGTCACCGACGTGCAGAAGTTCCAGCAGCGCATCCAGGAATCCGGCATGAATGAAACCGCCCGCAAGGAGGCGGAAAAGGTCCTGAACCGCCTGAAGCAGGAGGGTAAGGAAAGCGTGGAGTCCGGCATGCTCTACGACTATCTTGATTTTGTGACCACGCTCTCCTGGAAGAAGGAAGAGGCAGAGGAGATTAATCTGGACGCCGCGCGGCGGATTCTGGATGAAGACCATTACGGTCTGAAGAAGGTCAAGGACCGCATCATCCAGCAGATTGCGGTCATGAACCTGAAGAAACAACAGTCCGGTTCCATCCTGCTGTTTGTCGGCGCCCCCGGCACCGGCAAGACCAGCATCGGCAAAAGCATCGCCCGTGCCCTTGGCCGGCAGTATGTGCGGGTCAGCCTCGGCGGTGTGCATGATGAGAGTGACATCCGCGGGCACCGGCGCACCTACATCGGCTCCATGCCCGGGCGCATCATGGACGGCATCCACAAAAGCGGCGTCTCGAACCCCGTCATGGTGCTGGACGAGGTGGACAAACTCTCCGCTTCCTACAACGGCAGCCCCGCAAGCGCCCTGCTGGAAGTGTTGGATCCGGAACAGAACAACACCTTCACCGATCACTACATGAACGTGCCTTATGACCTCTCCGATGTGCTGTTTATCTGCACGGCAAACTCTCTTGACACCATCCCGCAGCCGCTGCTGGACCGCATGGAAGTCATCCAGTTCCAGGGTTACACGCCACTGGAGAAGCTGCAGATTGCCCGCGAGCACCTGGTTCCCAAGTCTATGGAGGCCATGGGCATAGCGGCAGAGCAGATGTCCGTCACGGATGAGGCGCTGGAGGTTCTGATTTCCGACTATACCATGGAGGCGGGCGTCCGCGGTCTGCGCAAGCGCATTGATACCCTGTGCAGGATTCTGGCGGTAAAAGTTGCTTCAAGGCCGGAGGAAACCGTCTCCGTAACCCCCGAACTGCTTCGGGAAGAGCTCGAAGACCGGCCCATCCGTCATGACACCATTCTGCCGGAACCGAAGGCAGGCGTCGT
The DNA here is from genome assembly GCA_964495965.1 of uncultured Oscillospiraceae bacterium. Lineage (GTDB taxonomy): Bacteria > Bacillota > Clostridia > Oscillospirales > Oscillospiraceae > Limivicinus. The sequence goes on along the minus strand of CAZBXX010000036.1, from coordinate 14,954 downwards.
CACGGGTCTTGCCTGGACACCCGTCGGCGGTGACATTCTGTATATTGAAACGGCGCTGCTGCCGGGCAAAGGGGATCTCATCATCACCGGGCAGCTCGGCGATGTGATGAAGGAGTCCGCCCGCATCGCCCTGAGCCTGGTGGAAACCCTCTTCCCTGAGGAAGCCAAAAAGCTGAAAACCCATAACATCCATATTCATGTTCCCGCAGGTGCGGTGCCCAAGGACGGGCCCTCAGCCGGGGTTACGCTGACCACGGCATTGAGTTCCCTGCTCACCGGCCGAGTTGTCGACCCGCACATTGCCATGACCGGTGAGGTGGCGCTGCGCGGCGCCGTCACTCCGATCGGAGGCCTCCCGGAAAAACTCATGGCAGCCCAGCGTGCAGGGATTACCCGGGTCTTCATCCCGGCAGAGAATCTGCACGACCTTAAGGACGTAGCGCAGGAAGTGAAGGACAAAATCGAAATCATCCCCGTCTCCCGTGTGTCCGAGCTTCTCGGTGCCGTCGGCGTGCTGAAGCCCGTCAGCCTCTGACGGTTGCCTGCGAACGGCCGGAACCCTCTGAAAACGGACAGGAAAACAATACGGAAAACATTTTCACTTTTCTCTTGCAAAACTGCGCTCAGGCTGTTATAATCCATGCCCGTACGAACAATTCTTTGAAGGAGTATGACCCATGAACAAAACTCAGCTCATTAACAAAGTCGCTGCCGATACCGATCTCTCCCAGAAGCAGGCTGCTGCCGCTGTGGAAAGCGTTCTCAATTCCATTATGGATTCTCTCGGTGCCCGTGAACCGGTTTCTCTGGTTGGCTTCGGCAGTTTTTCCTGCCGCCATCGCGATGCGCGCTCCGGCCGCAACCCCGCCACCGGCGAGGCAATGGATTTTGCTGCCAGCAACACCCCTGTGTTCAAGGCCGGCAAAGCGTTCAAGGAGAAGGTCAACCACTGAGCTGTCCTTTTACCTGGTAGAACAGGAGTCTTGCTGACCTCAGCATCAAACAGACCGCTGGAAGAATCCGGCGGTCTGTTTTTATCTCTCCTGTGATTAAGTCTCCTGCCGCTGTTCTCCGTGGCAGTAGGCATAGTACCAGCATTCATAGGGAGCTGTGCACTGTTCTCCTGGAACAACCTGCAGCTCTTCCTTCTCTTTCTGCAGGCGGTTTAAGTCCCAGATGTGATCATTGATCCACTTGTAATAATCCCTGGCCTCCCGGGTAACCTCCACCGGAACAAAGGGATTATCCTCATCTTCCCCGTGGAGCACAAGGAAGATTTTCCGGACATTCAGGCCGCAGCGTTTCAGGATGTAGTACTGGAATCCGGCGTCTTTGATAAACTGCTCCCGGACCTCCGGTGCGTTTTTGACTTCATACATTTCAAAGCCGCTCTCCGTCCTGCGGAGAATGTCCACAGCACAGTAGTTGTTGTAATTGCTGAAGGCCGCTTCACAGATGACCGGCGTTCCTGCCTCCAGATGCTCCTGCGTCCGCCGGATCATTTCCGCCTTGTCCGGAATCCGCGTTCCCGGGCGGAAGACCGTCATCTCTTCATAGGGGCCGAACATGCCCATCGCCCTGTCACCGAAATCATTCCCGGCATCCAGCCGCTCCTGCACTTCCGGCGGGATCACTTTCAGCCCCGGTTTATGCTTATCCAGCCAGAGCATTTTGGGGCACTGCATTCCCCGCATAAAGTCTGTTTTTGTCACCGCCATGGTGTGCATCCTTCCGTCCTGATCCGAATCTGTTTTGTCCGTTCCGCACGCGGAGGGTGACGGACCGCTTCTGCAGCACTGTTTCTGCCGCTTTGCATTATAGCATGGGGATAAAGCCCTGACAAGCCGAGGTAAATCTGACGCGGTTACATTGCATCCAATATCCAAAAGCGGAGAAACAGCCGCTCCGTTCTTTGCGCAGCCTGCCGCTGAAAAGTCTTTTGAAGGCTTCGGCAGGCTGCAAATTTCTCTTGCCATTCTCTGTCTCAGCGTTTACAATAAAAAGCGGCTTCGCCCGATCATACGCTGATAAGAGGTTCCCATGAAACAAATCCGAGAGCATATTACCTATAAAAGCATACTGGTAATTGTGAGTCTGCTGCTCGTCTTTGCCGCCTTTGTCGGCTACGTCGGTTATCACGGTTTTACGGAAGCCCTGCTGGAGCAGCATGCCGACGGCGCCTTCCTCACCGCGCGCACCGCTGCCCACATTGTCGATGCCAACCGCATTGACGAGTATCTGCAGAGCGGAGGAGAGTCCGAAGAGTATCTGAGCGCGCTTGACACCATGCAGAGGCTCTGCAACACATCCGGCTCTACTTTTATATATGTTATCATACCGGACCGCACGGATTACCGGCATATCACCTTCCTGTTCTCCACAAAAAACCAGGACCGTGATTATGAGCTCTATGATTTTGGCTATGTGCGTGAGACCACCAATGACGACTACCGCGAAAAATACCGTTTGATCTGCGAGGAGAACGCGCCCCGTCAGCTTGTCATCCGGGACAAGGGCTACATTGAAACCGACCCGCACATTACCATGATGATTCCCCTGAAGACCGACACCGGCTATGTCAGCGCCATACTCTGCGTACAGCGTCAAATGGACTCCATGACTTCCGCACGCAACAATTTTCTGCATACGGTGCTGATCACACTGGCCGTACTGGTGGTTCTGGTCATCATCTTTGAAACCGTTTATCTGAACCGCGCGCTTTTGCAGCCCATCCGGACCATAGTTTCGGAAACCAGCCGCTTTGCCGGTGAAAACGTGCCCGCCGACCCGAAGCTCGGGGACCTGATCCGCAACGAGGATGAAATCGGACGGCTGGCAGATTCCATTGATGATATGGAAGCGCAGATTCAGCGTTATCTGCAGGATATGACCCGGATCACGGCCGAAAGAGAGCGCATCGGTACTGAGCTGAAGCTCGCCGAACAGATTCAGGCGTCGATGCTTCCCGGTGATTTTCCGCCCTTCCCGGACCGTACAGAATTCGATATCTATGCCGTCATGGATCCGGCAAGAGAGGTCGGCGGCGACTTCTATGACTTCTTCTTCATCGACGATGATCATCTTTGCCTGGTGATGGCCGATGTTTCCGGCAAGGGTATCCCGGGCGCTCTCTTCATGATGATTTCCAAGGTCATCCTGCAGAGCTGTGCCATGCTGGGCAAATCCGCTGCCGAAATCCTCACCAGAACCAACGACGCCCTCTCCTCCGGCAACAAGGTGGAGATGTTCGTCACCGTCTGGCTGGGGATTCTGGAGGTGTCCACGGGGAAGCTGATCGCCTCCAATGCCGGCCATGAGTACCCTGTTCTGAAACGGGCCGGAGAACGGTATGAACTCCTCAAGGACAAACACGGCTTTGTGATCGGCGGCATGGAAGGCCTGACATACAGGGAATATGAACTGCAGCTTCAGCCGGGAGACAAACTCTTCCTGTATACCGACGGAGTGCCCGAAGCCACGGACAGCAGTGAGCAGCTGTTCGGGACCGGCCGGATGCTGGATGCCCTGAACCGGGATCCGGACGCCGGTCCGGAAGAGACTCTGCAGAATGTCCGCGATGCGGTTGAAGCCTTTGTGAAGGATGCCGAGCAGTTTGACGATCTGACCATGCTCTGCATGGAATATAAAGGGCCGAACAGGGAAGCGCAGAACTCATGACCATGTTCACACCTTCTCCTGTTACTTACCTGATCGTCTGCCCGCTGGTATTTCTGGGCGGTTTTGTGGATTCCATTGCGGGAGGCGGCGCATTGATAACGCTTCCCGCTTACATGCTTGCAGGTCTTCCGGTCCATAACGCCATTGCCACCAACAAGCTCAGCGCATGTATGGGCACCGCCACCGCCACCGCAAAACTGGCGCATGCACATTACATCCCCTGGCGAAAGGCTCTGCCCTGCATTGCTTCCGCCTTTATCGGGTCCAATCTCGGCGCGCGCCTTGCCCTGCTGGTTTCGGATGCCCTGTTCAAGCGCCTGATGCTGGTGATTCTGCCGCTTATCGCCTTCTATGTTCTGCGCACCCGCGACCTTGACCGTATGCGCCCGGCTCTGCCGCCGCTGAAGTCTGCGATGATCAGTTCCGCTATTGCGCTGGTAATTGGCGCGTACGACGGCTTTTACGGCCCCGGCACCGGAACGTTTCTGATCCTGTTGCTGACTTCCCTCTCCCATTTCCGGCTTGGCGAAGCAAACGGCGTTGCCAAAACTATTAACCTCGCAACCAATATTTCTTCCCTGACGGTCTACTTCAGCAGCGGAAAGGTCATCCTTCTGCTGGGCCTCGCAGCAGGGCTCTGCGGCGTTGCCGGCAATTACATCGGCATCACTTTTTTTGAAAAGCGCGGCGGCGCCATTGTAAAGCCCATCATGCTCACGGTTCTCGGCCTCTTTTTTATCCGGCTTCTGTCCGAGATTTTCTGAGTCCCTTTTGTTCTTCCGGAATTCAGCGCCCTCCTGCCGAAGCGCGGCACCGCCTGTCCTGATGGACAGGCGGTGCCGCGTTATTCTTGCTGCTTTGGCTTTGCTCGCTTGCGCTGCTTTCTCTTTTCTGAGGGCGGCATTCGGCCGGTATACTCCCTTTTTGAGATTCCCTGCCTTGCCTTTATTCCGAATGCTTATGCCAGTGCGCTGAGGATGCGGATGGAAACACCGTTGATGAGCATATGCAGGAAAATACTGCCCCAGATGCTGTTGCAGCGCTCATAACAGCGGCACAGCAGCCAGGATGCCGGCAGATACTGCAGCAGATAAATCCAGTTCGCGGGATCCTGCAGGGCGTAGCCCCACACGTGATACAGGGAAAAAAGCAGCATGCTCACCGTATAGGCAAGTGTCCGGCTTTTCGCGCGTAATACGCCGAACAGACCGCCGCGGAAAATCGGTTCCTCCACCAGCGGGGCAAGAAACACCGCCATAGCCGCCGTCTTTCCGAATTCGGCATCCGCCAGCTGCATGACTGCGGAGTTGTTCGGGTTTGCCGCTTCCATCGGCAGAAGCAGGCTCAGGACCGCATTCAGAATCATGTTGAAGGCCAGCATCATGCCGTAGCTGACCAGTACCTGGAACAGGATATTCAGGGGATGATCGGCCAGAGGGTCAAACTCCCGCCGGAAGAACCGCCCCAGCACCAGCAGCATATAACCGGTCCCGATGCCGTATACCAGCAGATTCAGAGAAAGCCCGGGTAGCCCCTTTGTCTCCGGTATGACCTGAAGCAGCCACGGCAGCAGCCAGACATGCACCGGCAGGTAAAGAATTGCCGCGGCAGTCTCGCCCGGCGTCATCCGGCTGGAAAACGGATCCGGGCTGTTCCGTTCCGGTTTCATTCCATTGCCTTTCGCTGCAGCGAGTACAGCAGGTTCAGCGCTTCCAGCGGCGTCAGGGTGTTCAGATCGGTCTTCTTCAGGGTTTCCCGGATTTCATCCGCCTGCATGTCGGAAAAGCTGATCTGGCTGAGAGGGTCTGCTGTCTCCGCAACGGAGACGGCCCCGGATACGCCCCCGGAAAGCATGGCTCTGCTGCCGTTCCCTGTCAGCTCCTGCAGGCAGTGCTTGGCACGGTCAATGACCGAGTCCGGCACGCCGGCCAGCTTTGCCACTTCAATACCGTAGCTGTCATCGGCAGCACCCGGCACAATCTTCCGCAGAAAGATGAGCTTCCCGTTCTGCTTTTTGGCAGTAATGTTATAATTTCGGATGCCGTCCAGTTCCCCTTCCAGCGCCGAAAGCTCATGGTAATGGGTGGCAAACATGGTTCTGGCGCCCAGCCGGCGTTTGTCCGCACAGTACTCCAGTACCGCCCGGGCTATGGCCATGCCGTCATAGGTGGAGGTGCCGCGGCCGATTTCATCCAGGATCAGCAGCGATGCGGAAGTCGCATTGCGGAGGATGTTTGCCACTTCACTCATCTCCACCATAAAGGTTGACCGCCCGGAGGCCAGGTCATCCGAGGCACCGATGCGGGTAAACACCCGGTCCGTGATGCCGATGGTTGCAGATTTGGCCGGAACAAAGGATCCCATCTGCGCCATCAGCACGATCAGGGCCGTCTGCCGCATATAGGTGGATTTTCCCGCCATGTTGGGCCCGGTCACAATGGCCAGGCGGTCCCTGCCGGTGTTCAGGCGGGTATCGTTGGGAACAAAGCGCACATCCTTCAGGGTCTGCTCCACCACCGGATGGCGCCCTTCCAGAATGGTCAGCTCCCGGGTTGTGTCAACTTCGGGCATGGTATAGCGGTTGCGGACCGCCACTTCTGCCAGCGCGCAGAAGCAGTCCAGCGTTGCCACCAGCTCCGCCGTTCGCTGGATGCGGGTCACGTTTGCGGCAACCCGGTCGCGCACGGCGCAGAAAAAGTCATATTCCATGGCCTGAATCCGGTCCCGTGCGGTCAGAAGGCTGTTTTCCAGTTCCTTCAGCTCCGGCGTGAAATAACGCTCATTGGAAACCAGAGTCTGCTTGCGGATATAATGCTCCGGCACTCTGTCCGTACCAGCGGATTTCGGCACATCGATGTAATAGCCGAAGACGCGGTTGTAGCCGATCTTCAGTTTTTTGATACCGGTTTCCTGCCGCTCGCGCTCTTCCAGGGCGGCAATGCGCTCCGCTCCGTGGTCGCGCAGCTGCCGCAGCTCGTCCAGTTCGGCGGAAAAACCGCTGCGGATAATGCCCCCTTCCCGGACGGAGAAGGGCGGATCGTCACAGATGGCGCAGTCAATCTCTTCCCGGATCTCGGAAAGCATATCCATCTCCGCGATTTCTTTCAGTGCAGGGCTCTGCATCTCCTGCAAAACCGCCTGCAGGCGCGGCAGTACTGCCATGCAGTTGGACAGCATTCTCAGATCCCGTCCGCCTGCGCTGCCGTAGACTGTGCGGCTTACCAGGCGCTGCATATCGCTGATGTCCCGCAGGGCGCGCATCAGTTCCGCCCGGGCCACCGTCTGCAGTGTGAGTTCCTGCACGGCGTTCAGCCGCCGGCGGATTGCCGCAACAGAAAGCAGAGGCCGTTCCACCCAGCTGCGCAGCATCCGGCTGCCCATGGCGGTGCCGGTCCGGTCCAGCACCCACAGAAGGCTTCCCTTCTTTTCGCCGCCCGCCATGGATTCCGTCAGTTCCAGGCTGCGCCGCGCGGTGTAGTCCAGCTCCATGTACCGGCCGCCGAAGAAAACCTCCAGCCTGCTGATATGGGAAAGGTCAAACTTCTGCGTCTCCTGCAGATACTGCAGCAGCGCACCGCTGGCGCAGACCGCCGCGCTGCCGTCCTGCAGGCCGGCCTCGTCAATATCGGGGTAGCCAAACTGTGCGCAGACCCGTGCCGCGCAGGGAAGGAATTCGAAGGAAGCCGCCCCAACTTCCGGCATGGCGCTCAGCTGTCCGTTCAGAAAGCTCAGGATGCCTTCGTTTTCGGCAGCGGCTGGCGACAGGACGGCCTCCCTGGGCTGAAAGCGCGCAAGCTCATTGCGCACATGTTCCTCGCCCTTTCGCGGAAAGGCCGCGCAGCAGAATTCCCCGGTGCTGAGTTCGCAGAAGGCAACTCCCGCCGCATCCCCGGCAAGATCAATGGCGCAGATATAATTGCTGCGCTCCTCGTTCAGCATGGCGCTGTCGGTCACGGTGCCGGGGGTGATGATGCGGATAACATCCCGCTGCACAAGGCCTTTGGCAAGAGCCGGGTCCTCCATCTGTTCGCAGATGGCAACTTTGTAGCCCTTTGCGATCAGCCTGGCGATATAGCCCTCGGCGCTGTGGTAGGGCACCCCGCACATGGGGGTGCGCTCCTCCGGATCCTCCACATTCCGGTCCCGGGTCGTCAGTGCCAGGTCCAGCTCCCGCGAGGCCGTCACGGCGTCATCATCGAACATCTCATAAAAGTCGCCCAGGCGGAAGAAAAGCAGGCAGTCGGCATGCTGCTGCTTGATCTCCCGGTATTGCCTCTTCATGGGCGTGAGTTCAGCCATTTCCGTCTGCTTCCTTTCCGTAAAGGGCCCATGTGTTGCCGCCGGTAATTTCCACCGTGACAAACTGTCCCACCAGGCCCGCGTCCCCTTTCAGGTGCACCAGCCGCCCGCCATTGGTGCGGGCGGAGAGATTATATTCCTCCCTGCCGGTCTCGCCGTCCACCAGCACCCGCTGCCAGGTGCCGATGTAAGCTGCATGCTTCTCGGCGGAAATCCGGTTTGCAAGCTCCGTCAGCGCGTCAAAGTGCTTCTGCTTTTCCGCACGGCTGTAAGGATCCGGCATGGATGCTGCCGGCGTGCCGACACGCCTGGAATAGATAAAGGTAAACATGGCGTCAAAGCGCACCTGCTCGCACAGGGAGAGCGTTTCGGCGAAATCTTCATCGGTCTCTCCCGGGAAGCCCACAATGATATCCGTGGTTAGCACCAGATCCGGCATCCACTTTCTTGCCGTTTCAATCTCCTCCAGATACTTTTCCCGGGTATAGCTACGGTTCATCGCCTTCAGGATGCGGTTGCTGCCTGCCTGAACTGGCAGATGAATGTGCCGTGCGCACTTTTCACATTCCGCCATCGTCTGAAAAAGCTTTTCCGTCGCATCCTTCGGGTGGCTGGTCATGAAGCGGATGAGGAAGTCCCCGGGAATGGCGTTGATCAGGCGGATCAGATCGGCAAAGTCCACATCCAGGTTCAGGTCTTTGCCGTAGGAGTTCACATTCTGCCCCAGCAGGGTGATATCCTTATATCCGGCCTCCACCAGTTCCCGCGCCTCGCGCACCACATCCTCCGGCAGCCGGGAACGCTCCCGCCCCCGGACGTAGGGCACCACACAGTATGTGCAGAAGTTGTTGCAGCCGTACATGATGGAAAGCCAGGCCTTCACCGAGCCGTCCCGCCTGCGCGGGATGCCCTCCGCCACCACGCCGTTCTGCTTTTCGGTGGCAAAAACACGCCTGTGTCTGTCCATCACCTGTTCCAGCAGTTCCGGGAAGCGCCAGAGCTCATGCGGCCCGAAGACCAGATCCACAATCGGATAGGAACGGCGGATCTTCTCGGTCATGTGCTGCTGCTGTACCATGCAGCCGCAGACGGCAATGATCTGATTCGGCTTTGCCTTTTTGCTGTGATTGAGCGCCCCCACGTTGCCGAGCACGCGCATTTCCGCATGCTCCCGCACGGCACAGGTGTTTACCACGATCACATCCGCCTGAAATTCGTCCCCGGTAAACCCGTAGCCCATTTCCGCCAGATAGCCCCGCAGCTTTTCACTGTCCGCTTCATTCTGCTGGCAGCCGTAGGTGTCAACCATGGCAAGCGGGCGGGCTCCGCCATCCGTCACCCGGTCAAAGATCCGGCGGCAGATTTCCAGCTGGCGCTCCACTTCCTCCGGTGGAATGGTCTTTCTCTCGTAGTTCAAGGCTCTTCTCCGTTCCTGAAAGAATTCGGAGAATTATATCATAAAAGGTATGGAACTTTCAACCGAATTCCTGTATAATAAACTGCTCATGACAATCCGCTTTGTTTTTTACTGAAGGAGTCTGAACCATGCCGCACATCAATCTTCTCTCCCCGCATGTTGCGGACCTCATCGCCGCCGGTGAAGTGGTGGAGCGCCCCGCTTCCGTCGTCAAGGAACTGCTGGAAAACTCCTTTGATGCCGGTGCGCGGCACGTCACGGTCGAAATCCGCGACGGCGGCAGCACCTTCCTGCGCGTCACCGATGACGGCTGCGGCATGGCCCCGGAAGACGCGGGTATCGCCTTTCTCCGGCACGCCACTTCCAAGCTGCAGGATGAGCACGGCCTGGAAGCCATTCATACCATGGGATTCCGGGGAGAGGCTCTGGCAGCCATCTCGGCGGTTTCACATGTTGAGCTGATTACCCGCTGCCCCGAAGACGCGGAAGGCACCCGCATGATCCTGACCGCCGGCGACATTGACGAGATGGACGCCGCCGGCTGCCCGGCGGGAACCGAGATTACGATCCGAGACCTCTTTTTCAACACGCCCGCCCGCCTCAAGTTTCTGAAGTCCGACCGCAGTGAAACCTCCGCCTGCCTGCAGGCGGCACTCCGCTGCGCGATGGGCCGGCCGGAGATCTCGGTCCGCTTCCTGCGCGACGGAAAAGAGGAGTTCTTCACCCCCGGTGACGGAAATGCGGCGGCCTGCGTCTATGCCCTGCTGGGGCGGGATCTTTCACGGAGTCTGCTGCCGGTTTCAGCAGAGGAACCCGGGCTTCGCCTCAGCGGCTTTGTCTCATCTCCCGCCGCCGGGCGCGGCAACCGCGGCGCCCAGTACTTCTTCTGCAACGGCCGTTTTATCCGCTCGGTGCTGCTGCAGTCCGCGCTGGAGCAGGCTTACCGGAACACCCTGCTGACCGGGCGCTATCCCTCCTGCGTCATCTGGCTGGAAATCGCGCCGGGCGCGGTGGATGTGAATGTGCACCCCGCAAAGACCGAGGTAAAGTTTTCGGAGGAGCGCCGCGTGTTTAACCTGCTGTATCAGGCAGCGCAGGGCGGTCTGCAGCAGGAAAACCGCATCTCCGCGCAGCAGGATGAGCTCCCGGTCGCTTCTGCCGAGGTTTCCGGGTCCGCGCTTTCGGAAGCTTCTGCCGGGTCCGCAGGCTCCGCGCTTCGCGACGCTTCTGCGGAAGCTGCCGCTTCCCCGGTTCCGGTTTTCCGGGTTTACGGGGCTTCGCCCGGGGCTGTATCCGCTCCGGTTTCGGTTGTATCCGCTGCGGATCCCGTCCCTTCCCCGGCCGGGGCGGCGGGCCGCGCTTCCGGTGAATCGCCGGATCACGGCGCATCCCTTCGCGAAGCGGCCTCCCCTTTCACCGTCGCCGCACCTGATGCCGGACAGGAAAGCCTGTTTGCGGAGGCCGTGCAGGCTGTTGAAAAGCCTGTTCAAAATGTTGATATGTTTAGCGCCCCGCCCCACAAGATCTTGGGGGAGGCCCTGAAAACCTATATCATTGTGGAGCTGGAAGACCGGATTCTGCTGATCGACAAACACGCTGCCCATGAGCGCATGAACTTTGACCGCATGCGCCGGAATCCACAGCCCGTTCCCGCGCAGCAGCTGCTGTCACCTCTGACGCTCCGGCTGTCAGCAGAGGATCAGGCTCTGCTGCAGGAATTCGGCGGGCTGTTTGCCGAGTTCGGCTTTGAGCTGGAAGTCTTCGGGGAGAACACCGTTATTCTGCGGGCAGCCCCTTCCGGCATTTTCCCGGAAGACGCGCTCCCTGCCGTGGAGGAAATCCTCCAGCATCTGCGGGAGGGCGGTACCCCCGACCCCGCCGCCGCCCGGGATGAACTGCTGCACACGGTTGCCTGCAAGGCCGCCATTAAAGCCGGCTGGGATACTTCGCCTGCGGAGCTGGAGCGCATCACCCTTGAGGTGCTGAGCGGCAGAATCCGCTACTGCCCACACGGGCGGCCGGTTTCCGTCCTGGTAACCCGGCGGGATCTGGACAAACTCTTCCTCCGCATTGTATGATGAACGGCAAAAAGGTACTGGTTGTTGCCGGCCCTACCGCCTCCGGGAAAACAGCGCTCTCCCTGCGGCTGGCAGAACAGCTGAACGGGGAGATCGTCTCTGCCGATTCCATGCAGATCTACCGCGGTATGGATATCGGCACGGCCAAGGCTACGCCGGCGGAGCAGAAGAAGGTCCCTCACCATATGCTGGATCTGCTTGAGCCCGGGCAAAACTATTCCGTTTCCCGCTATGTGGAAGACGCTTCGGCAGTCTGTGAGGAACTGCTCTCGCGCGGAAAGCTCCCCGTCATCACCGGCGGCACCGGCTTATATATCGATGCGCTTCTTGCCGGGCGGGCATTTGCGGGCACTTCCGCCGCTGAAGGCGGACAGGTTTCCGGTGAGCCGGATGCCGGACGGGCATCCTCTGAAAGCCTTCGGGCTGCACTTTCCGCAGACTTTGACCGCCTTGGTGCTGAGGCCATGTGGCAGCGCCTTCAGGCAGTTGACCCGCAGCGCGCAGACAGGCTCGCTCCCACAGACCGCCGCCGCATCATCCGTGCTCTGGAGGTTTATGAGCTGACGGGCAGAACCATCAGTGAGCACGATGCCCTCAGCCGCAGCCTTCCCCCCGCCTATGAGGCCCTCTATGTGGTGCTGGACTTTGCCGAGCGCGCCACCCTGTATGCCCGGATTGAGGACAGGGTCGACCGGATGTGCCGGGACGGGCTTTTTGAAGAAACAGAACGCCTTCTCTCTCTCGGTATCCCGGACGGCAGCACCTGCATGCAGGCCATCGGGTACCGGCAGGCGGCGCAGGCGCTGCGGGGGGAACTCTCGCGCGAAGACGCCGTGTTCCTTATCAAACAGGCGACCCGGCGCTACGCCAAGCGGCAGCTGACATGGTTCCGCCGCCACCGGGAGGCTCTTTTTCTGGCTCCGGACCGCATGGCTCCGGTGGAACTGGCGGAAACGGCAGCCGCCGCCTTCCGGGATTTTTCCCGTGTCTGACGATAATAGATTATATCCGCCGGGCCGCTGTGCCCTGGTTTTGGAGGTGTTTGACGGATGTCTGTTCCCCTGGATGAAGTTGCCCGCAATGTGGCAAAGATCAAAAGCGAAATCCGGCGGGCCGCGCTGGAAGCCGGGCGGCAGCCGGAAGAGATCCGGCTGGTCGCCGCCACCAAGATGAACGATGCCGAGCACGTCCGTGCCGCAATCGGCGCCGGCGTGGACATCTGCGGTGAAAACCGCGTGCAGGAAATGCTGGAAAAGCAGGCTCTCGGCGCCTATGCCGGGGCGCCTCTGCACTTCATCGGGCATCTGCAGCGCAACAAGGTGCGCCAGGTAGTGGGCCTGTGTGAGCTGATCCACTCGGTGGACAGCATTGCGCTGCTGCGCGAAGTCTCCCGCACGGCCGGGCTTCGCGGGCTGATACAGGATGTGCTGCTGGAAGTGAACATCGGCCGGGAGGAATCCAAATCCGGTTTTTTGCCGGAAGCGCTGGCCGAAGCCCTGGCGGAAGCCGCAGAGTTCCCGGCGGTTCGTGTTCGCGGGCTGATGGCAATTCCGCCCATTTGCACCGAACCGGAAGAAAACCGCCCATTTTTTCTCGGAATGCAAAAGCTTTTTATTGACAACAGCGGAAAAAAATACGATAATGTACGCATGGATTTTCTGTCCATGGGCATGTCCGGTGATTACACCGAAGCCGTGCGCTGCGGTGCAACGCTGGTTCGGGTCGGCTCGGGAATTTTCGGCCCACGGCAGTACACAGATACGTTCGGAGGAATGCCATGAGTTTCATGGATGAGTTGAGAAAGTTGACCCAGCCGTATGAGGATGAGGATGACTTTTACGAAGGCGCGGACCCTTCCGCGCAGCCGGCAGTCCCCTCTGAGGCGCAGCTGGAGTTTGAAAATGCCTTTGGCGGGAATGAAGTTCCCGAGCTTGCCGATGAAGAGGCTCCCGCCGCGGCCCCCCAGCAGACAGAAGGGGGAAAGGGCATTTTTTCCGGCCTCGGCCGCAAGCGTCCGGCAAAGCCCCGGCTCTCCGCGCGGGAGAAGACCGTGGAGTTTGGCGGCACGGAGCAGCAGGTCATTCTTTTTAACCCCAAAAGCTTTGAAGAGGCCGGTGACCTGGTCCAGCATCTGGTTCAGGGACGCAGCATTGTCATGACGCTGGAGGGTGTCCCGACAGAGCTTGCCCGCCGCTTGCTGGACTTTCTGTCCGGGATTGCCTATGCGCTTCAGGGGAAGATTACCCCCATTTCGGCGAAGACCTATTTTGTAACCCCGCAGAATGTTGACGTGCTTGGTGCGGAAGAACTGGCTTCCTCCCAGGCTGCGTCCTCAACCTGATAGATTTCCCTTGCATATCAATCATTGAAAGGTGGATTTTAGTATGATTACCGCTCAGGATATCCGTGAAAAGACCTTTGAGAAGTCCAGAATGAATGGCTATGACATGGCCTCCGTTGACGATTTTCTGGAAGAACTTGCCGAGGACATTTCAAGCTCCCAGAAGGAAAATGCCGTTCTGAAGAGCAAGATGAAGGTTCTGGTTGACAAGATTGAAGAATACCGCGCCAATGAAGAAGCTCTGAACATGGCGATTCTCTCCGCGCAGAAGCTGGCCGTCCAGATTGAAAGCGAAGCCCGTCAGCGCGCCGCCACAATGATTGAAGATGCCGAGCGCCAGGTCAAGGCGCGGGTCGGCTCCATTGAAGAGCTCACCGCCGCCGAAGAGCGCAAGCTTGCCGATGCCCGGACTGCCACAAAGAGCTTCCTTGCCAAAGCGCGCGAAGTGTGCAGCGCCCAGCTAAACCAGCTCGCCGCCATCAGCGGAGAGCTGAACCTGCCGGAAGAAGCGCCGGCTGAAGAGGCCGCTCCCGCCGCGGAAGTTGATATTGAAGAAGCCGTCCGTTCCATTGAAGCAGAAGTCTCCCGTGCCTCCGCCCCGGAACCGGAACTGGATCTTGACCTGTCCGATTTTGACCTGAGCCCTGCCCCCAAACGCAACAATCTCAGCAGCACACAGTCCTTCAACCTGTAAGCTGCCGGGCAGAGAAGCCGGGTTTTCTCGCGGGGTGGCGCTGTTGCGCCTGCCCCGCTTCGGCTTCTTCTTCCCTCCATTCTTGATCAGGAGTTTTTGATTTATGTCCAAAGATTATAACGCCACACTGAATCTTCCGAAGACCGATTTCCCCATGCGTGCCGGTCTGCCGAAGCGGGAGCCCGAAATGCTCAGGCACTGGGAAGAACTGGATGTTTACAACGCGCAGCTGAAGAAAAATGAGGGAAAGCCCCTCTTTTCCCTGCACGACGGCCCTCCCTTCTCCAACGGTGCCATCCACATGGGCCATGCGCTGAACAAAGCCCTGAAAGACTTTATTAACCGCAGCTATATGATGCGCGGCCGTTACGTTCCCTACATTCCCGGCTGGGACAACCACGGCATGCCCATTGAGTCCGCCATCATCAAGGAGCAGAAGCTCAACCA
>CAZBXX010000035.1:0-19849 GCA_964495965.1 uncultured Oscillospiraceae bacterium | reverse complement strand
CGCTCTGCCGCGGATACAGCAGCGCCTGCTCCAGCATCTCAGGCGACATGATGGAACTGGCCACCTGGAGTGAGGAAAAGGCATCGGTAAGGCCTTCTTCAACCCGCTCACGGAGGACCTTGTTTTCCCGGACGACTTCCAAAAACTGACGCATCAGTTCATCGCGCTTGTCTTTCAGAAGCTTGTGCCCGCGCCGGGCCGTCCTCAGCCTGCCTTTCAGCTGGTTCAGAACCATTCTGGTTGGCGTAATGGCAGTGCCTGCCAAAATCAATCACCTCCTGTTTTCCGATATGCGGAGGCTCATGCCTCGGACAGATACTTTTCGATGTACTCGGTCTTGATACGCTTGAGCTCTCTGCGCGGTAGAATGCTGAGAAGCTCCCAGCCGATGTTCAGCGTCTCTTCGATGCTGCGGTTGGTCTCATTTCCCTGGCTGACGTAACGGCGTTCAAATTCGTCCGCAAACTTGGCAAAGAGCTTGTCATCATCGGACAGCGCGGCTTCACCCAGAATCGTCATGAGTTCCTTGGCATCCTTGCCTCTGGAATAGGCGGCAAAGAGCTGGTTCATGGTGCCGGAGTGGTCCTCGCGTGTTTTGCCGGCGCCAATGCCCTTGTCTTTCAGCCTGCTCAGACTCGGCAGCACATCCACAGGCGGCACGATGCCCTTGCGGTGCAGTTCACGGGAGAGAATAATCTGCCCCTCGGTAATATATCCGGTAAGGTCGGGAATCGGGTGCGTCTTGTCATCCTCAGGCATGGTCAGAATCGGGATCATGGTGATGGAACCCTTTTTCCCCTGGCGGCGGCCGGCGCGCTCGTACATGGTGGCAAGGTCCGTGTACATATAGCCGGGATAGCCGCGGCGGCCGGGGACTTCCTTTTTTGCCGCGGAGATTTCACGCAGAGCTTCCGCATAGTTGGTGATATCCGTCAGGATAACCAGAACCTGCATATCCTTCTCAAAGGCAAGATATTCCGCAGCGGTCAACGCCATGCGCGGGGTGGAAATACGTTCTACCGCCGGGTCATTGGCAAGGTTTGAGAAGACGACGGTACGGTCAATGGCGCCGGTACGGCGGAAGTCGTTGATGAAGTATTCCGATTCCTCAAAGGTGATGCCGATTGCGGCAAAGACAACCGCAAAGGTTTCGCTGTCACCCAGCACGCGGGCCTGACGGGCAATCTGCGCGGCAAGAGCGGCGTGCGGAAGACCGGAGCCGGAGAAGATCGGCAGCTTCTGGCCGCGCACCAGCGTATTCAGACCGTCAATCGTAGAAACGCCGGTCTGGATAAACTCCGCAGGATAGGCACGGGCAGCCGGGTTCATGGGAAGGCCGTTAATATCCTTATGATCCTCGGCAATGATGGCGGGACCGCCGTCAATGGGAATCCCCATGCCGTTAAAGACACGGCCAAGCATATCGCCGGAAACGGCAAGCTGCTGCGGGTGGCCAAGGAAGCGAACCTTGGATTCCGCCAGATTAATGCCCTGCGCGGACTCAAAGAGCTGCACTACCGCCTTGCTGCCTTCCACTTCCAGCACCTTGCAGCGGCGGATTTCCCCGTTGGGAAGCTCAATCTCGCCCAATTCGTCGTATGTAACACCGTCAACCTGTTCCACGACCATCAGGGGGCTCGCGATTTCACGAATGGTTTTGTATTCTTTAATCATGCTTCTTCACCCCCGGCAACCACAGCTTCAATTTCTGCTTTCATCTGCTTTTCAATTTCATCATATACCGGGCCAAACCCGTTGGGATCCGCCATTTTGGCACGGCCGATTCTCTCACGCACTTCAATGTCAAAGAGCTGATTCAGTTCCGCCCCTTTCAGCAGCGCATTGCGGCAGAGCGTGTCATATTCCAGCACAATATTCAGCAGCCGGAACTGTTTGAGATAGCTGGAGTAAGCATCCTCATCCACGAAGGCATTCTGCTGCAGGAAGTCTTCCCTGATCATCCTCGCCGTTTCCAGCGTAAGCCTGTCATCAGAAGAAAGGGCGTCCTGACCGACCAGGCGGACGATCTCCTGCAGTTCACTCTCTTCCTGCAGAATACGCAGGGCCTTTTCACGGTTCTTGATATATCCCTCACCGAACTGCTCGGTATACCAGCCGCGGAGGTTATCAATATACAGCGAATATGAAGTCAGCCAGTTAATGGCCGGGAAATGACGCGCGTAAGCCAGAGAAGAATCCAGTGCCCAGAACACCTTGACAATGCGCATGGTAGCCTGGGAGACCGGCTCCGAGATATCGCCGCCCGGGGGTGATACCGCGCCGATGGCGGTGATAGAACCCTGTCGCTCATCGCTGCCAAGGCACTGAACCACACCGGCACGCTCATAGTACTGGGCAAGACGGGAGGCAAGGTACGCAGGATATCCTTCCTCACCCGGCATCTCTTCCAGACGGCCGGAGATTTCACGCAGGGCTTCGGCCCAGCGAGAAGTGGAGTCCGCCAGCACGGCGACGTCATAGCCCATGTCACGGAAGTACTCCGCAATGGTAATACCGGTATAAATGGAAGCTTCACGCGCTGCGACCGGCATATCGGAAGTGTTTGCAATCAGAACCGTACGCTTCATCAGCGGCTCCCCGTTACGAGGATCCTTCAGCTCGGGAAACTCCATCAGCACGTCCGTCATTTCGTTGCCGCGCTCGCCGCAGCCGATATAAATGACGATATCAACGTCCGACCACTTGGCCAGCTGGTGCTGCACAACCGTCTTGCCCGAACCGAAAGGTCCGGGAACTGCCGCAGTACCGCCTTTTGCGATGGGGAACATTGTGTCAATAATGCGCTGGCCGCTGTTCATCGGGCGGCTCGGCACAAATTTTTTGGCATAGGGACGGGCAATTCGTACCGGCCAGTGCTGCAGCATGGTAAGCTCATGGTCAACGCCCTTCTCGTCCGTCAGCACGGCAACCACATCCGTCACCGTGAAAGAGCCGCTGTCAATGGACTTCAGCACGCCGGCCATCCCGGGCGGCACCATGATGCGGTGAAGAATTGCACTGGTCTCCTGCACCGTGCCGAGCACGTCGCCCTGTCGGAGACTGTCGCCAACAGATGCCGTGGCGACAAAATCCCACTTTTTCTCGCGGTTCAGGGCCGGGACATTGGCACCGCGTGTAATGGAGTCGCCCGTGAGAGCGCGCATTTCAGGCAGCGGACGCTGAATGCCGTCGTAAATGTTATCCAGCATGCCGGGTCCCAGCTCCACCGATAGCGGCAGCCCGGTTGTAACAACCGGCGCACCCGGCCCGAGCCCGGACGTTTCTTCATAAACCTGAATGGAAGCCTGGTCGCCGGTCATATTCAGAATCTCACCAATCAGCCCGGTAGCACCGACGCGCACCACGTCCGAAACATTCGCTTCGGAAAGGCCCTCGGCAACCATCAGCGGGCCGGATACTTTGGTAATTGTTCCGCTCATTTATCAATCTTCCTTTCCTAGTCGCCCAGAATATTCGTGCCGACGGCACGCTCCACTGCGTCACGCAGTGCAGTCAGACCAAGTCCCATAGACCCGTCTCTGCCCGGAATCAGGATGATAGCGGGGGCAGGACTGTCCTTGAAGCGGTTGATCTCAGGCTGCAGATCCATGGCGAGCTTTTCTTCGATATAGATGATGGCGTAGTCGCTTCCTTCCGCAGTGAGCGTACGCAATGCCTGGCGGGCCTCTGCAGAAGACGCAGCCGGGCATGCCTTGAGCCCAACGGCCTGGAAGCCGATCACGGTATCTTTACCGCCGATCACAGCGATTTTAAGCATACAGATCACGCAACCTTTCCCGGATGGTATCCGTCGGAACGCCGGCCAGGCGCCCGGTCAGAATCATCCGTATGGCGGTGAGTTCCGTCTCTTTCCCGGCCAGATAGCCCAGAACGCATTCAACACCGTATGAACTGCGCTTTGCGGAAGAAAGGTATGCCTGCACCGCGTTGTCACAGGCAAGTTCAAACTCCGTGAGCCGGCCGCCGCCGATGATCTCCGAGCCGAGTTCCGCCGCAGCGGAAAGAGCACTTCCGGCAAAGGCGGACTGCAGCCCGTCCCTGCCGATGGCCTGAACAATCCGATCCTCACTCACACTGCCGCCGGGCACCAGCGCCTCGTGCAGGTAGCCGATATCTTTCCCCATGCGGAGAACACGAACCGCGCTGCGGAGGTTTGTGGTGTCGGCCAGAATCCGCACATAGCCATCAGCGAACCCGCTGCCCAGCTTCTCTGCCGTGGCCTTCATTTCGGTGAAGTAAGCCTGGTCAAGGAGAAAGTCAGCCAGCTGAGGATTCGCGCTGCGCTCCAGAAGCGCCTTCGCCTCCGCAGCAGCCCCGGGCAGCAGGCCCGGGATTTCACGAAGCAGGTCTTCCTCATAAAGGGCTTTCATTTTTGCCGCCGGCACTCTTCCGGAATCCGACAGAAGGCGTTCCGCATCCGGACCGGTGCCGGACTTGATCAGCACCTTGATATTGTGATAGTCGTACTTCAGCCGAAAAAGATCCAGGGCAGCCACATCCGGCAGCATCGTCTCCAGTTCGCGGAAGAGTGCGGTGCGGTAGTCAGAGAGCTTCGTCTCAATCTGCTTGAGATTCAGCTGGGACATGTCATCATAGCCGCTTTCAACCAGCATTTTCGCGCAGTCATCAAACGTGGGCGCGTCAAGCATCTGCTCCGCCTTCGTCCGGGAGACCATTTGAGACTCTCTTGCCCGCAGAAATGCAGAGATAAACAGGTAGTTCTCTCGTTTCATTGTCAAGATCGGTCCTCCTTCCGCAGATGATTACCGGAACAGGAGTTCCGCGAGCTGATGGGTCAGTTCGTTTTTGCAGAGATCAAGCAGGAGCTCGATGCTGCAGTTGGTTTCCACCGAACCGCTGCGAAGAAGAAAACCGCCGGCCATGTCCCGGGTCTCATTCGACAGGGAGAAATGACCGCCCGCCGCATTAACCGCCTGAAGGAGCTGTTCCCCGATGGCAGTACGGTCCGTTTCATTTAAAACGAGTATGCCCTCGCCATTGGGCGCAGCCTGTTTCACAAGGCCGGCAAGGAAAGAAACATAATCTGCCGCCGGGAGAGAAGTAAGCCGTTCCTTGGCCAGGTCAAAGCTCTTTGCAATCATGCTCTGCTTCGTAGCCAGCAGATTCTTGCGCGCTTCCATGCTGGCAATGCGCAGCGCCCCGTCTTCCTCGTTCTGGCATGCCTGCACACCCTCGCGAATCATACGGCTGTAAAGTTCCGAAGCCTGATCTTCGTAACCTGCCCTGATCTCCGCACATTTCAGCTCGGCCTCAGCAAGGATTTCCTTCTCCCGCGCAGCCGCGTCCGCCTCAATGTGCGCAATTATTTTTTCCGTACCTTTCATATGTTTCAATGAATTCGGTCAGATGCTGATGGCATTGAGCATCATGAACGAAGCAAGCAGCGAAAGAATGGCGTAGAACTCAACCGTGATGCAGAAGATCATGCCCTTGGACCAGTCATCCGGCTTCTTGGCAAGAATATTGATGGAGGCAGCAGCGACTTTGCCCTGCGCAATGGCCGAAAGCAGGCCGCCGAAGGCAATCGGGAGACAGGCAGCCAAAACCTGCAGGCCCTGCTCAACGCTCATGCCCGGGCTCAGCTTGCTGAAGGCCAGGAACCAGATAACGAAGCCATACAGGCCCTGCGTGCCGGGGATAACCTGCATAATCATCGCTTTACCGAACTTGGAAGGATCCTCGGAAACCAGGCCGGCAGCAGCTTCACCGGTGATGCCGGTACCTTTGGCAGATCCGATACCTGCCAGAAACGCCGCGAGACCTGCGCCCAGAATGCCCAGCGCATAGCCGCCAAAAGTGCTCAGAAAATTCATTGTTGTTTCCTCCTCATGATGTTTGGATATGGTTTACAGAATATCAGAAGCTGTTTATTCTTCCGGATTGAAATAACGGGTGCGGAAGCCCAAAGGAGCAAAGGGCTTTCCGCCGTCTTCGTAGAACTTGCCGAAAAACTCCAGGCACTGCAGACGAAGGTCGTGCACAAAGCAGCCCAGCAGGTTCAGCGCAAAGTTCAGCGCATGGCCGATCAGAAAGATTACAATAAAGACAATCCCCGAAACAACCGTAACACCGTTCGCGGAAGGCATGGCTGCAATGGTGTTAAAGACCTGGGCCACCACACCGCCGGCCAGCATCAGGGCCATAATACGGGAATAACTCAGAACATCACCAAACCAGCCCGTCAGGGTATTGTAGATACAGCCAAAGGGGGCTGTAATCTTGCCGAAGCCCGTTGCGCCTCGGGTTGAGCCGTACAGCAGCATCACCGCGCCAAGGATGATCACCGCGATACCGATCGTGTGGAGCAGGGAAGCCTTTTTGAAAACGAACATCTGCAGCAGCAACAGCACGCCGCCCAGAAGGATAATCCACTGTGATCCCTCTTCAAAGACAGCCCCCATGAGGTCCCCGCGTTTTGTGCGCTTGACAAAATTCACAACCATGCCCGTGTTCAGATGGAGAACGCCCAGCACCATGGCACCGTACAGCACCATATTGCTGTCACGCACCGGACTGAAGAGCGCCGGGAGACCCTTCCAGGTTGAGCCGAACATGCCTGCGATGATCTCCGGAGCGTTACCGAAGAACCCGCCAGTCAGAGCGCCCATTATGAAGGTGGAAATACCGCCGTAGAGCAGCAGCCTGCAGAAAGAAAGCGTTCCGCCCCGCGGCTTCAGCTTTGCCATGGCAACAAGAGCCGCGGCCATCATAATGAGGCCATAGCCCATATCCGCCATCATCAGTCCGTAGAACAGGATGAAGAAGGGCGCCATGACGGGATTCGGGTCAACACTGCCGTAAGCCGGCAGCGAATACATGTTTGTCACCATGTTCAGAGCGTCCGTGAAGCGGTTGTTCTTCAGCTTCACCGGGACTTCCGGATATTCCTCGGGGGATGGATCCTCAGTCTCCCATGCACAGTCAAAACGATCCAGTACACGGGCGAGTTCCGTTTCCTTTTCCGCCGGAACCCAGCCCTGCATCACCACGGTGCTCTTCAGGCCCATCAACTGTGCCTCTGCCTCCGCGCGCGCAATGGCCGCCGACGCAATGTCGGCCGCAAGCTTAAGCATATTCCGATGCTCCGCCTCACCGGCGATCTTCAGACGCAGCGCTTCCTTTTCTTCCGCAAGAATCTGCAGACGGTTTTCCGCCTGGGCTGAGGCTTCCTTCGCCGTCCTGCTTTCGCCCGGAAAGCTGATGGCAGTGAAGGCAAAAGGCCGAAGCGCATCCAGGACCTCCGCAACCGCCTCCCGGATGCATACCACCAGGACAGCACGTGCGGAACGGTCAGCCGAGACCTCGAACACTTCCGCCTCCTCCGAAGCTTCTTCCACCGCAGCCGAAACCGCATCCAGAGAAACTCTGGCAGGCAGGGAGCCCCACAGCAGGGCGCTGGTCTCCGTCCCCTGCGTATCCAGCGGCAGATCCAGCTCCATCCAGGGAGCAACTGCTTCCATCAGGCTCTTCTGCCGGTTTTCGTCTGCTGTAAGGCGCCTGATTTCGTCCTCAAGGCCGGCAATGCGCTTTGCCACATCCGTTGCGGCTTCCAGCCGGGCATCGTCCAGCAGCGTGTCCGCATCAACAGGTGGCCTGGAACTCAGCAGCGGTGACTTCTGCGGGGAATAGCGATCCAGCAACGCGATCGCGTTGCTGATCAGATTCTGCCTGCTCTTCAGTGAAGTGACATCACTGCTCTCATGAAAAAGGCCCCTGTCTTCCAGCTCAGCATCCGGTGCGGATACTTCAACAAAGCCAAAACGCTCCAGTTCACGCATCAGGGCTTCTTTCTGTGTCCGAACCGTCATCAGCCTGAGCCGTTTCATCGTCATGATCGCCATGTTATCCGCCCATGACCCTTTCCATGACCAGTGCTGCAGCTTTCTCCAGCTTTGCTTCCGCAGAAGCACAAACTGCAGCAACTTCCGCCGCATTTTCCGCTTCCAGTGCGCGGACTTTTTCGACTGTCTGCGCCTGTGCCTGATCACGCAGCGCCTTCAGCTCACTCTCTGCACGGGCGCCAGCCGCTTCCAGAGTTGCCCTGCCTGCTTCTTCGGCATCCTGCAGCATCTGCCGGGCTTTCGCTTCTGCCTCAGCTACACGAATTTTGGCAAGGGATTCCGCATCGCTGATCCCGGCAATCGCATCAAAAGCCATCGGCACACCTCCTTTTTCAATTAAAATTCTTAAAATATTATACTATATCAATTATTGATTCGCAAGTGGGATCGAATGGCAGAATGATTATATTTCACTGTTAATTAATTGTCAATACTTTTCTGCTTGCATGATCCATAGAAAAACGATATAATGGGCAGAGATCCGGAAAGAAGGTGTATATATGGCACTTACTGCTGATGCTCTCTGGCTGAATACCGCCTTTGCCTCCTTTGACTATGCCATTCTGAATTTCCTGCACAGGCTGGCCGATTCCGCAGGCACGATTCTGACTCCGCTTTGCCGGCTGATCACGCTGCTCGGAGAAAAGGGCCTGCTCTTCTTCCTGCTGGCCGTTGTGCTGATGCTGTTTCCTAAGTGGCGCCGCACCGGCGTCTGCATCTTCGGTGCTGTGTGCTGCGGTGCACTGATCAGCAACATTCTGCTGAAGGATGCCGTAGCCCGCCCGCGTCCCTTTGAGGCAGCGGAAGTTTTCCGCCAGTGGTGGCAGGCTGTCGGCGCCCCTGCGGAAGACGGCTTTTCCTTTCCTTCCGGTCATGTAACGGCCGCGGCGGCCGGCGTTACCGGGCTTTGCCTGATGCGCGGGCGAAAATGGATTCTGCCGGGCGCGATCTGGGTTCTGCTGATGATGCTGTCACGCAATTACCTGATGGCGCATTATCCTTCCGATGTTCTCTTTGCGCTTTTGATCGGAATCTTTTCCGGCTTTGTTGCTGCCGCCATCACGCAGCTCATTTTCCGGTTTCTGGAGAAGCACAGCGGTGAAGGCAAAGTTTACGATTTTCTGCTGTACGCCGGTTTTGAAAGCCTGCCGAGTTTTAAGGGCCTCTCCGGCGGACAGAAGCACGATTCTGCTGCCTCTGCAGAAGGTACGCACCGGCCTGCCCATCGCTCTTCCGCGAAGAAACCAGCCCGCCATACCGGCGCTGCCCATGCTTCCCCTTCCGAAGCGAAGACTTCAGGCAGCACATACCGCGGCAAACACTGAAACCAGTCTCTGATCCTGTTCTTCTGTCCTGCTCCGGCTCTCCTGTCGGAGCGGTTTTTCTTCTTTCAGGACAGTCTGCACAAAATTGATTTGTTATTTTTGTACATTTTTCCCTCTTGCATTTGCCTTGTTTTTCGTATATTATCTACACAGATACAAGGAGGTAACGATTTGCCCGCCACATAAGTGGGATAGTGTTAAGGCGGGTGCCGCAGAAAGTTATACAGAGGAAACGCTCCGACAAAGAGGTTGATCTCACTTATGAGATGGATGCTAGGGCATCATGCAGATGGACAGGAGAGGATTCCGACCGGTATAGACTTTCAAGGCGGGTGTTTTATTCAATAGAAAGTGAGGTAACCAGGATGCTAGATATCAAGAATTCAGAGAGGTAAGCCCTGATTGTGTTGAGCGTTTTATGCTGCAATCAGGGCTTACTTCTATCTTATTCACTTTTTCTTTCCGTGCCGCCTGTCAGGGCGGTTTTCTTTTTGCCAAATGCAACATGTTATAAATGAGCTGCCCCCAAGGATGAGGGCAGCCCTGTCATAAGCCGATCCCGGCGGTCAGAGTGGCTGGCTGTTCGAGCCGGAATGACGGATCCGGTCAGGCAGCCTGTTCGGCCTCTTCCGCGGTCTCCGCCTGTGCTTCGGCGGTATCAGCGGTTTCTTCCGGGATGTAGTCGCTCACGTCAACATTATCCGTAACGACGCCGGAGATGGCATCACGCTTGGCACAGAAGGAGCACAGCCGGGTACGCCCGGCAGCAATTGCCTGCTCCACGGTGCCGTATTTGAGCTGCTCGCTCTGGTTCAGGGCCTGGCAGTCGTCATGTGTATGGTAGACCTTGCCAAACGGACTCCAGTACACGTCATCGGAGATGGCTTCCATAGCGGCCTGCTGCTGTTCCTGGGAAACCGGATTGTAGTCCACGCTTGTTCCGCCGGCGATCAGCAGCGCAATGACGGCTGCGATGGTCGCAATGGTCTTGGTCTTCTTGTCAACATCCTTATTGGTCAGGAGCAGAATAATGAACGGAACGAAGGCAAGGCATGCAACAATAACACCCATATTGTTCCACAGCCAGAAGAGCGTCGGATTCTTTTCCGAAGCGGGCTTGATATGGTTTGCCTTCTTCCAGAGCTGGGAACCGATGATTACGCAGGCCAGATCCAGCACAATAAAGAGAATCAGCTGCCAGAGCTGCGGCATAAAGGTCCACTGAATCTTCCCAAAAAGAACCAGCAGCGCAAGAATCTCAAACACAAAAGCGAGTACCCACAGGACCACAGCGCCCACGCGCAGACCTGTGGCATTCCCTACGGGAGCCGCCTGTACCATGACAGGCTTCTTTTTGGAACCGGCAGCGACCTCCTCGCCGGTGGTTGCATCAACGATTTTCTTTTTCTTCGGTTCTGCCATATGGCATCTCTCCTTTTCTCTCAAAGTTGTTCGGAAGCTGAACTTGCTGTTATTATAGGACAATCCCCTTTCAAATACAAGATGTTTTTTCAAACAGTCCGCATATCACACTATATCTTGCGATATGCCGCTTCGGACAACGGTCCGGCTTTCCCTTGCTTTCCTGCTTGAAAGTTTGCCTGGTTTCGTATAGAATAGATCTGCAGATGGCGCAGGATATAATCTACCTGCATTTTAATTTGATTCACAACTAAATTATATGCCGACAGCCGACTCTTGTACAGAGCCGGCTGCCGTTATTTCACTGCTTTTTATAGATTGGGGCCCTCTTGTTTTGAGACAGCCCCTTAAAATGGTCCGAGTGTTCATAACGTACTTGATACAACATGATTATTCTGGCGGACGGCACACATATTCCAACCTTTTTCATCTGCACATTCGATTTCTCCAAAGCCTCGCTTTATAATAAAATCAAAGGAGGTCGAATGACATGAGAGCGAAGAAACGACACCTGAATCTATCCGAGACAGAATGGCGGGTGGTATTGCTGGCATTAAATCGGTTACGCAGCAAGCTGATCGCCCAAGGCAGATACATCGATGCAGTCGATGAGATCATCATGAAGATGGTGGGATAAGGAGGGCATAATGGAACGATTTAAGACTGATGCACAGACAGGCTTGCAATACGAGCTGCAGGGCGACTATTATGTGATCGCCGGGGAAGACGAGGCCGAGCTCTTGCCGATCGGCATCTGGGGTCAGTGGCACCTGCGCTGGCTGAAACGAAACCGGCGCGTGACCCATACCAATCTTCTGACCACCGGCAGACGGTACGAGTATCTGCAGGGCATTGACACTCAAGCCAACGAACAGCTTGCGTTGCTCATCCGGCAGATGGCGAAAGCCGAGGGGATCACCGAGCAACTGAAAGCGGAAGATCAAATGGAATGGGTCAGACAGATGAACAGTATACGGAACAGAGTGGAAGAGATCATAAACAGCGAGTTGATTTATTGCTAAGTGGAAATGGGGCGCAGCCGATCGGCTGCGCCTCCATTTTCTTATGCTGTTCGATATACCGCATAGAGAATTCTTTCCACAGAAACAACATCCATTGTCTTATCATTCATCGCAAGGTTCTTTACAATTCCAGTTCATGATAGAAGCATCTCGGACGGTAATAAGCGTAAGTCCTACTTTTTTTGCCAACTCAATTGACTGCCATGTGGGAAAGGTTTTTGAAACGAGGAGGGGAACCCCGGCCCGGATGGCTTTGGAGACCATGTCCGTGGGCAGGCGCCCGGTGGTAAACAGCATACACCCGGAAAGATCGATCCCGTTTATAAGCGCCCAGCCGACAACCTTATCTAATGCGTTGTGCCTGCCGAGGTCTTCCCGCAGGCAAAGGATTTCTCCATCCTTTGCAAGCGCACAACTATGCACGGCCTTCGTCACCCGATAGAGCGGAGCCTCCCGCAGCACCTGTGCCGACAGCAAACAGACAGCATCCTCCCGCCAGATAATGGGGGACAGCTGCGGAAGCTCACCACCCGGTCCATTGACGGCTATTCTGTTGTCCGTGCAGCAGCTGGAAACGGTCTCCGCTTCACATGCATGCAGAGCGGCGACGGTGTCCTCCCGCAGCAGGACCTTGGCCTCCAGGCCTTTCGCGCAGATGTGCAGGCCCAGAATCTCCTCGGGCTCTGAAATCAACCCCTCGGTAAAAAGCCTGCCGACTATCAATTCATCCAAATGCTCTGGTGTGCAGACAAGGCGCATGGCCAGCTGCGAATTGAGAAAGATCCGGATATGGTGTTCGACAGCCAGTTCCAGAGCAGAGCCGGGAGCCGGGATCGAGCAGGGCAGCGCAGCAGACTTGGATTCATCATGTATGGTCATGGCGCTCTCCTTTCAGCACAGCTCCGGCGGCAGCCGAAGTGCCCGGATGCTATCGCCCTTTTTCAGCGGCCCGCTATCGCCGGGTATCAGACCAATCAGCTCGCAGCCCTCGAAGGAGGCGATGTTCCCGTTGCCGCGCCCTTCATGCTCGGCAAAGCACACGACGCCGTCGGTGAAATCCAGGTGACCGCGCAGCAGCCGCAGAGCGCCGCTGGTCTTGGGCATGTCCTCTTTTAACGGCAGGCTGACCGACGCAGCCCGATCTTCACTGCCGGTCATGGCCATCAGCCAGGGGCGCAGGATCACCAACAGACTCATGAGCGCGGCGGCGGGATTGCCGGAGAGACTCACCAATAGCTTTGAGCCGACCCGGGAGACCAGCAGCGCCCCGCCGGGTTTCATCCTCACCTTCCAGAACAGAGGCTCCGCCCCGACGCTCTCCGCCGTTTTCTTTGCAAAATCGTAGTCCCCCACGGAAGCACCGCCGGTGGTAAAGACCACATCCGCATCCGAGACGAGAGCCTTCTCCACGGCGGAACGCACGGCGTCCGGCTCATCGGGGATCACAGGACAGTGGCAGGCTGAAATGCCCATACGGGTAAGATACGCGCAGAGAACATAAGAGCTGCTGTTGTAGATTTCAAATTCGGCGCAGCTCTCGCCCGGCTCCCGGAGCTCGGAACCCGTGGGACAGAGCGCCGCTTTGGGTCTGCGAAAGACCGGGACCGCGGCGATCCCCTGCCCGGCCAGAACGCCCAGATGCGAGGGCTGCAGCCGTGTGCCGGCCGGGATCAAAAGCGCGCCCTGCCGCACATCCTCTCCCCGGAGGATCACATTGCTTCCCGGCACGGCGACTTCCCGGATCGTAAGTTTGTCGGCGGAACTCTCCACATTCTCCAGCTTGATCACCGCGTCGGCGGAATCCGGAACCGGCGCGCCGGTAAAAATCTTCACGGCCTCGCCCGGGGCGATCTCCAGGATCCCATTCGTCCCGGCGGTCAGCGTTCCGATCACCTGAAGCGTACCCGGTACGTCCCCTGTGCGATAGGCGTAGCCGTCGAAGGGACTTTTGTTGAAGGAGGGCAGATCGATCCTAGCAAAGACGTCCTCAGCCAGGACACGATCGAGCGCTTTCCCGAGAGGCAGCTCTTCCGTCCTGCGGATGACCGGCTGCTCCAGGATGAGCCGAATCGCCTCCTCGGGCGTGACATGCATCCGCATACTCAATCCGCTCCCTTCCACCGCCGGATGATGGGGACAAGTTCATCCCGAATGGCGTTGAAGCGCTCCGGATCCATCTGCACGACGCGGGCGCCCTCTGTGGCCAGCACCTGCCGAAGAAAGGGCGTGTCGATGCTCGTCCGCACAGCGGCGAGAATGTGCCCATCGCCCCGGAGCTTCGAGAGCACGGCGGCGCAGAAGGCCTCGGCACGGGCCTCCATAAAGCCCAGCTCGTCCATCACGAGGATACCGCTGGCATCTCCGCTCACAAGCTCCACGCCCAGCGTGTTGAAGACCTCGTCGTGGATCACCCGCTCCCGGGTGTTGCAGTCTCCGATGTGGCAGACTTCGGAGGGAAAAAGCTCCTCCTGCCCGTAGGGAAACATATAGATCTCATGATAGCCGTCGGAACGTGTGTTCAGCGTCCGTGTCATAAAGCCATAGACCGGCATGTCCGTCTCGCGCAGCAGCTCCCGGATCATGGAGCTTCTTCCGCTGCGGCGGTTGCCGCAGAGCAAAATGATTTTTGATGTCCCATCCATTTGATAACCTCCTGTGTGCAAAAAGCCGGGGTCTGGTGCCGTACCTGAGCGTATGACAACAGACCCCGGCGTTTTGCCGGAGGACGGCGTCTCCTTCTCAAACACGGAAAGCGGGAGCGTTTCCCCTCCCACTCTGCCGGATCTCTCCGGCGTCCGCAGGGCCATGGCCCGGGGCTTTAGGCCCTGCGGATCGGAAACAAGTATTCGTTTGGAAAAAATTATGCGGCCTTCTCCTCGCCCGGCTTTTTCAGAGGCAGGCCGCTGAGGAAAGCCAGCACAGCGATCACAAGTGAAATGATGAAGGCCACCTTCATGCCCTGTGCCACGCCCAGCATGCCGATCACCAAAGTGTACACCGCGGTGCCGACGCTGCCGCCGAAGTTCTGACTGATCTGAATGACGGAGTTGGACTGTACGCGCAGCTTCGGGTCGATCATGATCTGCGGCGCCAGTGCAAAGACCACGCCGGCGCAGCTGGAATAGAAGCCCGCGACGAACA
The DNA here is from genome assembly GCA_964495965.1 of uncultured Oscillospiraceae bacterium. Taxonomy (GTDB): domain Bacteria; phylum Bacillota; class Clostridia; order Oscillospirales; family Oscillospiraceae; genus Limivicinus. The sequence goes on along the minus strand of CAZBXX010000035.1, from coordinate 5,056 downwards.
TGAGCACATACAGCAGCATAAGCGGCGTCTTCTCAGACAAAAACAGCACCAGGCAGAGAGTGACCAGGATGCGGAGAGCAGTACCTGCAAGATAGACCTTCTTTGCGCTTCCGGACCTGCCGATCATTCTGCCGTAGATGGGTCCCATGAAGAGGCCGGCCACGCTCATCAGCGTGGTGGTGAGGCCTGCCTGCGTACCGGATACCTTCATGACATACAGAGCAAAGGTGGGGATAAAAAAGAACACTGCCATATTGGAAAAGTTGGTACAGAGATTTGCCGCTGAGAGGCTGAGCGTGTTGCGGTCCCGCAGTACACCTACAGGGAGGATGGAGTCCTGCCCTTTTTTCCGGATCACCAGGACGAGCCCGATCAGCGCCACACCCGCCAGCAGAAACAGCACGTTGCTGGCGGTGCTTCCAAAGGGAGCGAAAGAAGAGCCCAGAGACAGCGCCAGAATGAAGCAGGCAAGAAAGATCACCAGACATATGGCACCCGGGAAATCAAAGGCGGAGTCTCGCGCAAGCTCCTTCACGTCTTCCTTTTTCACATTGACGCCTGCCAGCGCCAGAATACCGGCTGCCAGCAGGAAGGGCCAGACGAGATGGTTGATGGCCCGCCAGGAACCGGCGTCGATCAACAGGCCGCAGATGGTCGGTCCCACCAGCATACCGATGCTCTGGAAGGTTGCTACCAGACCCAGATACACACCAGCCTTCTGACTGTCATAAATATCCCGGATCATGGAATAGCCCAGCACGTAAAGGCCTGCGCTGACAAAACCGTAGAGACTGCCGGGGATGATGACGGCCCACATATTCCGGGCAAAGGCCCGGGCAAATATCACCGCCGCGCCCAACAGCATACTCAGACCGTAAAGCCTGGTCTTGGCCGCGGGATTGCTGGCGCCGATAAAACCGAACAGCGGCATGGCGGCTACGCTGACCACACCGGTCAGAGTGCTGACCAGAGAATAGATTTCCTGCCCGCCGATCTCCAATGCTGCTGCCGGCAGCATGGTGGATTGAGACGCCGAAATCAAAATGGAACCGATGATCCCTACATACAGGGAGAGCAGCGTCAGCTTCTTTTTCTTCTCCGGCGCCGATTGAAAAGCGTTCGTATGATACTCCTTTCCGGAATACTGCCGGTTGCCGGGGCGCGTCAGCGCCCCGGCTTGAGACAAAGAATGGGTTTAACCTTTCAGCAGCCCGCGCGCCTCCAGGTCGTCGGCAACGTAGCCCAGCCCCAGACGCTCCAGCGTGGCCCGGCTGGGCACGCCGTCGATCCAGCCGCGCTCTTTGTAATAGTCGGCGCGGGTGGCCTTGAAGCCATCAGGATCGGTAAAGAGCACGCCGTCGGGGTCGCGGCGCTCAAACTGCATGGGCCAGAGCGAGTCGTATTCGCCGCCCCAGAAAGGATCCACCACGGTGGTGTAGCCGTCGCGTACCCAGATGGCGCGGATCAGGTTGCAGATGCGCTCGCCGGTCTCCACGCACTCCTCGTAGCTGACCTCGTGTCCGAAGATCTCGGTCAAAAACTCACTGGCGCCGTTGGGCGTGTGGTAGAGCCAGAAGGTGGGCTCGCTGGGGAAGGGGACGGAGCGATTGGTGAAGGCCGACACACCGCCGCCGCCGTTATTCAGGGAGCCGACCGCGCACAGATGCAGGCTGTCGATGGTGGAACAGTAGTTCTCGTGCATGATGACCGCGTGGGCCACCTCGGGTCCCCAGTAGTGCAGGTCGAGGATCTTGTCCGCCCCCTCGCCCAGCCATTTCTCACGAACCTCTTTGGGCACGGGGCTGGGATACTTCAGCATCTTGGACCACATGAACTCCGGTTCGGAGCCGGTGCGGTCGCCCAGGGCGGTGTAGATGGCACGGCCGGGGTTGGGCGTGTACTGTCCGTGTCCGTTTTCCAGGTTGCCCATGTTGCCGGATTTGCTGTAGATGCGCTGGTAGATGAACAGGATGTCCTTCCGGTTCGGGCCGAACTCCTCGTGCTCGTAAATGTACTGAGTGGCGTAGCGGAAGCCGCGGGCCAGCACGTCGCCGAAGCCCCGGCGGTAGGCCACGTCCAGCAGCATCTTCTCGATGAATTCCTCCGTGCCCCACTGCGCCCAGGGCCAGCCGGTGTTCTCGTCGTTGAGGATACCGAACATATAGGCCTGGTACAGCCAGTCGCCGCCCATCAGGGAGCCTTCGATGTGCTCGTCCTCGGGGAACTTGCCCGTCACGCCGTACAGAGGCGCCAGCTGCGAGAAGTCGTTCATGTTCATGCCCAGGTCGTCCACCACCTGTGCGTACTTGTAGCTGGTGGTGCCCAGCATCTTTTTCCGGAACTTGTTGTGGATCGCCTCGCCCGTGGCAAAGCCGATGTTGGAGGCGCAGATGACGCTGGCGTCCGGCTGGGAACCGTCGTGCCAGTTGTACTTGGTGCGGCAGAAGACGAAGCAGTTTTCACAGGCGTTGGGCTTGATGCGCACCTGACCGTAGCGGGCCATTTCACGCAGCTGGGTGTCGGCGCCCACGGAACCGTAGTTGCAGAACGCGGTCTCCTCCCAGGGCTTGCCAACCACTTCCTTGCCGAAGACCACGCGGTGCTCGTCGATCTTGATGGCCTCGGACTTGGCGCGCTCCCGGTTCAGAGCCAGCAGGCCTTCGGGATTGGCGACCCTGATGCGGCCCTTGCCGGTGACGACCACGGCCTTGAGGTTCTTGGAACCGAACACGGCGCCGAAGCCGCCGCGGCCGAAGACCTGGTTGGAGGCAACGCTGACCACAGAGGAGATGACCAGGTTCTCACCGGCGGGGCCGATGCAGGCGACCACCACGTTTTTGCCGTGCTTCTGCCGCAGCAGATTGCGGGCGTTGCGGGTGGTCTTGCCCCAGAGGTCGCGGCCGTCGCGGATCTCCACGTGGCCGTCGCTGATCCAGAGGTAGGACGGGATCTCCGCCCTGCCCTCGATGATGATGGCGTCGAAGCCGGCGCGCTTCATCGTGGGGGAGAAGTTGCCAGTGGTGGAATGGGTGAAGGAGTGGACCGGGGTCCAGACCGGGGATTTGCCGGCGAGGGTCCCCTTGCCGCTGCTGTTGGCGCCGGTGCCGTTGGCCGGGCCGGAGGTGAAGATGAGCTTGTTTTCCGGGTCGAAGGGCTGGACCTCCGGGCCGATCTCTTCCCAGTAGATCTTGGCTGCCAGACCCTTGGAGCCCAGGAAGCCGTCTACATATTTTTCCGTCGGGAAGGTGCTGATCTCACCGGTCGTGAGATTGACACGCAGACAGGTTCCGACATAACCGTATTGTTCCATTATAAATCCTCCCCTCTGTAACCGGTTTCCACGCCTTCTTCGTTGGTGTAATACTTGAGCGCGCCGAAGGGGCAGGACTTCACGCACTCGGGGTCGCCGCCGCAGAGATCGCATTTGATGGCCTTGAGCTTGATATCGTCAAAGCGGATGCGGGACGGGGTGAAGGGGCAATGGCGGATGCATTCCTGGCAGCCGATGCACAGATCCTCGTCGATGACCCGGGCGCCGGTCTTCTTGTCCACATAGATGGCGTTGCAGGGGCAGTAGCGCATGCACTGGGGATCGGTGCACTGGAGACATGGCTTGGCGGTGTTGTCCCACTGCTCGAAGTCGTAGTTATCGACCCGGATGCGGGACAGATGCGGGGCGGCTACACCCTCCTTGTGCAGGGAGCACGCGTACATGCAGGACATGCAGCCGGCGCACATCTTGTCGTTGACGACAAGGACGCCCTTGCTTCTGGGCACCTGGATGGGCAGCGCATAGGCTTTCTTGGCCATCGCAGACGCAGGGCGCTTGGACTTGTCCATCGTGATGGCCTTCTTGGGACACTTCGCCGCGCAGGTACCGCAGAGGATGCATGCGCTCTTGTCGATGGACCAGGACTTGGTCGCCCGATCCACGGTGATGGCACCGACGGGGCAGCTGCGCGCGCAGAGGCCGCAATGGATGCAGTCCTCCGATACGGCAGGAAATCCGTCCGTCGGTTTTTTGACTTCTGTCGACATGGTCTGACCTCCTTGTTTCCACAATTTACCGTTCAACATGGCATACTTCGTTGACTATAAGTCATTGACTTATAGTCAGTATACTACGGATCTGCCGCTCCTGCAACTTGTTTTTGAAAAAAAGTCGCCCGGTTCCGTCGGAACCGGGCGAGAGGGGGAGTAAGGATTCAATTTGTGACGATATACGGAGCGAGGATGGAATCATAGACAAGCGGGATGAAATCGGCGGCCCAGGCGGCCACGTCAAAGCTGTCGGGGTTCTGGGCCTGGTAGACCGCGGAGCCCTGCATCGAGAAGATCAGCGCGAGACTGAGCGCCTCCACCGGGGTGTCCGGGAGAAGCTCGCCGCTCTCCGCCGCACCCTTCAGACAGTGCAGCAGCATGGCGCGGCCCTGATCGATCTGGGACTGACTGCGGGTCTGCGGCGTACCCTGGAGCAGAGTGCTGCGGTTGTGCAGGACTGTGAAATGAAGATTGTACTTTTCCACCATCCGGAACCACTCCCGCATGAAAGCGCGAAGGCGATCCAGATAGGGCTTCCCTTCCGTGGCGGCAAACTTCCGCTTCAGCTCATCATAAGGCGCACGGGTCAGATAGACCAGCAGATCGGCTTTGGATTCGAAATAATGATAGAAGGTCCCCTTGGCCACGCCGCACGCGGCGACGATGTCGTCCACCGACATGGCGTCAAAGCCTTTTTCCGTTACCAGCGCGTCCGCGGCATCCAGAAGCTTCTGCTTGGTTTCAATGGCCTGCTGCTTTCTCTTGTTCACGCGATTGTGCCTCCCACGAAGGTGTTCTTTCCGCGCTATTGTAATGGGAAACAGAGGAAAAGTCAACCGACATGCGGGTGCGATACAGCATCCATCTTTTAAACAGAATACTTTGGCATAGTGAGTCGCTCTCCCACCCGGGAATGTGGAAACAAAGGGCGGGTATCAAGTCCAAAATAACACGCTGCATGAACATAGCGCGTGATCTTTGGCTTGATGCATGGGAGGTTTTTGGGACAGTATTT
>CAZBXX010000034.1:0-19899 GCA_964495965.1 uncultured Oscillospiraceae bacterium | reverse complement strand
ACGTGATCGCCGAGATGATGAACACGGTGACCACGGCCAGCAGCACGCGCTTGACGGTATACTTGAGCATCGAAAACAACCTCTCTTCCGCCGACGCCGCGGCGTCATACACTTATAGAGGATGTTTTTCTTCCTGCCGGCGGTTCTGCTGGTGACAAAGCTGAGTCCGGCTGCCTGGCGCAATGCGGAACTGTTTCTCTTCAGCCTTCTGTTTTACGCATGGGGTGAGCCGGTATACGTGCTGCTGATGCTGGCCGTGATTCTTGTCAACTACCTGGCGGGGCTGCTGGTTGTCCGCTTTCCGGCAGAATCCCGTGCGCGGAAGCTTGCGCTGGGAGCGGCCATCATCCTGAACCTTGCGGTCCTGGGGTATTTTAAGTACGCCGGCTTCTTTCTGAAAATCCTGAGCCGGCTGACCGGCAGCCACCTGACCGTTCCGGAAGTAATACTGCCCATCGGCATTTCCTTTTACATCTTCCAGAGCATGAGCTACGTCATCGATGTTTACCGCGGACAGGTGCAAACACAGCGGAACCCGCTGCTGTTCGGCACCTATGTATCCCTCTTTCCGCAGCTGATTGCCGGCCCGATTGTCCGCTACCGTGACATCGCCGCGGAGCTCCAGAGCCGAAAGGAGACCCGAAAGGCCTTTGCCGACGGTATTGTCCGCTTTATCTACGGTCTGGCAAAAAAAGTGCTGATTGCAAACCAGATGGGTGCGCTGACAGACCGCATGCTTCTTACGGAGACCGGTACGCTCTCCGCCTGGGCAGGGATGGTAGCCTATACCCTGCAGATTTATTTTGATTTTTCCGGCTACAGCGACATGGCCATCGGGCTGGGGCGGATGCTCGGCTTCCATTTTAAGGAGAACTTTGACCACCCCTATGTGTCCCGCAGCGTCACGGAGTTCTGGCGGCGCTGGCACATGTCGCTGTCCTCCTGGTTTCGGGAATATGTTTACATCCCGCTGGGCGGGAACCGGAAGGGCCCTGCCCGGCAGATTCTGAACCTGCTGATTGTCTGGGCACTGACCGGACTCTGGCACGGTGCTTCCGCCAACTTCATTCTGTGGGGCCTGTATTATGCCGTTCTGCTGATTCTTGAGAAGTTTATCCTCGGCAGACTGACGGCCCGACTGCCCGGATTTCTGCAGCAGCTGCTGACACTGTTCATTGTGGCCTTCGGCTGGGGAATCTTCTACCATACGGACTTTGCGCTATGGCAGGCCTTTGCAGGACGCCTCTTCTCCGCCAGACCTGATCCGGCAGGAACACTGCGCTTTGCCGCCGCCTATATCCCCACCGTTCTGGTCGCCTGCATTGCGGCAGGTGAACTGCCCCGGAAAGCACTCCGGGCACTGCGGAGAGGTTCCTTTGCCTGGACAGAAATTTTGTTTCTGGCTGTGCTCTTCGTTCTGTGTACCGCAAGTCTGGTCAGCCAGAGCTATAATCCCTTCATTTATTTCAGATTTTAGGATGCTGCCAACGTGAAAAAGAAGCTTCACAACCGCATCATGATTCTGCTCTTCTGCCTGGCTGTTTTCGCCGTGCCGGTGCTGTTTTTCCTGCTGCCGGAGAAGGATTTTTCCGAGCGGGAGAAGCGCTACCTGGCTGAGGCTCCGGTGCTGAACACGGAGAATCTGCTCAGCGGCGCACTGACAGAGCAGCTGAGCAGCTATGTGGCCGACCATTTCCCGGGCAGGGAGCTGTTTGTGGGGATCCAGGCGTACTTTGATCTGCTTTCCGGCAGGCAGGCAACCCGGGACTACTTCCCGGCGACCGGGGGGCGGCTTTTCGCGAAGCCCACGGAGGTGGACTCCGGGACGCTGGATGCGAATCTGGCTTCCATCAACGCCTTTGCCCGAGATCTTGCCTCAACCGATGCCGGGATCCCGCTCACGCTGATGCTGGTGCCTTCTTCCGGCTCCGTGCTGCTGGACGATCCCGACTATCCGGACCTGGAGGTCATTTCCTATGCCTATGACCGGGCCGAAACCGGGCATGTCGATCTGTACTCCGTCTTCCGGACAAGCGCGGATCCCGGACAGCTATACTACCGGACCGATCACCACTGGACCAGCGAAGGCGCCTTTCAGGCGGCCTGCGCATACCGGCGGGCGGTCGGGCTTCCCGCTCCTGCACGCGAAACCTATACCCTTCAGCGTTATGAGCCCTTTTACGGCTCCGCCTATTCCGCTTCCGGCCTGTGGCTGACGCCGGCGGACAGCCTGGATCTGTGGCTTTCCGGAAGCCCGCTCCAGGTCAGCAACGAGACCGGCAGCGTAAACAGCAGTGTTTTCTATCTGAACCGGCTGGAAGAACTGGACAAATACACGGTATTTCTGGACGGAAACCACTCTCTGGTGCGCATAGAGAATCTTGCCGGCGTCGGCGGGGAGGGGCGGAACCTTCTGGTCATCCGGGACTCCTATTCCAACTCGCTGGGCTGCTTTCTGGCCGATCTGTATGACAAGGTTATCCTGGTGGATCTGCGCTACTACAAACTGCCGCTGACAGAACTGCTGGTGGAAGAAGACATTGATGAGATCCTGATTGAGTACAGTGTGGACAATTTCCTCCACGATAACAATCTCGCCTTCCTCTCCATGGATCCGGAGCCGCTGCGCGAAAAGGTGGAGGAGGAACGGCGGCCGCCCAATTATTACGCCCAGCCGAAAGAGCTCACCGAGGCCTTCTTTGACGGCGCCTACTACCTGGGCGACTCGGTCAACGGAATTCTGAGCTATTACTGTCTCAACAACGGAAAGCTCCGGAACACCACCATTGCCAGCAACGCTATGCTGAGCTATGAGGAAGTCGCTCACCAGGTCCGCAAGCACCTGATTTATAAAGGAAACTATGCGACCCTGCCGGAACTGCTGGAAGCTGAAAACCCCACAAAGCTGATTGTTTCCCTGGGCTGCAACGACCTCGCCCGGACCGATCCCGGCCCCACCACGGAAGCGATTGCGGAATTCCTGACGCTGGCCCGGGAAACCAAACCCGAACTCGAAATCTTCATTCAGTCCATCATGCCGATTCGGGTCAACATGGATATCTTCAACCAGGACGAGGTGGATGCGGTTAATGACTGGCTGCGGGAAAACGCCGAGGCCTATGACTACTGCTACATCGAGCTGGACAGCTACTTCAAGGATGACCGGGGCCAGATGCGCGCCGACTACAGCTATAACGACACGCACCTGAAGCCTTCGGTTTCACCAATCTGGTACCGGGAACTCCTGAACGGCAGCAACTACATCAATTTCCCCGAAAAGGACTATGTGGAGTATGACGGCGTAACCAATGAACCCGTGGAAGGCGCCCTGACGCTCGGGGAAGCTCCGCCCCCCATAGAAGAGCCGCCTCGCCCCGTAACGCTGCTGGATGAGATCTACACGCAGATCTGTGACCGGCTCTCCTGTCCGGAAATGCTGGAGCTGAATGAACGCACCATTGCCAGTTATCTGGGTCTGCAGCCCGGGGACTATCTGGACGGGCGCTTCTATCTCTGCGCCAACAACCTGAAGGCGGAGGAGATCTGGCTGATGGAACTGGAGGACGAAGCCGCCGCACAGGAAATGCTTGCAAAAGCGAGGGAGCGGATTCAGGTGAAGGCCGACTCCTATGCGGCATATCTGCCGGAGGAGAGCGAAATCGCCCGCCGCGGAATCGCCGTGGCAAAGGGAAAATATGCGGGGCTCTTCCTCTCCCCGGACGCGGAACAGATGCAGCAGATCTTCCTTAACGCAATTGACGGGTAAACCCATCCGGCAAAACAAAAAAGGGCTGTCTCAAGACATCAAACCCTGTTATGATGAGGAACCGGTCCTCAGACTGGTGTGATCATCCGGTACATGAATTGCCATTCAGACACGGATTGCCGCACCGGTGTGAGCACCGGTGCGCAATGACAGGGTGTTTTGAGACAGTCCCTTTTCATTTTTACACAACGGCAGATTTTTACACAGCACACAGCGGCAGGAATCGGTTCCTGCCGCTGTGTTCAGCCGTTCTGTTTTCAGCCTTTCAGCTCATCCGCCTTCCGGATGAGGAACTCGCGCAGCCAGTCCCCGGCTTCCTCGTTCCGGAGGGCGAAATCGATGATGGCCTCCAGATAGCCCTTCAGGTTCCCGGTGTCGTAGCGGCGGCCTTCGAAGTCAACGCCGCACATGGGCTCGTAGCGGACCAGCTCCTTCATGCCGTCGGTAAGCTGGATCTCGTTATTACGGCCGGGTGCGGTTTTTTCGAGAATGTCGAAGATCGCAGGCGTCAGGACGTAACGGCCGAGGATCGCGTAGTTTGAAAACTTCTCCTTCAGGGTAGGCTTTTCGTTCATGTCGGCGATGCGGTAGACACGGTCGGAGAGCTTCTCCTCCAGCAGAACGGAGGAATACTTGACGATGAGCTCATCGGGAACCTCGTGGATGGCGACGGAGCTGCAGCTGTTCGCTTCCGAAGCTTCGACCAGCTGTTTGAGGACCGGTTTTTCGCCGAGCATGATATCGTCGCCCAGCAGTACGGCAAAAGGCTCATCGCCTACAAAGCTCTTGGCGCGCCAGACTGCATGGCCAAGGCCCTTGGTTTCCTTCTGCCGCAGGAAAAGCACGTCCGCCATGTCCGCCACCTCGCGGACCAGATGGGCTTCCTTCACCTTGCCGTCTTTCATCAGCCGCTCTTCCAAATCGGGAGAATAGTCAAAATAGTCTTCGATGGGGGATTTGCCGCGGTTGGTAATGATCAGGATCTGTTCCACGCCGGCGGCAACTGCCTCTTCCACAATGTACTGCAGAACCGGCTTGTCCACAAGGGGCAGCATCTCCTTCGGGATGCTCTTGGTGTTCGGGAGCAGGCGCGTGCCCAGCCCCGCCGCAGGGATGATGGCTTTTCTGACTTTCATGTCACACCTCAGATTTCTTTCTGTTTTGTGATGCTGCAAGAGAATATTCACACCCGCAGTAATCCTGCCGGTAGATGCCGTACTGTGCGCAGAGCTGCTGGGAACGCAGTTCCCGCCCGCGCTTTTTGAACTCGGAGGGCAGCCAGCGGACACCGAATTCGCCGGCATACTGCTCTCCCAGGGCGTTGATGCGCACAGGGTCCTTATGCCGTGAGAGCGTCAGCGTGCTGCAGTACCAGTCATAGCCCTCCCGGGCGGCATATTCAGCAGCTTTCCGCAGACGCAGGCGGAAGCACTCGGTGCATCTTTCGCCGCCTTCCGGCGCCTGTTCAAGGCCCTGCACCGCTAAATACCAGGGATCGCTGTCACGGGGAAGCATGACGAGTTTTACGCGGTCTCCCAGCTCCATTTTCCGCAGCAGTTCCTGCTGGGCGAGAAGGCGCCTGTCGAACTCCGCCTGCGGATAGATGTTCGGGTTATACCAGAATACCGTTACCGCGAAGAACTGCGTCAGGTACTCCAGCACAGAACTGGAGCAGGGCCCGCAGCAGCTGTGCAACAGCAGCCGGGGGTGCTCTCCGTTCTGCCGTTCCAGAATCCGGTCCAGCTCCTGCTGGTAATTTCTTCTTTCGCCGGCTCCTGCCTTCGTATATCCGTCTGTCTGTTCAGGCTTCATCCCGCAGCCGGAGAAGTTTTTCTCTCTGAGTCCGGATTTCGTCCCAAAGTGCGGCATAGTCCGCCTCCTTCCCGGCGCGGGCAAGCTCCGTCATCTCAGACGAGAGCATCACCAGCGGAGTCAGGGAAAGATTCCCCAGCATGCCTTTCATGGCATGGGCGGCCTCAAAAATTTCCTTCACAGAGCCGTCCTCCACTGCCGTGCGCATGCGCTCGAACACGCCATCATCCAGCGCCATGTTGACCATGCGCAGGTAGAAGGCCTCGTTGTTCATGCAGCGCCCCATTCCTTCCGCAGTGTCGGCGCCGAATTCTTTCAGTTTTTCAAGGGTCAGCATGGATTGTTCCTCCCGTATCGGTTTCCGGCCGGAATGGCTTACTCCGGGCGCACTTCCTCGAACCAGTTGATTTCTTCATTCTCCTCCGGGCTGCTTACACGGTCGACCGCGCTCTCAATGAGCTTGATCATCTCCCACACAGACCGGAACTGCAGAGTCCGGTCCTCTTCCATCCAGGTAATACGCCCCTGCCAGCTGCTGTTCTGCCGGTGCTGCACCCGGACAATAAAGGTGCCGATATCGCCGTGTTTGGAGAGCAGTTCTTCGTCAGTCATGGTTTTGATCCTTTCTTCTGTCTGCCGTTCCAGCTTCTTCTCTTCTCCGAAGCTGCGGCTGTTTGTGCCGGGGTAGGGGAAGCGCAGCCAGTCATAGAGCTGCTCCATCCGCTTTACCATCTGGCCAACGCTCCGGAACGGAACCGGCCTGTGGCTGTAGCTGTGGTAGAATTCGCCTTCCGGTTCTCCTTCTTCCAGTCTCCGGATACAAAGCACCACGCCGTTCGGAGCCCCGATATAATGTTGCGTTCTTTCTTCCTTCATACCGGTTACCGCCTCATGCCTGCATCGGTCAGTTCTATCTGCGGCGGTGTCCAGAAGACAGAATTGACATAGTACTCAATACGGGTCCGCTGGCGGCCGAGGATGAAGCGCTGGTTGATGCGCTTCTGGACAATGCCGCAGTTTTCGCGGGTGGTGTTGACCAGCAGTGCAAGGTACTGTCCCTTCCCGTACTGGCACATCGCATCACCCCGGCGGATGGACCGGCGGATCGCGTCGCCCATGCGGGTGCTCAGTTCCTCCAGCATGGGGCCTTCGCGCAGGGGATTCCCCTTGCTGTCAATGACCGTGCACAGCATCAGGTACACGGACTGCCCGCCGCGCTCCAGCATGCGCTCCACCATGCGGTAGATGCCGGTAAAGATCGGGTAACTGCAGATATAACCACCCGGGAAATCGTCACCCTGACCCGAGAGCTCCGCCTGAATGATATCCAGCGCCTCATGCTGATGCTGCATCCCGGCGCCCAGGCGTTCCAGCTGCTCCAGCATCCGCCGGGACGGCCGCAGTCCCTGTTCATTGAAGTAAAACTGAACCGTATCGTCATAGAGCTTGCGGGCTTCCTCGTAACGCCCCAGCGATACCAGCGCCTCCATGGTCACGGTCTCCCAGTCGGAAAGCGGGTCCACCCTGGCGGCATGCAGCCCCAGCTCTTCCATCTGGAAGTAATCCTGGTTTTCCCGCAGCCGCTCAGACGCCCGTTCCATACAGGCGCAGAAAAGCCCCTTCAGTCTTCGCGCTTCCTGGGCAACCCAGATGGCCGCCGTCTCACTGGGCAGAAACTCTCCTGAATACCAGTGTGCGGCCTCTTCGTACAGCGCCAGCCGCTCGTCCGGGTCTTCGGCGGCATCTGCCTCCCGGAAGAGCCGCTCAAATTCCCCGGCATCCTCCATCAGTGGTACGGCATCGGTCCAGAAGAAGACGCCCTTCCGCTGCCGGATGCAGTCCGCTGCCGGCAGGCCGGCCTTCTCCAGCTTCCTTTTGGTGTTGTAAATGACGCTCTGCAGCGCATGGTGGACATTGCTCATGTCCCGGTCTTCAAACAGCAGCTCTTCCAGCCGGTCCCGGGTCACGCCGTGTTTACGGTTGTGGATGAGGATCTGCAAAAGACTGGTAAGCTGTGACCCGCTCGCTTTAGAGCCTCCGGCAATCAGTTTGCCGTTCCAGCGCACCGAGAAACCGCCCAGCATCCGCACATACAGCACATCCGGTTTTGATTCTGTCATTCTCATGGTCTTCTCCCGTTCTGACCGTCAGCCGTTCAGGCGCTTCACCATATTCTCATAGTTTACGCAGGACAGCAGCGCAGTGTCCCGGGTGATTCTCTTTTCCCGGAAGAGCTTCAGGAGACTTGCATCCATGGTGCACATGCCGTCTGTAGCCCCGGCCTGCATGGCCGATTCCAGCTGGTGGAGCTTATCCTCGCGGATCATGTTCTGGATGGCGGTTGTGGTTTTCATAATTTCAAACACCGCAATCTGTCCGCCGTCCACGGAGGGCACCAGCTGCTGGCAGACCACACCCTTCAGAATCTGCGCCAGCTGAATCTTGACCTGCTTCTGCTGATTTGCCGGAAACACATCCAGAATGCGGTTGATGGTATTCGCCGCACTGCTGGTGTGCAGCGTGCTTAAGAGCAGCACGCCGGTTTCCGCAGCCGTCATGGCGGCGGAAATGGTATCATAGTCCCGCATCTCGCCCAGAAGAATCACATCCGGGCTTTCTCGCAGAGCCGACCTCAGCGATTCCAGATAACCCGGCGTGTCGATGGAGATTTCCCGCTGGGTCACAATGGCCTTGTCGTGCCGGTGAATAAACTCAATGGGATCTTCCATGGTGATAATATGGCAGTCCCGGCTGCGGTTGATACGGTCAATCATGCAGGCAAGGGTGGTGGACTTTCCTGTCCCGGCAGAGCCTGTAATCAGCACCAGGCCTTTCTTGTTATCCGCCAGTGAAAGAACACTCTCCGGAATGCCGAGCTTCCCGGGATCCGGAAGGCCAAAGCGGATGACGCGGATAACGGCTGCCAGCGACCCGCGCTGCCGGAACACATTGACGCGGAAGCGGCCAAGCTGCGGGACGGCAAAAGAAAAGTCGTCGTCCATACCGCGCTCCAGGTTCAGGCGCTCGCGCCCGCTCATGGCGTAGATCTCATCCACCAGCGTACGGATACCGTCCGGCCGCAGAAAATCCCCCGGCTCCCGGCACTGGTGCCCGCCGCACTTGAACGTGACCGGCAGGCCGGCAACCAGAAAAACATCCGCCGCATCCATAAGGATGGCTTTCTGCAGAATTTCGGGTATGGTCATGGCTTAAAACCCCCCGTCCCAAAGTTCGCCGAGGCTTTCATCCTCAGCCCATTCTTTCTCCATCCGCCAGGACAGCACCCGCAGGTCTCCGTCCGAGGAAGTCCGGACACCGATGTTCAGCACCACATCGCCTTCCCGGATTTCCGTGCGCCAGATGCCGTTCCGGTCCCGTTCCAGACCCATCAGACTGTAATCTGCCGGGTCTGCGTCACGGAGTTCCTGCAGAAATTCCTGTCCCTTTGCCTCCAGCGCATAGCGCTCGCGCAGCGTTTCGGCACTTTTTTCCGCAAGGCGAAGGTCGGCACGGGCCGTGGAAAACGCCAGAACCGCAAGCGTGGTCAGGCAGATACTGATCACCGTCAGCAGCAGCGCCAACGGGCCCAGTTTAATCGGGATCTGCTTCATGCCCCCGCCTCCTTCCATGCTGCGGTTTCCAGGCGGTAGACTTCCCGGGCCGCTTCACCGAAGCGCACACAGATGGTACTGCGCACCAGGCCCCCGTAAGAAAGCGTTCCGGGCTCATCCGGCTCCCAGGAAACTTCAACCCGGTAACTGCCTGCGGCATCCGGCTGCAGCCCTTCGCGGTAGCGGGCCGTTACCCCGTTTCCGTCCGGCAGCAGGACTGCATTGTTCTGTTCATTCAGCAGCTCAAGCAGCGCCTCCGGGCTGGCGCTGCAGGAAACGGCTTCCGCCGCATTCTCCGCCAGCGTCACCGCCTCCGTCAGCTGCCGGGCAGAGGCGCTCTGGATCCGCGCCAGACCGAAAACCTGTGTCAGTACAAGGATGATCCCGAGAAACACAACGATCAGCAGCAGCGTTTCCAGATAGAAGGCCGTAACGGCGTGGTTTCGCTTCATGGCGTCTCCTCCCCGCTTCTCAGATGCAGCAGCACCGTGCCGGCATCCGTATGCAGGCGCAGCAGGCTGCCGTCCCGGGCGGCCTCAAAGGAGCCGGTCTCCCCCAGAGGCTGCGCCGACTCCGGCATCAGCGGCGCTTCCAGCGGGCTGTATTCCTGCACCAGCGCACCATCTGCCAGATAAAAGCGCAGGGCGTACCCGCTGTCACCGTCTTCCAGGTTCAGCACCTGACCGTACACCGCATCCTCTGTCACGGAAACCGCGTCACGCGCATCGCAGGCATGCACCGCGGTGGAAAGGCTCTGCAGCAGAGCGCGGCTCTGCATGTTTTCATTCTGCACCCGGACGGTGTCCCGGTAACTTTGCGCGCCAAACACCACCAGAAGGAAGAATCCTGCCAGAAACAGCGCGGCTATCCCAATGGCGGTAAGCCCTATGGGAGAACTGTTCTCTCTTCTCACGGTTCCCTCCTCCTTCCGAATCGTCTTCGTTGCTCTGCGGGCCGCATCGCAGCGCTTCTACTTCCGCCGGACAACCCGTACGGTCGGCGGCATGTTGGAAGCAAAAGCCTCATAGGTCACATAGTAATCCTCATGGTTCACCTGCAGACCGTAATTCTCCTCCAGATAGTCAAGGTCACTGGGGTAGACCCCTTCCACCGCATAACACTGCAGCGCGCTGCGCTGCACCGCCGCGCGGATGGCCTCGCTGCCGCCCGCTTCCAGCGTCCGGGCGGGATGCTGCGCGAAGAACAGCAGCAGCACAACCGCAACCGTAAGCAGAAGCGCCAGCACGGCGAACCATACCGGTCCCTTTTTCTCAACCCTGTCCGAATACATGCCCTGTCACCCGATGGCATTCATCATGCCGATGAGGGGCAGCATCACGCTCAGCAGCGAAAGGCCCACCGTAAACATCAGCACACCGGACAGCAGCGGATCCACAATGCCGACCAGCCGTTCCACCAGATTGCCGCAGTTCTCCTCCAGCAGCCTTGTCAGCCGGCCCAGCACATGCTCCATGTTACCGCTGCGCTCTCCGGCCAGCAGCATCCGGCCGTACACCGGTTCAAACAGGTCCTCGTCATAGGCAGCCTGCGCAATGCTGTGGCCTTCCTTCATGCGCTGCACACAGCGGTTCAGTTTCTCCTCCACTGGTGCGCAGGCCGTCATGGGCAGGCTTTTCAGCACCGCATCGTCCTGCATCTCGCCGCTTGCGAGAAAGGTCTCCAGTGCGGAAGTGAAGCGGAACATCCCCATGCTCTCCAGAATGTCCGCACAAAGACGGTTCTTCCGCAGAAAAGCTTCCACGGTCTCCCGTTTTCCGCTGTTCCACAGCAGAAGGCCCGTAATCAGCCCTGCTGCCAGCAGAAGCATCAGGATCAGGGCAAACCAGCAGAAGCCGTAGGCCCAGCGCACATAGCCGTAGCTGGACACCGCGAGGCTGCCGGTCAGGTTGTTATAGACATCGGTAAAGGCCGGCAGCACCATCACCAGCATCACGGCGAGCACCGCGATGATCAGCACCAGCATGGCCGCGGGATAGGTCACGGCGCTGCGCAGCTTTTCCGAAATGGTCTTCTGATCGGCATAATAGGCAGCGAGCCGGAACAGAATATCCTCCAGCCGGCCGGAGCTCTCTCCTGCCGCCACCATCTGCAGGGCATAGTCCGGGAAAATGCCGCTCTCCTTCATGGCGGCGGCAAGGCCGGCGCCTTCGTCCGCCTGCGCCTTCATGACCCGGAGACCTTCTTCCAGAATGCCGCCCGTATGCGTCCGGTCGCTCTGCAGCAGGGAGATGGCTTCATCGGTCTGGATTCCCGCCTGCACCATCATTGCCATGCTCTCACAGAAAGCGCTGACGCCGAGATCGTCCAGTTTCTTTTTCTTGCTCATTCCTTCACCGCCCTCAATAACAATAGACATCCGCGTAATTGGTGCCGTCCCCGACAAATGCGGCGTTGGCGCCGTTTGCAATAAAGGTCAGATCCAGCCGGTTCCAGCTGTCCGCGCTGACCTCAAATTTCACGGCGACCCAGCCTGCTTCCTTCGTATAAAACATATTCCATGCATGATACAGATCCTTTGGGGCAACATAGCCGAAGATCATCTTGGTCGGGACGCCCTGGCTGCGCAGCATGGATGCCGCCAGCGCCGCGTAATCAAAACAGATTCCCCTTCCGGTTTTCATGGTCTCGTCCGGCACAGGGAGATATCCGCTTTTGACCTCGGCAGCCTTTTTCTTGTCGTACCTCACGCCTCTGCTGATATAGTCATAGACGGCCTTGATGAACTCCGCTTCTGTTGCGGCGTCACGGGCAAACTCCGCCGCCTTTTTGACACACTCTGAGCTGCTGCTGTAACTCACATAATCGCTGGGCCTCAGAAAGGGTTGAAACTCATCCAGGAGTTTCACCTCACAGGTTTGGGACCGGAGTTCGGAATATTTTTTGTCCACAATATTTTCCATCACCCGGAAACGGTAGCTTCCGTTCCCGCACTGCAGGGGAAAAACCGATGGCGTGCCGTCGCCGCTCAGATTGTAGTTATACGTATCTTCTCCCTTTATCACCTGAAACTTCAGCCGCTTGTCTGACCAGGCAGACACCCCCACATAGCCCATTTCCAGACCACTGAGATCCAGTTTTACGCGATCGCCGGCACTCGCCCGGTCTCCCTGGTAGGAAGCATCCAGGAACGCCTCCGGCTGAAGCGCCTCTGCTGCGGGATGCGGGAACAGGCCGCCGAAGCCCGTCATAAACAGAGCCAGCACCAGCAGCCCTGCCAGTGCCTTTTGTATCTGCTTCAGCTTCCCACACCCCCCTTTTCCGGGTCCAGCTTCCTGCGCCTGCCGTTCCAAACCGTCAAAAAAGTGTAAATATCCTGTTTAATTGATATTGTATCATAGATTGATGCCTGCTTCAATGTTTTTTCTTCTCCGGTGAGGAATGGACGCCGGCAGCATACGGCCAGAAAGCAGTTGCCTTTCCGGCCCCGTTCGGCTATAATGATGAAAGGTCCCGTTTACAGAAGAAACAGCCGCCCGCGCTTCCGGGGAAGCGGAGCAGCTGTCTGTTTTCGGTGCCGGAAGGTGCCTGTGCCGTGCGCGCAGAAAAGCCACGGAACAGGATTGCCGTTCAGAATCCGAGTTCACTCTGATGGGCGGTCATGCCGTCGATGCAGCACTGCATCACAACGGCAGGGTCCAGCCCCAGCATTTCAAAGCCGCGGTTGATAACTTCCCGGTTGCACTTGGCAGCGAATTTCAGGTCCTTGAACTTCTTCTTAAAGCTTTTGACGCTCATGCCCTCCATTTTCTCCGGCCGCATCAGGGCATAGGCATGGACGATTCCGGTAAGTTCGTCCACGGTAAAGAGGCTCTTTTCCAGATTGCTCTCCGGCTTCACTTCGTCCGTTGTGATGCCGTATCCGTGGGAGATGATACTGCGGATATCCGCCTCCTCCACCCCTTCGGGCTCCAGAAACTCACGGACGTGGTGGCAGTGCTCTTCTGTGGACGGATACTGTTCATAATCCACGTCATGCAGCCAGCCGATGGCTTCCCAGTGATCCCGGTCTTCACCGAAGTAGTCCGCCATGGCACCCATGGCGGCACTGACGCAGGTCGCATGGACGAAGAGATGCGCCTCTGTGGTGTGTTTGGGAAGAATTTCCTTGGCTCGCGCCAGAGTCAGTTTGCTCATATTGTGGTTCCTTTCCGCAGAATGCCGAATTATGTGCATCCAAGCATACCGCAATCCGCAGAAAAACACAAGAATTTTCTCACAGGCCGCCGCTTTCCCACAGAAAGCAGGCTGTCTGACCGCAATCCATCATACTACAATCAAAAGGGAGTGTTTTCTTTGGATGAACTCATCAGCCGGGACCGGTTGATCGTCCGGACCAGTGTGGTCGGCATCGTTGCCAATCTTTTTCTTGCCGGCTTCAAGGCCGCCGTGGGCCTGATCTCAAATTCGATTGCCGTAACACTGGATGCGGTCAACAATCTGTCGGACGCGCTTTCGTCCGTCATCACCATTATCGGAACCAAGCTTGCCAACCGCCGGCCGGACAAAAAGCACCCGCTGGGTCACGGCCGGACAGAGTATCTCAGTGCAATGATTGTGGCGGCAATTGTGCTGTATGCAGGCATCACCTCTCTGGTGGAATCCGTGAAGAAGATCATTCATCCGGAGGCCGCAGACTATTCCGCTGTTTCGCTGATCATTCTCGCCGCCGCTGTTGCGGTCAAGCTCCTGCTGGGAAGCTACGTGGTGGCGCAGGGGAAAAAGGTAAATTCCGGGGCTTTGATTGCCTCGGGTAAAGACGCCCGCTTCGATGCCGTTCTTTCCGCATCGGTCCTCGCTTCAGCCGTCATTTACCTGCTCTTCGGGCTTTCTCTGGAAGCCTGGGTCGGCGTTGTCATTTCAGCCTTTATCATCCGCTCGGGCATTGAGATGATCACCGAGACTCTCGATGACATCATCGGCCACCGCGCCGATGCCGAGCTGACCCGGAAGATCCGTTCCATTCTGACCGAGGAGCCGGAAGTCCGCGGCGCCTACGATCTGTTTCTGGACAACTACGGTCCCGACCGGAACTATGCCTCCGTGCATCTGGAGCTTCCCGACACCATGACCGTGGACAAAGTGGACCGCCTCACCCGCAGGGTTCAGGCCAGGGTTTATCAGGAAACCGGCGTCATTCTGACCGGGGTGGGTGTGTATTCCTATAACACGGGCAATGACGCGGTTGCGAAAATGCGAAACGCCATTCAGGAAACCGTGCTCTCACACGACTGGGCGCTGCAGATTCACGGCTTTCATGTTGACGAAGAGGCAAAAGACCTCCGCTTCGATGTGGTAACCAGCTTTGATGTGGATCCGGGGGAAGCCGTTGAAACGCTTCAAAGGGAAGTTGCCGCACTCTATCCGGATTACCGGGTCTTCATCACCCGGGATGTCGATCTGGCGGACTGAACGGGTCCGCAGCGGAATCTGCCGAAAAAGAAAAGTCTCCACCATGATCTTCCTGCCGTGGTGGAGACTTTTGTCTGCCCGGACTTCTCCCGGGCGATTATCCTGTCATACGGCCCGCAGAAGGCCGGCGGGGCGCTTCAGTACGCCACACCCCAGTAGACCATCTTCTTTGCAGGTCTGCCGCAGCAGGCGCAGGTTTCGGAGAGCTGTTCCTGCCGGAAGGGGATGCAGCGTGAGGACATGCCGCCCTCTTCCTTCATCTTGATCTCACAGGCTTCGTCACCGCACCACATGGTTTTGATAAAACCGCCGTGTTCCGCCTGCAGCTGTTTCGCCTCTTCGATGCTGTGTGCAGGGTAGATATGTTCATCCAGGTTCTTCTTTGCCGCATCGTAAAGCCCCTGCTGGACTGCATCCAGAAGGGCCGGGATGGCCGTTTGAAGCGCGTCCAGAGAAACGGAACTCTTTTCTCCGTTGTCGCGGCGTACCACCACACAGGATCCGTTCTCAATGTCGCGGGGACCCAGCTCAAGCCGGAGAGGCACGCCCTTCATCTCATGCTGGGCGCACTTCCAGCCCATGCTGTTGTCCGAGAAATCCGCCTGTGCCCGGATGCCCATGTCTTTCAGCCTGCCCAGCACTTCCTGCGCCTTTTCGGTGACGCCGGGCTTGTGGGCGGCAATGGGAACCACCACAACCTGAACGGGAGCAATTTTCGGCGGGAGCACCAGCCCGTTATTGTCGCCATGGGCCATAATGACCGCGCCGATCATCCTGGTGGTGGATCCCCAGGAGGTCTGGAACGGATACTGCAGTTTGTTGTCCCGGCCGGTGAACGTCACGTCATAGGCGCGGGAGAATTTGTCGCCAAAATAATGCGAGGTTGCGCCCTGCAGTGTTTTGTGATCCTTCATCAGGCATTCCACAGTATAGGTGGCCTCGGCACCGGCAAACTTCTCTCTGTCCGTCTTGCGGCCCCTGACCACCGGAATCGCCAGGACCTTCTCAAAGAAGTCCGCATAGCAGTTCAGCTGCTGCTCCGTCTCGGCCTGCGCCTCTTCGGCGGTCTCGTGAATGGTGTGGCCCTCCTGCCACCAGAACTCGCGGGAGCGCAGGAAGGGGCGGGTGGTTTTCTCCCAGCGGATCACGGAGCACCACTGGTTGTACAGCATCGGAAGCTCCCGGTACGAATGCAACACCCGGGACCAGTGGTCACAGAACATGGTCTCGGAGGTAGGCCGGAAAGCCAGGCGCTCCTCCAGCTGTTCACTGCCGCCCATCGTGACCCAGGCGACTTCCGGGGCAAAGCCGTTCACGAGCTCGCCTTCCTTCTTCAGCAGGCTTTCCGGAATCAGAACCGGCATGGCAACATTGACGTGGCCGGTTTTTTTGAATTCGCCGTCCATGATCTGCTGCATATTCTCCCAGATGGCGTAACCGTAGGGCCGCAGGATGGTAAAGCCCTTTACCGAGGCATATTCCACCAGTTCCGCCTTACGGCAGATATCGGTATACCACTGGGCAAAATCGGTTTCCATATCGGTAATCTGTTCGACTTTTTTATCTTTTGCCATGATGCTCTCCGTTCTCTTTTCATGCATTTCTGCCTGCTGAGGCCGCCGCCCGGTGTTCCGACGGCAACGGCGTTTATCAGCCGGATGCCGTTATTGTATGCCCGCCGTTCCGGCCTGTCAAGGCGAAAAAAGAAATTCCTTGACCTCTTAAGCGTTAAAGGCTATAATATTAAAGCACTTTTTTGCAAAAATGGTATCGTTTCTGGTATTTTGGGGGAAGTTACCGACCCCTCTGCCCTGATTTCGGGCTGCATTGCGGAGGTGGACGCCATCAACAGACAGAAATTCCTGGCTGAGCTTTCCAAGCTGCTGACCTTTATGTATGAAGAGGACCGGCAGCGTGCGCTCAGCATGTATGAGAGAATGTTCGACATTGCCGAAGATGAGCAGGGGCTGATTCAGCACCTGATGTCGCCGACCCGGCAGGCCGTTATTATTGCACGCGCCTATGACGCCAAGGACCGTAAGCTCTCCGTTTCTTCTCAGGTAAGAGGCGACAGCGGGGAAACGGAAGCCGGTTCCGTTCCAAAGTTTGTGCTGGTCATCAACAAGGTCTTTGACGATCTTTTCCCGGACCAGACCCTGGACGAAGCGGACGACGATCAGATTTCCTTCATTGATCTCGGTCTGGCTGAACAGGAGGATTTTTCCGCAGCAAAACCGCAGGTACCCCCCGGTGCCGTTCTGCTGAGTGACACGCAGCAGTTCCGCCTTGAAGATGCGGGTGTGGCCGATACGGCGGAAGACATCCAGGACGATTTTCCCGCCGCCGCTGCGGAATCTCCCGAAAGCTTCACGGAGACTGACAGCATCGACGAGCTGATCAGTTCCTGGAAGCGGGATCTGGAGGCGGAGGCCGTCCCGGCCGATGCCGCTCTGCCGGAAGAAGCCGAAGACGTCCTTCCCCAGGCAGATCCGGTTCCGGCGCCTGTCACGGTAGCGGAAGAAGCGCCTCCCGCACCGGATGATTCCGCCTCTGCCGGGGCTGAAGTCGTTCCGGAAAGCGCAGAAGCGGACATGCCTTCACCGGAAGCTTCTTTCTCTGAAGACGGTGATGAAGAACTTCTGCCGGAAGAGGAAGCCGCCGAAGCCGCCCCGGTCTTTCATACCGATGACCCGGAAGCAAGCAAAGCGCCCGACGGCGATGCGCATGCAGCTGATGTTTCGGCGGAAGCTGCCCCGGGAAAAGCAACGCCTGTACAGGAACGCAGTGTTCCGAAGCTGGTTCTCTTCCTGATCCCGGCTCTTCCCCTGACGCTGGCTCTGCTTGCCCTTCTGCTGGTGCCGGCGCTGCTGTTTCTGGGTGTTTCACTCGCGCTCATTGCGCTGGGCGCCACCCTTGCCGTTTCCGCCTTCAGCGGCCTGTCGATGCTGGCAGATCTGCTGCTGCTTCTGGGAGCCGCCCTGGTGGCTCTGGCACTGGGTCTGCTGTTCCTGTGGCTCTTTGTATGGGTTATCGGCAGCGGAATGGGCGGGCTTATCCGTCTGGTCCGCCAGCTCGGCCGCCAATTCTGCATGAAGGAGGTTACCGCCGTATGAGAAGCGGATGGCGTATTATTCTTACGGTAGTAGTGCTGGCCATTCTGCTGGGCAGCATCTGCTTCGGGGTTGGTCTGCTGACCGGCGGGAATCCGGACCGCGTCCTGCAGGATCTGAATCAGGATTATCACCTGATTGCCTACCGTGACCTGCTTTCGCAGTATACGGGGCAACTGGCACAGGTCCTTCATCTTCCGGGTTAACAGGAACCTTTCGGCGCATTTCTTCGGGGCGGCCCGGAACAGAGAGTTCCGGGCCGCCCCGATCGGTTCTGCTTATTCATTTTCGCTTTGCGCGTTCTATTCTGCTTCGGCGGCCGGTTTGATCTCTACCCTGCGGCCACGCACGGAGAGCCGCCCCGCGCAGAACAGCGATACCGCCTCACTTAAAAGCGGCCATTCGCACTCTTCCATCAGCCGCGCCGAAAGCGTCGACACGGTATCCTCCGGGAGCACTTCCAGCGAGCGCTGCAGAATGACCGCACCGACCCGGCCGTCCCCGTCCGAAAAATACGCCGTCGCCCCTGCGACCTTGAGCCCGGAATCCAGGGTCAGGGCCACCGGGTCTCCCTCGCTGTCATGAAAAGCAGGATACAGCGCCGGAACGGTGCCGATAACCCGGTTTTTGAACTGATAGGGGATGACCCCGAGCGGGACATCGTAACCGGCAAGAATAACCAGCTCAATGTCCATATCCTTCAGCTTATTGGCAACCGCAATGCTGTGGCTGGTCATGTTCGGAAACAGCTCCGGATCCACCACATAGGCAGGGACACCCGCATTCAGAGACCGTGTCATGGCATAGCAGGCGCGCTGGGGGCAAATGACCGCCTCCAGACTGAAATTCGGTATTTCATTAAAATAGACCGCATCCAGAATTGCCTGAAGCCTGGCACCGTCGCCGGACGCAAGGGCTGCCGCTCTGACCATTTTGCCGGGGCCCTCCGAAAGAAAAGATACTTGTCTCCTGCAGCGTAAGGGAATATAATGGGAACAGTTCCCGGGCGTAATCACTTAACGTGTTGTATTATTATACGCGTTCTTGCGCCTGCGGTCAAGCATCGGAGGCTTGGGAATGACAGAAATTTACCTCATTCGACATACACAGGCAGAGGGTAACCGCTTTCGGATGATGCAGGGCTTCTGGGACGGCGAAGTCACAGATCTCGGCCGTCGGCAGGCAAGCGCACTCGGCCGCCGCTTTGCGGATCTTCCGCTGGACGCCGTCTATTCCAGCGACTTATCCCGCGCCGTGCTGACTGCCGAAGCCGCGGCATCCGGAAGCGGCGTTCCCGTGCTGCGGCGGCAGGCGCTGCGGGAGCTGAATATCGGCCCATGGGAGCAGCAGTTTTTCGGTAACCTCTGTTATGATCACCCGGAGCTGACAGATCGCTTCCTGCATGACTCGGAAAACTGGATTCTCCCCGGTGCCGAGACCTTCCCGCAGGTTCGGGAACGTGCCCTGCGGGAGCTGCGGCAGATTGCCGCTGAAAACGAAGGGCGAACCGTTGCCGTGGTCAGCCACGGGGTCACCATCCGCTGCATGCTTTCCGGGATTACCGGAATTCCGCTCTCTGACACCGAACATCTCCCCATCTGCAAGAATACCGCTGTCACCAAGCTGTGCTGGGAAAACGGGGAGTTTACCGTTGAATTTCTGAACGACGATTCCCATCTGGGTGAAGCGGAGCGCAGCAGCTGGAACACCAACGGCGCTCTGCGGGACGCCCCCTTCGACCCTCACCGGGACCGCAGCTGGTACGAGAGCTGCTATGCCGATGCCTGGCAGAGCGCACACGGAAACCTGCAGGGCTTTTCCGCCGCAACCTACTATCATGCCGCCTGCCGGCACCATGCAGCCGCGCCGGCTGCGGTCAGGCGCATGTTTCTGCAGGAAGAGCCGGTCGGCCTTGTTGACCTGGATCCGGAACGCGGAGCGGACCAGGGCATCGGATGGGTCAGCCTTCTGTATCTGAAAGAAGGCTTCCGGAATCAGGGCTACGGTGTCCAGCTTCTGGCCAGAGCCATCCAGTTTTACCGCGGGCGCAGCTGCCTCCGGCTGCAGGTAGCCGAAAGCAACCGGCAGGCTCTGGCCTTCTATGCAAGGGAAGGGTTCCGGGAAGTATCTTCCCAGCAGGCACCCGGGGGCAGGCTTCTGACAATGGAAC
>CAZBXX010000033.1:0-20179 GCA_964495965.1 uncultured Oscillospiraceae bacterium | reverse complement strand
CCGGTCAGTCTGTTGATGAACTTCACCATATCAGGTGGGGATTGCGCCGGTCAGCAGGTTGAAGCAGGCGGTGTCTGCGCGGAAGCCGACCTCGATCTCCGCCATGACGGCGAACATGTTGCGCTGCCACAGGTTCAGCGTGACCGTCTGGCTGTTGCTGTCCGTATAGGTCAGTGTCGCCTGATCGCTGATCTTGATCTGCACGCCTTCCACGGTGCCGTACAGTGCCTTGGTCCAGTCGCCCGCAATGCCGACGATGGCAGGCGTCCCGGCTGCCGTGCCGACGGCTGCCGCACCCGCTTTGTAAAGGCCGCGGTTGAAGTAGGCGGGAACGCCCAGCAGCTTGTCGACCGTGCCGTCGTTCGCGGATGCGAGGAACAGCGGCCGGCTCTGCCCGTCCACCGCCGTCAGCAGCAGGCCGCGGGCCTGTGCGCTGAGGGCGAAGCCGCTCAGTAGACCGCCCTGTGCGGAGATGTCCGCATCTGCCGCGACCAGGCCCAGATAGGTGCCGTTGTTCGCGTTCAGAATGCTCTGTGCGGTGCAGCCTGCGAAGTTGTCGAAGTTGTTGCCGGGTTTGTTGACAGCCCCGAGCACGGTTTGGTCAAAGGTCAGGCCGAGCACGGCGGGCAGTCTGGAAACCAGCGCGTCATAGAGGGCCGCCGCGTCTCTCTTGAACTCATTGGAGAACGGTTCGATGACCGCGAGCTTATAGGCCGACATGACCTTGGTGCCGAGCTGAGCTTTGCTGACGGGTTTCGGGTCGGTTTCATCGACCCAGCCGGCGGTGGGATCTCCGGTGATCACCGGGATGGTGACGCCGTTGCCCGGCAGGGAGATCTGCCGCGCCAGACGCATGATTGCGGACTCCTGCTGGGTTTTCTGCAGGATTTCGCTGCTGACTTCGGTCGGCAGCGCGATGCTTGTGGTTCTGTTGATGTCTTCTGCCATGGTTTGTTACCCCTTTCTTATTTCATGGTTCCGTTGAACCAGTCCTTGAACTGGTCTCTGGTACTTCCGCCTCCGGATCCTCCGGAAGGCTCCCCGCCATCCCTGAACGGCGGGTTGTTTGGTTCTTTGCCCTTGAATTCGAGTATGGCCTGCGCCCTGCTCTTGAACTCTTCCTCGGTTGCCCCGGTCAGAAGGTCGGCTGGAACGCCGGTCTCCTTCGCTACCTTGTCCCGCAGATCCCGCAGCGTGTTTGCCGCGGTTAGGTCATCCAGCTGCTTCTGCAGAGCCGCAGCGTCGTCCTGTGCTTTCTTCAGCGCGTCCGCGTGCTTTGCCTTCATCTGATCGATCCCGCTCTTAGCGGCGTTGATGTCCGCGCCGTTCATGTTCATCAGTTCGTCGATCTGCTCTTTCGTGGCATCTGGGAAGAGTTTTGTGATGTCTTCGCGTTTCATATGGGTTTCTCCTCTCTCGGCTTCGCTTTGTTAACGCGGGTTGCTTCCGCCTGCCTTGGTAGTTTTACGACATTCCGGTCAAAAATAGGTATGAAAAAAGCACGCAGCCTCGGCTTTGTGTTTCTGTCATCTGTTGAGTTTTGCTCTGAGCTCCGTGACCAGTTCTTCGTCCTCCCAGTAATGGGCCCGCGGCCGGAAGTCACGGTACCAGCTCAGGACGCTTCCGCCGATCAGGTAGTCCACATGCTCCACCAGGTTCGGTTTCGCGTTTGTCACCGTGTCCGTCCCGTGTCTGGCCAGCAGGAATTCCCGGAAGAAGCTGTCGTCTCCGATCCCCCGCTCATGGAGGATTGGAAGTTCCCTGTTCGTGCTCTCCTTCCATGCGCCGCTCCGGACCCACTCGGCGCAATCCCTGGCGTAGGCATCCGGGATCCGGACGCACTGGAAGCTGTGCCAGGAGTCATGAACGCTGACCGCTCCGACCTTGGAAGCATCGTCTGTGAACCGTTCGTTGCAGAAGCCGTACACGATGCCGTCAAACTGCTCGCAGCGCTTTACAAAGTCCCTGCATACAAGGACGTCGTCCTGGATGTGCCAGGTCGCTCCGTCGCCCTCGCGTGCTGCGAAGCTCTCCATGCAGGCATTCAGGTTGCCTTTGCCTTCCTTGTCGTTCCAGATCTCAACCTCCGCTCCCTGGGCGATCAGGGACGGTGCCAGAAACTCGTTCACATACCGCATCCGCTGTGGGCACGCGTGGATCAGTACTTTCATGATATCTCCTTTCTGGCATAGAAAAAGCACGGTGCATCTGCATCGTGCTTCTGTATTGTGTTTTGACTTTATCTTCCGTTAGCGTCCATCCACTTCAAAAACTGCTTTCTCGCTTCTACCGCCTCTTTTGGCGCATCATCGCTTAAAAAGCACCCTTTTTCATGAGTGTGCATAATATAAGGTTTCTGTATTTCAACAAGCCTTTTTATTTCTGGTGGTATGATTGTTCTCATTTTTTATCAACCCTCTATTAGTTGCTTTGTTCTAAATTCAGTATATACCTCATCATAATCGTTGTCAAACCATTTTATAACTGCATACTCGCTAATATCCATAATTTCGTCCATGTTGTCAATATCAATGCCAGCCTCTAATAATTTTGCCTTTCCAACCTCACACCGATATTGTACATAAGCAGATTTAAAACTGGAGTCAGATATTGCGTTTCCGGCATTTCTATATTCTTCCGCATCTTGCCAATGGATTAATTCATGCAGCATTGTGCTGCGCGTATCATTCGGACAAGCAAACATTTTTTGTAGTTCGCGAATTTTCTCGTCTGATGTCATCCTTGTGTTTATTAGCAAAACATTTGTACGCGGATTATATGATGCCAGTTTCTCGTCTAGATCTGTAATAATTACTTTTGCATCGCATCTGTTTGTTATACCAAGTAGTTGCTTTGCCTCTGAAACCTGTTTGTTGACGTTTCTCAGTTGTCGCTCGCTCAACGAAACCTTCTCATCAACAAAAATGTTATTATAGCCATACTTGTCAACTTTTCTGGCACTAACGCTCCCGCGGTCTGTATCAATTTCGCTCTTGTTGCCGTATTTTATTCTTCGGTTTCTGTCATATGTTTCTCGCTTCTGTGCTCGGATCTTTTCAGCATTCTGTGCATAATTGTCCCGCCGCATGGAGTTGAGTTTCTCTTCCCAGGTATCGCCCTCCGCGTTGTCGTACATCGCTTTGTACTTCTCCGGATCATAGCCGGAATAATCCGGCTTCCCATCGAAGCGGATTGCGAATTCGCAGTCGCAGCCGGAATGAATGTGCTCTGCGTGCCCGCCCTTGATCGTCTTCTTCGATGCTTTCCGCCATCCGTTGGATGCGAGCATCAGGCAGAAGGAACAGGTGTCTCCGTGCGGGATCCAGGCGAATTCCGCGCCGTCCCGCTTTGCGTTCTGCAGCGTGGTGTCCGCACCGGTCCGTTTCACAAGTCTCCCGATGGCGTTTGCTATTGTCTCCGCAGGCTGCTCCTGCTTCATCATGCCGTTGACCGTCTTTGCCACTTCGCCGTAGGTGGCAGCTGCCGCCGGTTCCGCTGCCGGCACGAGTGCGCCCGCCGCCTCCGCGATCGCGTCGTACATCTCACAGGACACCGCTGCCGCGCTCTCGCCGTACTTCTGCGCCAGGGCAGCTGCGTAATCGATGGCGGCTTTTCTTCCGGCTTTGCTTCCGGTCTCGTGCGTTTTCAGATATGCCTCATACTTCCTTGCCGCTGTGCTGTTGATGCTGCTCAGGAGCTTTGTGTACCGCACCCAGCTGCTTTCTGGAAGTGTCATTCGGTCTCACCCTGTTCCTCTTCTTCAGCCTCGATCTCCTCGGCCAGTGCGAGGCCTCTCGCCCGGCTCTCCTGCGCTTTGATCCGGCGGATATCCGCCTGGTCGAAGCCGACCATTTCCAGAAAAACGTCCGTGCTCGCAAAGTTCTGCCGCGTGGACGCCAGCTTCACGGCCGCGTCCGCTGTAACTGCGACGGAAGGCATCGCCGGGTTCTTGAAGTGTGCCTCAATGTCCCGCTCCTCTTCCGTGAGCTCTTCCGGTGACACATCCCTCGCGATGGCCTGCGCCATCTGGGCGATCTGGTACAGGGCGTCCGCGTTTCCGGTGTTCAGCTGCTCCGCCAGGAGTACCAGCGTCTGGCTCTGTGCGAGGATCGCGTCCGAGCTGGTCGGGTTCGCGTCGTTTACCACTCCGACATCGGTGACGGTGAGCCCGGTCGCCGCGGAAAACTGCGTCGATAGGATCCGCATCATCTCGACATGCGGCGTGATACTGCCCTGGCCCAGCTGCCCGAAGCTCGGCTTCTCCCCGGTCTCCGGGTTGGTCGTGCCGGCGATGATGGAGCCGACATAGGCTCTGAACTTCTCGTTCGTCACGGCCTCGTACTGCTCTTCCGTCACGCCCATCAGGTATTTCTGCGGGCTGGTTGCGAATTCAAGGCCGATTGAGGCGTTCGCCACCGTGCGCACATAGCTCTGAATCAGCCGCCTGACTGACTCCTTCAGTCTCGATCTCCCGAAGGGTTTTGCGGTGGTTGCGTTCCAGATCAGCGGCACCATCAGGGGCTTTCCCATGACGTGTCGGACGCCGACCGCGGTCCACTGGCTGTCGTCCCTGCCTCTCGTCAGGATCCAGGTGTAGTCATCCCGGTAATAGTTCAAGATGCCCGGCCGCCAGGTCTTGTCGGTCTCGTCCCGGACTGTGTCAATGATGGCCAGCCCGCACTGGATCCGGCCCAGTTCTCCGCTCCACAGCGCCGCAGCGTTGCGCGGGCTGTGAAACCGGATTCTGCATCCGAGTTCCTCGTCCGGGGAGATCGTCGCGAAGGTGCAGCCGAACTTCAGTTCATCCCGGCAGGCCTTCTGGTACTCAGCCCGCAGGCGGTTGCGCTGCATGATCTCCTTGATCCCTTCCGGCGTCTCACCGCCCCTGCCGACGAACCCGTCGAACATGGATCTTGCAGCCAGCACGTCCACCGCCTTCTCTCCCCAGGCGCAGCCGATTTCCAGCCCGTAGAAGCTGCGCGGCAGCGCCAGGCCGAGGTTGACCTCCCCGAGCCGGATGTGTCCTTCATAATAGCGTTCTTTCAGCCTGTTTGCGCTCTCGTGCGCATTGAAGACTTCAATCAGATCTCCCAGATCCTTCCGGAGCTTTTCCGGAACCGCATATACCATGTTTTTTGTCAGTCTCATGCTCTCACCCGATCAGCATTTTCTTTTTTGGATCCCTTTTTGAATTTCTCGCACCCCACAGGGCCAGCGCCGCCGCCTCGATCGGCGCGGGGTTCTCCCCGCCGAAGGCCCAGCCCCCGCCGAGCGCTCTCTTGACAGAGCTTCTGGCGCTGTCGTCCAGGTCGCCCTGTCCTGCATACCAGCGGATCGTCTTTGCGTTCAGTGCGTCCGTCAGCGTGCTGACCGCTGCGATCACATCCCGCACGGTCGGCCGGATGACGGCGTTTTTTGCCCGCCAGTTTCCTCCCGGTCTTCCGGTGATTTTCTCAACCAGAACGTCCACTCCGTTGCGCCCGTCGATCACGACGCAGCAGGCTTCTCCGCTCCGCTCGTTCAGCCAGTCCGCCAGCCATTGGAGGCCTTTTCCTGTCTGTTCTTTCCTGATGAGTGCGATCTGCGCCGGCCCTTCATCCGGGATCACCGCTCCGGCAAGAGCCACCGTTGTACCGTCCGGGGTAAACTTCACTCCGTATGCCGTCTTTCCTTCCGGCTTCCCGTCGCCAGTCATGCATTCTTCCCAGGCATCTTTGTCTATCGCTCTGTCCGCTGTTACCGTGAGAACCGGTGACCACCAGCCCAGCCGCTCCCTTGCAAAACCGTCCGCCGAGAGCGTGCTTAGTTCGTTCTCCGTGAATTCTTCCGTCAGGCGGATGCCGAGTGCCGGATTGGTCATGTACCAGACGCTGGGATCTCCGATCCTGATATCTCCGATGTTGTCCGCCGCTACACTCCACTCATGCCATGCGTCATGCGGTCCCGGATCTGTGAGGCAGGCCTGCCGCCTCCTGCGGAATACCTCGCCAGGGCAGTTCGGATACGGCGGCGTACCGGCATATATCAGCTGTCTGGTTCCCGTCTCCGATGCCGCCAGCGTGGCCATAATGGCCTCCATCTGATCATCCGTCAGTTCCTGCGCCTCATCAAAGATGATACGGCTGATGCCGTCAAATCCTCGCGCAGCCTGTCTGGACCGTGCGAGAAATTCAATCATGCCGCCGTTTACCAGCTCAATGCTCTCCTCGCCGTTAGTATACCGGATGGTCTTCACCAGCTGCATAATCTCCGGATGCCGCTTATCGGTAAACATCTGTTCCAGCCGTCTGAACGACTTTTTCGCAGTTCGCACCTGATGCGCCGTGTGCAGGAATTTCTCTCCGTTCATCAGCATCCCGAAGAATTCCAGCCCTTCGATGCAGACGTTCTTCCCGTTCTGCCTCGGCACGGCAAGTCCGGCCGAGCTGACATTGTATTCTCCGTTTTCGTCCCTGCCGAGCCAACAGTCCAGAATCAGACGCTGCCAGACATCCAACCGGTTCCCGTAGGCTTCCATCAGGACGGACGCATCTTCGCCGTCCGTTGTAACCCGTTGCGGCTCTACCTGGACTCTCGGCTCCTGAGATCCGATCATCCCGCAGCCCTGCGCTTTTCTATCAGCAGCTCCAGCGGTGTCTTCGGTTTTCCGGAGTCTTCCTCCGGATCTGTCCCGAAGCTGCTCCGGATCCGGCGAAGCGCCTTCGGCGTCAGGCCGAGTGACTCCCGCAGCGTGTGGATCATTTTGTCCTGCTGCAGGATCACCGCATAAAGCCTATCAAGTGTTGCCGGCTCCTCGCCATCGTCAGCTGATTTCTTCCACGCTTTTCTGGTCCGGGCCTGCTCCCTCTCCAGGATGGCAAGCTGGTGGATGGTCGGCTCGAAGGCGGGCTCGTAGATTCCGAGGTCCTTAAGCTGATCGGCGTATTTCTGCTCCTTTGTCACGACCCTCACCTCGCAGCCTCGCGTGCGCGATACATGTGCGCGACCCGCGCAATACCGCTTTCTGTTTCTGATCCGGATTTTTCTCCGGGGGTAAATCGGCGCTGGACGGCGCGGTAGCGCCTCCTAGTGGCCTGGGGGTCCCCTACCCAGGCATCAGTGTATAAATTACCTGCATGAATCCCCCACATACTCGAACAATTCTTCTCTCTTGAGTAGAGAAGAATCTTCCATGCTGATGAGCTTTGGCATAATAGCTTTTCAGTTCTGCTACCAATTACCATTCAGCAGATTTACGAACTTCTTTACTCCTGCCTTTTCCCCGTTCGCGATCCGGTTTCCTTTTGCCGCATTGCAGCAGTAGTGAGCTGCCTGCAAGTTGTTCCAGTCTTTGGCCGCGCCTTCTGGTGAATCGTAGCCAAACTGTCTCCATCTGCTCACAGGCTTGATCTCATCGATCACGAATGAAAGCGGATGCCTGGCATCTGATGGCTCATCATAACGGATTGGTCCGAGTTTTCCTCCGCAGATACCGCACGGTGCCCCCATGGCCTTGAATCTCTCTCGGTACTTTCGGCGCAGATGCCCGTTGGCATACCGGGGGTTTGTTTTTTTACTCGGCAATTTGAAGCACCCCCCACCCTGCATTCTCTGCATGGTAGCATTATTACACGGTTGTTTGGCTCTTAGACGCCATCTTTATCTCAGGTCGAGATATGCAGCCACCAGCCGGATAAATTCTCCGTGCCAGCGCTGTGCTGTCCGCTCTGAAACATGACATGCCCAGGCAGCACCGCTCAGGTTATAGCGCTTACGAAAGTACACCAGGCGGATCAGATCGTTGCGGAGCTTCCCGTCCGGGAGGTATCCTGTCTTTCGAATTGCCCTGTGTACTGCTTCGTATTCCCGCTGGCGGGCAGGATCCAGCTCCCGCAGGGCTGCCTGTTCTGTTGACCTGCCCGGGCCTGAACTTCCGCCTGTGGAATTGTAGTGCACGGTGACCGACTGCATCTGTCGCGCCTTCAGTTCCCGCTGCATGGCCGGATATGCCCGCAGCACGTTCTTGATGTACGGCCACCACGGATCTCTCGGCTTGCTCATATCGTCCTTCTCCTCCTGCGTCTCGGCAAGATGATCTGCCCGCCCTTCACGATCACACGCTCCGGCATCACGCCGCGCATGTACTTGGAGACGATGCGGCCGTCCTCGTCGGTGTACTCGATGACATCTTTCACTATCTCATCCTGCAGCGGCTCCATACTCTCTATATCAGTTACCTCTACCGGCTCGGAAAATACCGGCTTCAGCATTCCCCGGCAGCTGCTCCACCGGTTTTCTCCCGGCGGGCGGCCCTGGACATTGTCAATCATGTAGGCCGCCATGCGGCTGTAGTCACCCTCATTGTTCAGGTTCTCTGCCTGCAGGGTGCCGTTGACGCCGCCGATTCCTGCCCAGGCTTCCTGCGCAATGCCCAGCGCATCGGACGGGAGAACGATGTGATGATGGATACGGGTGAAGTGTTTCTGCTTCGTGCTCCAGTTTGCCGTCACCCAGACAGCCTTCAGCTGCTTTCCGGTTATCTCCCGGTAGACGGACCGCAGCTTCGGCAGGAACTTCTTCGTCAGGATCCTCTTGGCCGCCTGGTACTCCTGTTCCCGTTTCCCGGCCGGATCCGCGGACTGGTCTGCCGGATAATGCTGATCATCGTACTTCAGACAGACGAACCAGTCTCCCGCTCCGAAGTTGCAGTTGATGGTTCTGGCAAGGTTCAGGACGCAGTTCTTCTCGTTTGCCTTGATTTTCTTCAGGCTGCTGGCTCCCGCTCTGCGGATCCCCCGCTTCTTCCTGACGGTCGGACCGGATGGTAACCATGTCCGTCTGGTTTCCACCGTCCTCCCGGAGATGATGTGATACTCCATGAGCTTCCTCATTCTCCCCTCCTGTATCCTGCTCCCTGTCTAATGTTAGCCGCTAAAAGGTCCTTATAAGAAACGCGTGCGCGTGCGTGCGTATGTGCGTTTCTTATAGGTGTCTTCAGCTGTCAAGGTTCTGTTCGGGTTCTCAAGCCGGAACGGAAGTCTCCTTCCGCTCCCGATTCAGAATCCGAAGGCGGATGCCGGATCGCTGTCCGCGCTTAATCCGCCTGTGTGTTACAGCCGCTGCGGCGGCTTGTCGTTCTCCCACCAGCCGAGGGTGCACTTGCCGGTGCTGCTGTTCTGCCACAGCTCCACGGTGCAGTCCGGATAGACGTCGACCTTGTCGTACACGCCCGGGTCGAAGGCCATGGCCTCGATGAACTCCGCCGCCTCGGTCATGACCTGGAAGAGCTCGTCGTTCACCGAGAATTTGTACGGCAGTCTGGAGGCCTCGTAGCGCAGCCGGAAAGCCAGTTCCTTCAGGTCCTTCATTTCCGGATCTCCTCCCTCTGTTCTTCCAGCTCCTCCTGCGTCAGGTTCCGCTCAGCCGCCTCGGCCTTCAGCTTCGGCTTCCAGTACTTCTGCCGGCAGTGCCGGATCCAGCAGCTCGTCCGTCTCGGCTGTTTCAGTTCCCGGCATTCCTGCAGGAACTCGCAGCCCCTGCAGGCCTCGTTCTCCTGAAACCAGCTGATCTCCATCCCGCTCATGCCTTGTCCTCCCATGCCCGGTACCGTGCCCGGGTGTCTTTTTTCGGCATCCCGCCCCGCTCCCGGTAGGCCTGCCGGCGTGCGCTGCCTTCCTTCGCCTCGGCGTCTTCCCACTCGTACATGGTCAGTAGCGTCCAGTTCCAGCAGAGGTAGCAGCTGCCTTCCTTCTGCCAGCGTCCGGCCTCCCAGATGATGTACTTCTTTCTTCCCGGCTGCTTCTCCCTGGGCGTATCCCGGAACCGCTCATAACAGCGCGGGCACAGCCACTGGATATTCCTAGTGCTGTTCTCTTCGCTCATTTCTTCCCTCCGATCCGGATCTGCCAGCACCGGCAGTACCGGATCTTCCCGCAGAACGCGCATTCCGTCACATCCGCCTTATCCGGTATCTCCCGGTAGATCATCTGTGCGGCCCGCAGCTTCCGCGGCCCGCACTCGCAGCAGATCATCCGCTCAACCTTCATGCCTTCTCTCCTTCGGCGGCTCCGGCCCTTATGCTTGCGCTTTTCCTTCCGCCTTCCGCCCGTCGCATGGTCCTGCATTCCGGGCAGTATTTTGCCTGATAGTGTCCGATGAAGGTCTTACCGCAGTCCCGGCATGTGATCCCGAACTGCCGGTCCCGCCACGCCTCCTGCATTTCTTTTTTCCTGACCGCCCTGCAGTCCGGGCAGTAGAAGGCCCTCCTGCCTCCCGCGAAGGCTTTCCCGCAGGCGACGCAGCGCCGCTCGACGATCGTGCCCCTGCTGTTGAACAGCGTGATCTGGACGGGATCCCTCTTCTGCGTCCCCGGCGGCTGATACCACTGGCAGTGCTCCGAGTCCGTCAGGATCCGGGTCTTTTCTTTGTCCGTCAGCTTCCTGCCCTGCTTCCGGTACGCCTCGATCAGCTCTCCTGTGCGTGTCCTCCCGGTGATGCTGCTGTAGCTGCAGATTTGTCCGACTCCGTATGCCTTTCTGTCCAGCGCCCCGGACCGGTAATAGCAGTTCCGCTTACACATCCTTCTCCGCTTCCTTCCCGAAGTATTCCAGAAGCTCCCGGACGGCCTTGCTCAGTTTTTCCCCGGTCTCCGGATCCCGTGCCCGGACTTTCCGGAGCTCCGCGATCATATAGCCGAATTCCTCTTGCAGGCTGTTGAACCGGATCCCGAAGGCCGTCACATCCGCGGCCGAGGTCTTCAGCTGCTTCTGCGCATCCTCCAGCTGTTTCTGCAGGAACTCTTTCTCCTTCATCATGGTGTCGATGTTTTCCTTTGCCGCCGATCCGGACTGCTCCGCTTCCTTCTTCGCCTTTTCCAGATCCTGCTCGGCCTTCTGCAGCTTGGTCTCCATGCCGGAGATCTTCTTCGCCGCCTCGGCCTCGGCCTGTTCCCGGGCTTCCTTCGCGTGCTTCAGCGCCAGCGACAGCGCTTCCCGCTCGTTCCGGATCTCCTCGGTCGCTTTTTCTGCCTGCTTCGCCCTGGCCTCGGCTTCTTCCTTTTCCTTGATCGCCTGCTGCAGTTCCCGGACGCTGATATGCTCCGCGTCCACTTCTTCGGCAAACGATTCTCGGTCACTTTCCGGCACCGAAAGAAGGGCTAAAGCCTTGGAAATCGGCAAATCCGAAATATATTTCGCATTTGACTCCGGTCCGAACAGGCCTTGCTGCACCGCTCCGTATTCCCGGAATATCCTCATATAGTTCTGGGCGTGCCGGTCTGTAAAATCCGTTTCCCGCTCCAGCCACGGGAGCCATTCTCCGTGCTTCAGCAGGTCTTTCGCCTCGACCAGCCTCCGGCCGATCTCAATGCCGCACAGCATCGTCACACGCCTGCCGGCTTCGTAATACATGCGGATCTCCGCGCCGATCAGCTCCGGAGTCCGTTTCTCTGTCAGTTCATTCATGCGGTCTTGACCTCCGTAATGATTTCTTTCTCAGGCAGCACCGGGTTTCCGTCCCGGTCACGCTCGCTGCCTCCGTTTACCCAGTTGAGCCACGGTTCCAGGAACCACGCGTACCGCACCCGCGGATCCGCCGCGCCCTGGTACCTCTCGTTCTGATAGCCGTGGATCTGCCGGATCACCATCCGCCCGTTCCGCTCCTCCATCTCCATGGTGAGGAAGCTCCGGCCCGACTTTCTGGTTTTCCGCAGGAACAGGATGGTTGTTTTCCCATCGATATGCCGCGCTGCGTATCCGCCCACGCAGTGCTGCAGGGTTTTGCCTTCCCGGACGATCTCCTCGCTCCTGGTCGGCACCAGTATGCACAGCCCGCCCATGCGGAAGGCGTATTTTTTCTCCAGCTGCCTGCGGCGCTTTTTGTACTTCTGCGCCTCGGCCTCGTTCGCCTGGCAGCGTATGGTGTCCGCCGCGGCGTCGTGCCGCTCCTGTAAATTTTTAGGCATGGCCACGGTCTTCACGCTCAGGTCGTAGCCCAGCTGCTCCGCGATGCTTAAGTAGTCCTTCCATACCCGGATGATCTGCATCATCGGCACCGCGTACCGTGCGCACTCCGGCTGCAGGCTGCGGATGTACCGCGCCCCCTGCTCCGGCGTGCACCCGGCGGTCCGGACGCAGGCCATCAGCTCGTGCATCTCGTCCCGGCCTCCCGCGAGGCTGATCAGGTTCAGGTACTTCCGCACCGTCATCTTCTGCGCCTTCCAGTCTTTCAGGTCGGTGAAGTTCATCTCCTCCCGCAGGAAGAGCTTCGCGTCCTGTTTCGGCATTCGCAGGAAGCCCGCGGGCTCCGCGGCGTTCCAGTTCAGGAGCTTCGCGTTCATCCGGCCGTCCCGGATGAGTTCCAGCACCGCGGCGCCGAGGCCGAGCTTCACGGCCATTTCGATCTGCGGATGGAGGCAGTACCAGCCGAGGTACTTCATCATCCACCGGCTCTGCTCCCCGTCGAGGTCCGCGGCGCACAGCTGCCGGTAAAACTCTTCGATCTGGCAGTACCGGAGGTCGGTCTGTTCCAGCGCCGCTCCGAGGCCGATGATCTGATAATCTCCGTAGTAGTCGCAGTTGCCCATGACGTTCGGTGCGAACGGCTCCCCGATGGTCTTCGTCGTCACCCAGGCGGTCTCCGGCTGCTCAAACGGGCTGCAGGCCCAGCGCAGCACCCGGTCGACCCACTCGACCGCTCCGTCCTTTGTGAAGCAGTAGCGCTTCATTGGGTACCAGTCGATGCTGCCGCACAGGTTGTCCCAGTTGAATCTCCTCCGGGCGTTTCCCGCTTCGATCAGCAGCGCCCCGTCCTTTCCCGGTCTGGCCACCGCCACCTTGATCCAGCTCTCCAGGCTGCGCATTTCATACCGGTATTTGTGTGCGGCCTTCCCGGTCAGCTGCCTGCCGCAGAAGGGGCAGGTCACCGCCTCGTTGTGTACCCGGCCGCGGCTCCCGTTGATCCTCACGCCCTCG
This sequence comes from uncultured Oscillospiraceae bacterium, assembly GCA_964495965.1. Classification (GTDB taxonomy): domain Bacteria; phylum Bacillota; class Clostridia; order Oscillospirales; family Oscillospiraceae; genus Limivicinus. The sequence goes on along the minus strand of CAZBXX010000033.1, from coordinate 7,229 downwards.
AAGGTCTCGCCGCAGCAGGTGGTAGTGCACAGCCGCACCGCCCGGTCGCTCACGTTCCAGCCGTCGTCTTCGTACTCGTACCGGAAGAACAGGTACTGCGGAAAGAGATCCCGGACCGCCCGCTCCTCTTCCGGGTCCAGGCAGGTCCGGTCGAACTGCAGCAGCGCGTCCCGCCGCATCGGTTCCGGCAGGGTGCATTTCGGGTTCATCCTCCGTGCCCCCTTTACAGAAACTTCGTGAAGTCCAGCACCAGGCCCTCCGGTTTTCCGGCAGCCGCGTGCTTCGGCTGGTAGTCCTCTTTCCCGGCGGCCGCTCCCACGAGGTCGATGGTCATGGTCATGCGGATCTCTGCTCCCGGGAAATAGAACTGCACCGCCTTCCGGTAGGCCTCCAGGTCGCTGATGCTGCTGCCGACGCCGCTCGCCACGGCCTTCATGCACTGGGCGAACTCCCCGCCCTGCACCAGGGCCTGCGCGAATTCCTCATCCTGCCGGCAGAACTCCACCAGCGTGTCCCGGACGGCCTTCTTCATGGCGCTCTCCTTGGCGCCGTACATACCGTGGGAATAGTCCTTGTCGATCTTGTCGATCGCCTGCTGTGTGTATTCGCTCATCCCTGCGCCCTCCATGTGTGCATGGTGGCCGTGTTCTGGTAGCTGTCCCGGAGGACAAAGTCGTTCTGGCTCCAGCTGCCGTACACCATGTCCGCGCTCAGGCCGTTCGGGATGATCCCGCTCTCCATGTACGGCCGCACGATGCTCTCGGCGATCTCCCGGTCGTGCTGGCTGAAGGTTTTGTCGCTGCCGTCGTAGAACATCCACTGCTGCGGCTGCGCAGCCACCTCTTCAAACGAATTCGGGTAGGCCGGGTTCATGACACGGGCGAGCATGCAGGCCGCTTCTGTGGCCTTCTGCGCGTCCGTGGAGAGCTTGCTGATCACGGCGGCCACCGCGTCGGTCTCCTGGTTGATCGCGGCCTCACGGCTTGCCTCGCCGCTCAGGAAGCGTGCCGCTGCTGCCTCCTCTTCCCGCTCGTCCAGGTAGGCCTGGAAGCTCGCCCTCATTTCCGATTCCACTTCCGCCCGCACGGCCTTTTCCGTCCGGCTGTGCACCACGGCCCCGGTCACGATGCACAGCAGCATGCTCCAGAAGCCCAGGCACATGGCCAGCGCGAGGGCCAGCCCGTACCGGCGCGTGAAGCGTTCCCGCTTCTCCGCCATCCGCATCCTCGGCGGCAGCTCGTCCGCCGGTCCGATCTCAATGATCCGTTCCGCTCTCATGCCCTGCGCCTTCTTTCCGTAAAGATTGTTCCGGTATTGCCTGCCGGCGTACTCCTCCGGCTCCGCGCCCGCGTACACGGGGAAATCTCTTGCGGTCAGTTCGTACATGTGTTATAATCTCCTTGTTCATAGATTTGTTGGGGCTTGCCCCGCAGTCTTCCGCATATCGGACGGCCATCCGGTATGCGGTCTTTTTTATCTTTCATATGCAGACCTGCCTTGCGAGGTCCGCCTTGGTCACCCTGCCGGTGGCCTTGTTGAACTGGATCCCGCGGCGCCGGACCGTTCTGGTCGTGACGCCCAGGAACATCGCCACCTCGTCCTGCCCGAGCATCCCCTTGTCCGGGAACATCTCGTTCAGCTGTGCGATGGTATCGCGGAATCCCTGCCTTCTCTCTCGGCATGTTTTCCCTCCTTTCCGATTTGACCGCTCCCCCGGTCCGTGGTATGATGCCCCCGAAAGGACGTGATCATGTGCTGTATGATGATCGTTATTCGGCCCTCTTTGCTGCCATGAAAGCAGCCGCCGAAAATGCCATGAAGCTTTCTTCTGTCGATCTGTCCGGCATGTCGGAAACCCTTCAGCGGATCAGCCGCCTGCATGAATTCAAGCCGGATCTGAGCCCGTTGATGACGACGATCCAGCGGATCAGTCTTGCGGATCATTCCTCCTACATGAGCTCGCTGGCAAAAATGCAGCAGCTCTCACAGTCTTTCAAAGATTCTCTGCCGGTCTCAGATGAACTGCAGCAGTCCATTATCAGGGTGCTGCGTTCCGCCGGGAGCTATATGGATGATGAGCAGAAAGCCGTGGTGGATGAAATAGATCCTGAAATCCTGAATCCTTCCCCGGATCAGCCGGCTGCGAAGCCGAAGCTTTCCATTCCAATTCTTCTCGCCATTCTCAACCTTCTGATGAACCTGGTCTTTTTCATCATTCAGCAGATGCCGGACGAGCAGCTTGAAGAGATCGCCGCTCAGAACGAGGTTGTGATCGAACAGAATGAAGATCTGATCAGGCAGAACTCAGAAGAGCTTGCCCTGCTGCAGCAGCTCGCCGATACAGGCAATCAGATCGCTGATCTGCTGGAGGATGCCGGTGTTGACATTGAGGACCTCACGGATCTCCAGACTGATCCTGATCAGGTATCCGTGGACTCTCCAGAATCCGATCCCGGTTCCGACGGTCAGCAGGATACAGCAGATGCAGATCAGTAATTCCCGCCGCTCCTGTGTCCTGATTCTTTCCCGAAGCTCTTGAACCTGTTTTTCGAGGGCTTCGATTTTTTCTTCCATTCGCTCCGCCTCCTTTCCGATTTGACCGCTCCCCCGGTCCGTGGTATGATGCCCCCGAAAGGACGTGTTGTTATGAATAATGCTGATTGGAAAGCTGTGATGGATGCGATTGGGAACGCAGCCGTCAAAGCGCCGAAGATCAATACTGAGATTCCAAAGCTTGGTCTCGATTACTCTGAAATATTCAAGTCGATTGAACCTGTCGAGATTGAACCAGTCACATATGAAGATTCCATCGAGCATGAAGCCGTTGACGATATTGAAAAAAGGCTGATTGCCCTGGTTGCGCAGTCCTCCGTAAAGCAGCGCAAGGTGAATATTGCCCTGATTGTGATCGGTGTCCTGACACTTCTTGCTACAGTCGCAGGAGTAATACTGCAATTTGTAAAATGAGATTGATGCTCATGATCACAAGCAGGATCCTGCCGCTCAGCAGTTGAAACTTTAATCCCTTCTGCAGCTCTTGAATTTCCTTTTCAAGGGCTTCGATTTTTTCTTCCATTCGCTCCGCCTCCTTTCCGATTTGACCGCTCCTGCGGCCATGTGGTATGATGTCAGTGAAAGGATGTGCGCTCTATGATCCATATCGATAGAAAGATTGCCCGCATTATTCTCAAATTGTCCGGCAGATCGTATGAATCTGAAATGATTTATGATCCCTCCCAAAAAACACTATTTCTGATGAAGGATCATCGTGATGTTCTTGATTCCCGCCTGATCTCCATAGATCCAGGAGAAGTAAGCCGTTCCATTAACCGCCTGATAGATAATGGTTTCCTCGAAAAAAGGCAGGGTGTTTGGGGCGGTGTCTTCTTCGGAATCACTCCGCGGCTCCGTCACCGGTTTGCCTTTTGGGCCGATGCTTTTACCAAGAAGTTCTGGGGTGGTTTCGTCACCGGAGTTGTAACAGCAGTGACAGCAAATCTGTTAACAGGCTATGTCCAGTCAGCACTCTCAGCAGCAATTCAATGGCTGCAACACCTGCGATAAAACCAACACATTCATCCCAACTCATTGTCTCTCCCTCCTTCCTCCGGCAGGCGTATAAGGCCTGTCGGTTTCTTAGTATTCCTCCATCCCGTCCCGCTCCGGCGGGATCTTTTTTTGCCCTGATAAACCCCTTCAGGGAAAAGTCAAGGACTTTTTCCTTTGGCTGTGGTATAGCACAGCCGGCCGTTACGCTCTAACTCCGCACGTTTCGTGCTGTTCTTGGCTAAAAAAAATAGCTGCTACAGTAGTGTGATAGTACTCTGCCAGTGCCATCTTTGTCTGATCACGAGGCACTCTTGCCCCGTTTTCATACATCTGAAGCGCTGAAATAGAGACTCCTACTGCATCAGCCACAACGGATCGCGGTGTATCGCCTCGCAGACTTCTTAGTCTTGCTCCGATCTGTGCATTACTCACGTGTTTCACCTCCCGCACGTTTTGTGTGATTTGAATATAGCACAGCGATTTTTATTTGTCAACACATTTTGTGTTTTTTCTTTCTTGATTTTTAACACGTTCCGTGTTATAACTCTTCTTGAGGTGATTTTAATGCAATTTGGAACAGTTTTGAGGCTCCTCAGAAAACGAAATAATATGACCCAGCGTCAGCTTGCGGACACGCTCGGTGTATCTGAAAGTCGAATCGGGATGTATGAACGTTGCAAGCGTGAGCCTGATTTTGAGATGCTGGAAGCAATCGCTGATTACTTTAATGTTGATATGGACTATTTGACAGGACGCTCAGATGTTGAACGTCAGTATTCTTTCGATCCCATAGCTTCTTCCCCTACTCCCCTCACGCCCGCCGAGCAGCAGCTGGTCAGCGATTACCGCTCTCTGAATGAGGAAGGACAGGATAAGGTCTCCGAGTACGCCGCCGATCTCGTCGCCTCCGGCCGGTATCAAAAAGAGTTGTCAGCTTCCGCTGGCTGATCCGGCACGCGCCCGGGAAATAAAAAATCCCCGGCCAAAGCGGGGACCTGTTGGATTGTTCAGCAAAAATTAATATTTGCGCTGCGGACTGGATCATTGACTTTTTCGGATCCCTGTCGTATTATTATTGCATGATACAGACCTCGCCGCGCCTCTCATTGATGCGTACCATGGCGAGGTCGATTTTTTTAGGAGGTTTATTGAGAACCGCGCCGATAAATGGGCAATACAAAAACTCGTCCCGAAGGACGAGCTGGAGGAGGCGGTCTCCCGCGGCATCACCGAGCCCTGGGAACTCGCCGAATATTTTGACGTCACCCCCGAGTTCATGTACATGGCCATGTGGTACTATGAAAACGGCAACCTGGCCCTGCCCCGGCAAATGACCGGCAAATGACCGGCAAATAAAAAAGCCCCGGATCTCTCCGGGGCGTGAATACTTCACTATTAATGACTAACCAGTCTCGCAACCGATGCAAGGTGTTTGAGCTGGCCTCTTGTCATTTTCTCAAGAGTACTGTTTTTGTACAAGCCAGAATGAAAAGGATTCGTTTCTGTCGGTTCGTACTCTATGTGGATTGTCCTCTCTCTGCAGTTCCTTACGGCAAAAACATATACTGATCCATTGAGGTTTTGCTTCATAAATGAGCTTGCTTCTTCATCAGATCTATTTCTGCCTCTGTCAACTGAGCAGCCAGTTTCGCTTTTGAATGCAGCAGATGTGAGCTCTCCATTTTCTTTTATATACATTCCTTCCGGAATGACCGCTCTGTACAGTTTCTCACTTTCTTCAAAGAAATCATCCATAGAAGTGATCAACCAGCTCGTTAATTGCTTTGGCACTGATCTCAACTGTTGTGTATCTTTCATTTCCTTGCCTGTCGATTGTGAACACGTCTGCGCTTTTTCCTTCGCGGAGTTCAATCTCCAGATAGGAGCCATCTGGTCCATCATATTCAAACTGGACAGAATTATCTCCCGTTGGGAACACTTCCGGCTGGATATCCAAACCGGTAACAATGCCGCGGGCTGCAGTAATAATGGTTTTCTGAAAAGCCCTGGCACCGTCCCCGTTCCAGTTGTCCTTCAATAATGCAATTTGATCAAGTTTGGCAAGGTTTTTCATTTTCGCATCATCAATTGTCAATACGTTTGAGATCCGATTCAAAGTTGAACTATATAAAGCTTCAATGAAGTTACATAAGCCATAACCGTTCCTCCTTGCACTTATGTTGTACCACAATCGTGCGCGCGCGTCAACGCATCCCCCTCATTTTTTAAGAGAAAATTTGCAGTTTTAACTGTTCTGCTCTGTTTGTTACTGTTCTGCTCTGTTCGTTATGTTAGGAGGTTGAACCAATGAAAAAACAGAATTACGCCACCATGTTCACCCTCCGCAGCGACGGAAGGTACATGGGCTACTGGCACGATCTTGACCGCGACGGCAACCCCACCGGAGCCAGGCATCCGATTTACGACCGGGATCCGGAGCAGCTGTACCTGAAGATCCGGGAGAAGGAAACCCCTGCCCGCCGCACGCTGAAGGAAGTCGCCGGCGAGTGGGAGAACATCCACCGGGACGAGGTCGCTGTCCGCACCTGGATGAACTACGCCCCGCATCTTGAGGACATCGTCTCCCAGTACGGCAGCCTGCCGGTTGCCGATATCACAGCCTTCGACGTCAGCCAGGATCTGCAGGTCGCCAAGGCGAAGGGCCTGAGCCATACCGTTGTGAACACCCGGCGGTCCATCTGGAACGGGATCTTCGACTATGCTATCTCACAGCGGGATATCCCGTACAACCCGGCCATGTCCGTGAAGCTGCCCAAGGGCCTGAAGAAGGGCAAGAGGACCGCTCCGGAGGACGATGTGATCAACACGATCATCCTGAATGCGGATGACATGGAATTCGGTTTTATCCCCTTCTTCCTGCTCTGCACCGGCGTCCGCAGATCCGAAGCGCTGCAGCGCAGGAAATCGGATATCAACACAAAGACCTGGGAGATGACAATCCCGAGAGCAAAGACCGATGCCGGGATCCGCAAGGTGCCGATCATTCAGCCGCTGCGGGAACCGCTCAAGCAGTGGATGGACGCCCACCCCGGCGACTGGCTCTTCCCGCATGTCAACTACAACGGCCACAGGGGCACGTACATGTCCGACCGGAACTGGGAGACCGCCTGGGAGAAATACTGCACGCAGCACGGCTGGGTGGATGAAAACGGGAAACCTGTCATCGGCGCCCACAATCTCCGGCACGGAACCGCAACATTGCTCTACGAGGCCGAAGTGGACCTCTACACCGCCCGGGACATTCTCGGGCATGCAAATATCTCCACCACGTTGGAGATCTACACCGACCTCCGGAAGAGCCACCAGCAAAAGAACGTCGGGAAATTCTCCCGCAGCATGACAAAGCTGCAGAACGCAGCCACAAAAAAGAAGAAGAAAGCCGAGGGATGAAATACTCCCTCGGTTTTCTGACAACAATCTGACAACAAATGCCGTCCTGAAGTGTCCTTTTTCGTCCTTTTTTGGCTCTCCGGAAGCTTTCGGCAGGCAAGAACAATTTTGAACTATTTAGGCTCAAAAGTGATAGAAAATGCGAGAAACAATCATTTTCTGATCATTTCTCGCATCTGGTGGGGGAAGGTGGATTCGAACCACCGAAGGCATCGCCAGCAGATTTACAGTCTGTCCCCTTTGGCCACTCGGGAATTCCCCCATATTCA
>CAZBXX010000032.1:0-20899 GCA_964495965.1 uncultured Oscillospiraceae bacterium | reverse complement strand
TTTTGTTCACATAAATCATGCGGGGAACATGATAGTGATCCGCCTGCCGCCAGACCGTCTCGGACTGAGGCTCCACGCCGCCCTTTGCACATAGCACGGTCACGCATCCGTCCAGCACCCGCAGAGAGCGCTCGACCTCAACGGTAAAGTCTACGTGGCCCGGGGTATCGATGATGTTGATGCGGGTATCGCGCCAGAAGCAGGTGGTCGCGGCAGAAGTGATGGTAATTCCACGCTCCTGCTCCTGCGCCATCCAGTCCATGGTCGCGGTCCCCTCATGCGTCTCACCCAGCTTGTAGTTGACACCGGTATAGAACAGAATGCGTTCCGTGGTTGTCGTCTTCCCGGCGTCGATGTGAGCCATGATCCCGATATTTCTCGTTTTTTCCAGTGAATACTTTCTGGGCATTGAAACAAACTCCTGAGTGGCTTACCACCTGAAATGCGCGAAAGCCTTGTTGGCTTCGGCATTTTTATGCATATCCTCGCGCTTTTTGACTGCTGCGCCGAGGTTATTGCATGCATCCATGATTTCGCCTGCAAGGCGTTCCTTCATGGTCTTTTCGCTGCGCTTGCGGGAGTAATCCACCAGCCAGCGCAGTGCCAGCGTCTGACGTCTGGCAGGCCGAACTTCGATTGGCACCTGATAGGTGGCGCCACCGACGCGGCGTGCCTTGACCTCAAGAGCGGGCATGATGTTGTTCATGGCTTCGGTAAACGCATCAAGGGGATCCTTACCGGTCTTTTCCTTGATGATGTCGAAGGCGCCGTAAACGACTTTCTGAGCAACACCCTTTTTGCCGTCCAGCATGACACCGTTGATGAGCTTGGTCACCAGAACGCTGTTGTACACAGGATCGGGCAAAATTTCTCTCTTGGGAACATTACCTCTTCTGGGCACGTTGCTTCCCTCCTTCATTAAAAAATGGAATCACAGGTACTCAGCCGCATTGCTGCGGCCGTTGCGCCCTGAGGTTTATCTATATAAACGACAGGGCAAATGCCGCCGTAGATTTACTTTTTCTTTGCGGCCTTGGGCCTCTTCGCGCCGTACTTGGACCTTCCCTGCATGCGGTTGGCGACGCCCTGGGCATCCAGCGTGCCGCGGATGATGTGGTAACGCACACCAGGCAGATCCTTCACACGGCCGCCGCGGATCATCACCACAGAGTGCTCCTGCAGATTGTGGCCGATGCCGGGGATGTAGGCCGTGACCTCATAGCCATTGGTCAGACGGACACGGGCGATCTTCCGCAGCGCGGAGTTCGGCTTCTTGGGGGTTGAGGTACGGACAGCCGTGCAGACGCCTCTCTTCTGCGGAGAGCTCTGGTTGGTCTCCCGGTTGCGCAGCGTGTTCATGCTCTTCTGCAGCGCCGGGGACGTGGACTTGTAGGTGACCTTTTCTCTTCCCTTTCTTACCAGCTGGTTAAAGGTTGGCATTGTTTTCCTCCTTTCCTTCGAAATTCAACCGGAAACAGTGTATTCCCGGTGCGCGGGCGGGTCCATTCGGATACCGGCTGCCCTTTCCTGCATGCAGTGAAAGCGCATACAATATCCTCGCGGATCAATCCACGCAAGTGGTGATTATAGCAAAAGAAAAGGGAGACGTCAAGATTTTTCTCCCTTTTCCACAAAGTTTTTTATACTGTTTTGTGCGATTTTACTGATAAGATGGTGCTTCGGCTTGCAGCATGGCCTTCTTCCATGCTATAGTAAGCGATAACCTCAGGGTTGAAACCTGTTTTATCCGGAGGGGCATGCGCATGAAACATTTCAAATCCGTCCTGCTTTGGTGCCTGATTCTGCTTGTTCTGACCGGCGTGCTCGGTGCTCTGACCGCCCGGCGCGTCCGTGCGGAACGTCAGTCTTCCCCGTCTGCCGGGACCGCTGCAGCTGCGGAGAAACGCGCCGGCGACGACACAATGTTAACGGAAGCCGCTCAGCCGGCAGAGGAAATCCCCGGAGCCGGCCGGCCGGAGCCGGCGGAAGCCGCATTGGCGCCTTCCCCGTCCCCTTCACCGATCCCCCTGCGGGAACTCTCCATCTGTGAAGCCAATCTGGACCTCAGTCTTTTTGAGCCTGCGCAGCATAAGGGCACCGTGGAGCTGGTGCAGTACGCAACCCACGACCTGGTATCCGGCGGAGATTATGAAGTGATGAAGGATCTGGCCGTTTATCTCCCTTACGGCTATGACGAGACACAGCAGTATGATGTGCTGATTCTCCTGCACTGTGCCTGGGCCGATCACCGCTTCTGGCTGGTGCAGGACCGGGAGTACCGCACCTTCGGCGAGGGGCTGCCCCCGAGCCAGGAGGACTGGACGCTCCCGGGTTCGGGATCTTCCGAAAGCTATATCCCGGTTTCGGTGCCAAACATGCTGGACCGGATGATTGAGGAGGGCTGGTGCAGGCCGCTGATTGTCGTGGGACCCTGCGTCTATCTGTATGACCATCAGCCCAGCGCCGCGGGAACACAGTATGACTACACCCAGTTCAGCCGGGAGTTCGGGCCGGACTTTCTCTCCTATCTTGCAGAACACTACGCCACCTATGCCGCCGACGGAAGCCGGGATGCCCTGGCCGCAGCCCGGGAACACTTCGGCGTGCTGGGGGCAAGCTTCGGCGCGTATGCAGCCTATCTGAGTGTGATCGGCGACAACTTTGACCTGGTTGCCTGGTACACCTTCTGCGGCGGAGGGGTCATTGACCCCGGATATCTGGTCAGCTCCTGGGAGGCCAGGGGGACACAGGATCTTCCGCTGCGCCTTCTCTATATTTCAGAAGGGGAGTTTGACGACCGCGCCGGGCCCGAAGGCTCCGTCAGCGGCCTGCTGTACTACGGGCAGAGCACGGGAAGGACCTTCAGCGAAGAAAATGTCCGCTTCACCCTGATCCGCGGCTGGGGGCATGAGGACCACAGCTATCTGGTCGGGCTCTTCAATACCCTGCAGCTGTTCTTCCGGGATTAAGCAGCGCTGAAAACATATCTCTATATTATTAAAGGAAGATATCGAAATACCTTTCGAGCTCCGCTTCCAGTTCCGCCCGGCGCAGCCGGGCTTTTTCACGCCCTGCTTCCATCCCCGTCAGCAGCTCCTTCAGGCCGGCTTCACCTTCCGCCCCAACCGCATTTGTCCAGTCGGCGATTTCCTTCTTCCAGTCCCGGAGGCTGTTTTTCATTCCCTGAAACACCGCAGTGGTCACGGTTCCGTCAAAGGGATGCAGCCACTCGGCCTTCGGCGTTCTGCCCGCTGCCACGTCCGCCAGATGCTCACGTATGGCGATGCGCCTTGCCTCACCGGTTCCAATCAGATTCATCAGCTCGCCGATGCCGCTGAGCAGTTCGTCCGCAGGTGTTTCATGCTTCGGATAGCGGCCCAGACGGTAATTCTCAATAACCACATCGTAGCGTGCCACTGCTCCCTTGACGGCAGTGTCCCAGGAGATGTAGATGTCCCGCTGGGCGTGTTCGCCCACTTCCTTCATCTTTGCGGGATTCCGGCAGAGGGCCTCCAGGCAGGCGGCCATCGAGGCGGCATTTTCTTCTATGAGCAGGCCGTTCACGCCGTCCGTCACATCTTCGGCCGCGCAGCTGCCCGCAACCAGCACGCTGCCGAGCCCGCAGGCCGCGGCCTCGCGGACTACCAGGCCGTTGGTGTCAAAGGTGGAAGGGAAGAGGAACAGGTCAGCGCGGCAGTACCAGGCGCGGATGCGGTCCCGGTCATGGATGGGGTCAACAAAAATGACTTTGCCGTTCAGCCCCAGATCGCGGCTGTATGCGACAATTTCCTCCCTGTCCGTGCCGCCGCCCACGAAGATCATGCGGAAGTCTGTGCCCGCTTCGTGCAGCTGCTTGAGAGCGTCCAGGCTGATGCGGATGCCCTTGTACCACATCATCCGTCCGACGAAGAGGAAGACCGGCACACCCTGCGGAAGATCGCAGTCTCCCGTCACTTCCCGGATCTGCGCTTCGGAGACTCTGCCCTGCGGGAAGTCCACCCCGTTCGGCATGACCAGCCAGTCGCCCCGGTAACCCAGCTTCCGCAGGTTTTCCCCTGCGCCGCGGGAGACCGTCCAAACCTCATCACAGGCGGAAATGTTCTCCACCAGCAGCTTTGCCGCTTCTTCCTGCAGCCGTTTTGAGCGTATGGCGTTGGCGATGTCAATGTCAAACTTGGTGTGATAGGTGAAGACCAGCGGCACATCCAGTTTTTGCCGCACCGAGCGTGCAAGAAAGGTTGAGGTGATCGGGCAGTGGCTGTGGATGATGTCAAAGCCCGCCTGTTCCAGCTTCGCCGTAATCTCCGGCGAAAACGGCATCCCGGCCCGGTAGCCCACCAGCCTGGTCATGTCCACGCTGGGATAGCGCACTACCGGGAAGTCATAGACGCTGTCATCGGCATCCGGATAATACGGCGTTACCACCGTGGGGCTGCCGTAGTCCCGGGCAATGATTTTCGCATAATTTGTGACCGCATTTGCCACCCCGTCGATGGCCGGCGGGAAGGAATCGTTAATCAGGCAGATGTTCCGTTTTTCCATGTCCGTCTTCTTTCCTTTTTACAGCGAACCGTTCCGGGCGCCGGCGCCGTGACTGGCGCTCTGCTTTTTCAACAGCATAAACGCTTTCAGCACGGCCACCTGGGTCTTGCCGTCAATGACCGTCCCGGAAAGGATCTCCTCCACCAGCTCGGTAATGGGAACCGTCTGCACGTTCAGGAACTCATCATCGTCCAGGTGCTGCTCACCCATGTGCAGCCCCTGCGCCAGATACATGGTGATTTTTTCATCGGAATAGGCCGGCGTCCCGTAATAGAGGCCCATGTCCGTCCAGCGGTCAGCCGTAATCCCGGTTTCCTCCCTCAGTTCGCGCTGTGCGGCAGAGAGGCGGTCTTCCTCCCGGCTGTCGAGCTTGCCGGCGGGAATTTCGGTAATGACCCGGTCAAGGGGATAGCGGTACTGCCGCTCCACCACCACCCGGCCGTCATCCATCACCGGCACCACGCAGACCGCACCCACATGGCGAATCAGCTCCCGGATAGTCCGGTGGCCGTTGGGCAGCTCCACCGTATCCCGCTTCACATCCAGAATGACACCGGAAAAAATGTCTTCCGTTCCCACTTTCACTTCTCTCAGATTCTGCTCCTTCATGTTGCGCCGACCTGTCCCTTTCTTCCTTCGTCTGAATTCGCTCTGTCAGTGCCCGGCGGACAGTATAGCAGAGTTCTGACGCTTCTGTCAATGAAAGCGCATTCCCGGTAAACCTGCCTGCCGGCAGGAGAATAACCGGAAATTCCTCAAAAAAAACGGTCGGATATTCCTGAAAAACTTCTTGCTTTTCTTTCCCGGGTCTGTTATATTAGATAAGCTGTTTTTTCAGCGAACACATGCAAGGAGGTGCTTCAGCTATGGCAAAGTGCCAGTTCTGTGATAAGGATGTGTCTTTCGGCATTCAGGTCAGCCATTCTCACAGACGCTCCAACCGTACTTGGAAGCCGAATGTGAAGCGCGTCAAAGCCATTGTCGACGGAACGCCCAAACACGTTTACGTCTGCACCCGCTGCCTGCGCAGCGGCAAGGTGACCCGCGCTGTGTAATGAAACATTACCCGATGAAGCCTGTCGCAGCAAGTTCGCGACGGGCTTTTTCGGTATTTGCGGCAGGGTGCCGCATGCGCGGACGCAACAGACCGGGCGGGACGACCCGGCGCATTTCGGGAGGTAATCATGAAGGAGCTGGAACAGCGTATTCTCACGGACGGCAGGGTTCTCCCCGGCGGGATTCTGAAGGTGGACGGGTTTCTGAACCACCGCATCGACCCGCAGCTCAGCTACCATATGGCGGAGGAACTGCTGCAGCTGTACGACGGGGCCGGCGTCAACAAAGTGCTGACCATTGAAGCCTCCGGCATCGCGCTTGCCTGCATGACGGCTTACGTTTTCGGATGCCCGCTGGTGTTTGCCAAGAAGAGCAAATCCAGAAACATCTCCGATGACGTCTGGTCTGTGGAAATTGAGTCTTTTACCCACGGCAACCGCAATACCGTTGTGGTTTCCAGGGAATACCTCGGCCCCGGTGACCGGGTGCTGATTGTGGACGACTTTCTTGCCACCGGCGCAGCCCTTGTAGGCCTGAAAAGCCTGGTGGAACAGGCCGGCGGTACCGTGGTTGGGGCAGGGATTGCCATTGAGAAGGAGTTCCAGGGCGGCGGAAACGCGCTGCGCGCCCAGGGGATGCGGGTGGAATCGCTTGCCCGTATCGCCCGCATGACGGACGACGACATCGAGTTCGCGGGGTAAGACGCCCCGCCGTATCGCAACGCGGCAGACATGCCGAAAACGGCAGAGAGGAAGCTTTTTCTCGCTTCCTCTCTGCCGTTTTCTGTTTCCGCGCCGGTAAAACGCCCGGCGCCGGGTGACGGTTTATTCCTTCACGGTTCCGTCCGGGTTGAAGAGCGGCAGCGGCGCCAGCACAATGATGTCATCGCGCTTTGCCGCATCGCCTTCCGCGAGGACCGCCATCTTGCCGGCAATGATGCCGCCTGCCTGACGGACCAGCTCTTCCGTGGCGCGCAGGGACTCCCCGGTGGAAATCACGTCGTCAAGGATCAGCATGCGCTTGCCCCTGATGAGCTCGGCGTCGGCGGTGTCGATGACCAGCTTCTGGACCTGCATGGTGGTGATGGACTTAACATTCACCTCAAAAACGCCGCTCATATAAGCCTTCGGGCCCTTGCGCGCCAGGAAGTACCTGTCCGCGGCGCTCTGCCGGGCCATCTCATACAGCAGGGGGATGCTTTTGGCTTCCGGTGCGATGAGATAATCGTACTCCGGCGCGAGCTTCAGCAGCTCGCTCGCGCAGTGGACCGTGAGCTCCACATCGCCGAACATGACGAAGGCGCCGATATACAGGTCATCGGTTACCTTGCAGAGAGGCAGATGGCGCTTGAGGCCAGCAATATCAATTTCATAGGTCATGATTCTGTTCCCTTCCTTTTTTATCGTTCTATGGTGACGGATGATTCTGTTTATTCCTCAGCCCCGGGTTCGGGCGTTGGCTTCTCCTGTTTTCTGCGGAAGACCCAGTACTTCTGGATGAAGAAGTTCAGCACGTACAGAAGGCTGTCCACAACAACTTTCACGGCTGTCGCGCCGCCGGGGTCCGAGATGTTCAGCAGCGTGGTGATCACCTGAAGCGCAAACGTGGACACCGCCAGCACCGGCACGGCCAGGCAGTAATAGCGGAGCATGGCCTTCCAGTAAGGCTGCTCCCGCCGGAACACCAGCCTGTAGTTGTAGTTGTAGTTAAAGAAGGAGGAAACCACCCGGGCCAGCACATTGCAGACCGCCCCCGCATAGCTGCCGAGAAACCAGCCCAGCAACAGATTCAGCAGGTAGAAGCCCACAACGTCCACCGCCCAGGACAGTACGGAGCCGAGCACGTACAGAAGGGCCTGTTTTCCCTTTTTCATATCCCTGTGCAGTGCCCCGCGCCCTACGAGCGCCGGAGGATGGCCTTTGCCATGATCTTCACGATCCGCAGCGAGTCCTTCACGGCATGGTAATGCGAGCCGGCATTCTCATCCTCATAAACGGTCTCGATGGGCTGCTCCGAGAAGCGGATCCCCCACTGCTTCATCTTCAGCAGCATGTTGGTCTCATACTCAAAGCGCTCGCCCGCGATGCCGCAGAAACGCTGCAGATAGCGCCGCGGGATCGCCCGCAGGCCGGTCTGCGTATCGGAGAGCCGGATGCCGTAAAGCCGGAACATCCGGGAGGTGGTTTTGTTTCCGGCCACACTGCGGGCAGGGACGCCCGGCAGGTCGAAATTCCGGCAGCCCAGCACGACGTTTGTTTCTTCCGCCAGCATGCGGTTGCCGCAGGCGATGATGTCCCCGACCAGGTGCTGGCCGTCGCCGTCAATGGTGATGACCCCCTCAGCCTTTGGGAAGCGAGCCAGCGCCGCGGCGAAACCGTCTTTCAGCGCGCGGCCTTTCCCCTTGTTTTCCAGATGAGGGATCACCGTGCACTCCGGAAAGCTGCGGGCACGGGTAAAGGGCGCCTGATGCGCCGCATCGCTGCCGTCATCCACAATGAGGATGTGCCGGAACCCGGCCTCGCGCAGTCCGTCCAGAACCCGGTTGAATTTTTCGTCCGGATTCAGGGACGGCAGAAGAATGACACAGCGTTCTCTACAGTCCTGCATGGGTGAAAAAGTCCTCCGAATTCAGATATCGTCAATGGTGCCGGTGATCATGTGGTCGCCGGTATCGTCCAGAATCGAGCGGAAATGGCGCTCCAGTTCCACCGGCCCGGCTGGCTGGTTGACCGTGGCCCGGGCAATGTAGTCCGCCACATAGAAGTCGTTGCTGATGGAATAGGCGCTGACCAGTTCGCTGCCCTTGTACTGATAGTAGGAGTTGTGCGACCAGTCACCGATCAGGAAGATCTGCTTGAGGGTGTTGTCCATCTCGCTGCCCGGCTCAATGTAGTTCAGGAGCTCGTTATACGGGCCGGCCGGATCGCCCGTGCTGGCGCTCAGATGCAGATAGGCGTCCGAGAAACCGTCGAGATGGGCGCGGATTCTCTCCAACAGCTCGGGATCCGTCACTTCCGCCATATACTGGGAATCATCCCGCTCCGGATCATAGGTAAATTCCTTCCCCGCCTCATCGTAGACTACCGGTTCCAGATGGCCCATGATATGATCCGCCTTGTAGGTCACCTTGGTGGGGAGATTGTCATAGCGGTAGTAGTAGGTCTCGATATTGTCGAAATGGATGTCCTTCTCGGTAATATATTCTTCACCCAGGGTTACGCCGTTTACCGTGACACGGTAGGTGGCAGGTGCGGTCGCGGTAACGCTGGAATACAGGCCGGAGAAGTCGAAAGACTCGCTCTCAACCTTCCAGGGATAGAGCTCCGGCTGGATGGAAACGCCGATTTTTGCCAGCACGCCGATGAATACATCCGGCAGGTTCACATTCTCGACCAGGTTCCGGGAGGTATCCGTGACAACCGTCACCTCACCGAAGGCGTTTTCTCCGCACAGCAGGTAGTAGGTGATGCTGTCGCTGCGCACCGCACCCTTTTTCTCCGCATAGCTGATTTCATCCGTCGTCAGAATTTCACGGACGAGCTCGCGCACCTCCTCATTGGTCTGAAACGGATGCTCCATCGCCTCAACCGTCTCCGCAATGCTGTCATCCCATAGGTTTTCCCGGAGATTCTGCACATAGCTCTCAATCACCGGTTCCACCTGGGTCTCGTCATAAACGCTGGCATAAGCCCAGACCTGACTGAGGATATACAGACAGCCCGCCGCAAGCAGCAGGATCCAGAGAACCAGGATGACCACATACAGGGCCGTTCCGGCACCGGATTTTCTTTTTTTCACTGTTTTTGCCATATCGTACTCCGATCTCCTGCCTGCTTACTTGAACAGGAACGCATTCGGAAGGGTGCGAGAAGTCCCGCTTGCAGAGGAAGGACTGTTGATATACTCCCCGTTGTAGTACATGATCGTGGAGGAACCGCCGTCCAGGTTGCAGGCGTTCACCGCGCTGAAGTCGAGCATGACATCGCGAACATCGCCGAAGCTGCAGCCCACGCTGTGCATCTGCCTGCCGTCAATGACCAGCATCAGCACGGCGCCGTCGGCGCGCTGGCCGATGGCCGTGCGGGGGTTGATGCCGCTTTCCATGGCGGTCATATAAACGCCCTCTCCGTTGATCACCAGCGCCGGGCCGAAGCTGACGCCGCAGCGGATATGGAGATCCTCCGCAGTCTGCCGGTCGATATCCCCGACAAAGAGGATGTTATCTTCCGTAAAGCCGACAAAGGTTCTCTCGCTTCCGCCCATATAAGCCTCGCCGTCAGCGATGGTCAGCCCGTCCGGATAGCCGCCGGTGCCGCCGCCCCCCTCGTCAAAGAAGGCGCCGCCGTTAATGCCGCCCAGCGCCCCGTAGCGCTGGCAGAAGGCTTCCAGGGTCATGCCGTAGCCGCCGTAGACCTCCGGCTTCCCGACAAAAACGCGGCTCGGGTCCTTAACGATGATCATCTTCCCGACAAAGCCCTTCTTCTTGACATCCACAAAAATCAGGCCGTCGCCGTCTTCATCGATGTAGCCGTAGGCGTCCGGCTGCGGGCCGAGGTTCGGATCCGTCTCTTCGGTGCTGATGGTAATGAGACTCGGATCCGTTGAGTCCGCAGAAGTGACATCAAAGCGCTGCGAAAGGATATCCGCCACTTCATCATCCGTCAGGAAAATGTGCGGAATAAAGTCGAAGCGCCGGGTCCAGAACATGGTCATGGTAAAAGAGTCCCTCAGGGCGGGGGATGGTCCCTTTACAAGAATCCATTCCAGCGCCAGCCCGAAAAGAACGAGAACAATCCCGGCCGCGAGAACCAGCCCGAACAGCCGGTCTATCACACGGACAATGGTTTTCCCTGTTTGTTTTTTCTTCTTCATGGTACAACCTTTCCTGTCCAGCGGGAAGTCTGAACTGCCTTGAAGTGAAACAGAAGTATTTTAGCATATCGAAAGGGCAAGTACAAGAAAAATTTCACTTCTTTCCCGGAAAGATTCTGGAAATTCTGTCATAGAATCGGCCGGCTGTACGGAATGAGGCTTGTCAATTCCCGTTCATTCGATTATAATAAAGGATACTCAAGAGAAAGGAAGTGCCATCGGATGAAATCAAAGCTTCTCCTGATCTCTGTCCCTGTCGCGGCGGCAGCCGGGCTCGGATTTGTTTTGCTGAGGAAAAGAGCCTCTGTCTCCGGAACCCGCGCGGCAGCATCTCCCGCCCCGGGGAAGAATGCCGGAAAGGCCGCCCCGGTCACAGATCTCGCTTCTCTGAAGGAGGGGGTATACAGCTTTATCTCCGGCTTCCGGGATGCGGCCACCGTTGAGGTGCGCTGCCGATATGACAGCAGCCGCTTCCGCTTCGCGGTCCTGGAAGACGGGTTTCCGGCGGAGTCCGGTGACTCCCATGTGGCGGTACTGTCCGGAGAGGATTTCTCCATGCAGGCGGAATACGGCAGTTACTACGCCGGGGAAGACTTCGGCCGGCTGAAAGCGGAGCTTGCCGCACGGCACGCCGGACTGAAGGAGGTCGCCTATGGGGAGAACGCCGGCCTTCTGTACCGGAACGGTGACAACCTCTGCCTGGACTTTCCGATTCCGGGAGACAGCAGCAGCTTCCTGCACGTGACGCTGATAAAGGAAAAAGGCAACGACGACCCGCTGGATGCGCTTCCTGATTACGCAGACGTGAAAGCCATTCTCTCTTCGCTTTCCTTCACGCAGGGTTAAAGCCTGTTTCTTAATCATTCTGAATGTCTATGTCACGTACTGGACATTCCCGGGAAACCGCGCTATAATCCCGGTGTTTTCCATCCTGAATTCGGAGTGCTTTTTTATGAAAAACAATCGTACCACCGCGCTGCTCATGCTGCTGGTTTTCCTGCTGGTCGTGGCCGTGGTTATCATTTTCCTGACCGGGCTGGAGCGGACCCCGTCCACCGACAACCCCTATGAGAACGTCACCGTTACGCCCGACCTCACTCTTCCTGAAGAAACCGTCTCCGTGGAGGCATCCCCGAATCCCACCGTCGCGCCCACCTCCGCACCGGTCTATTTTCCGCCGTCTACCGCGGCTCCTGTTTCTACCGCCGCCCCGGTCTCCACTTCCGCGCCTGCGGGAGCCGCCCCGGCAGCAGCGACACCGACACCGACACCTACTCCCGCTTCTCTGGAAGAGGGCGGGATGCTGCCTGCGCAGCAGCTGATCCCGGTGGTGCCGGGAGCCAGCACGGAATCCGATGATGACACCGCCGGAGCTCCGTCCGGCCCTGTGATTCCGACCGGAACCGTCATCGGCAGCGGCACGTTCCGTTCCGACACCGGAACGGCGCTGAACATCCATGCTGACTGGGAGGCGTCCGTCAACGGCGCCGGCGCGGTCGATGTCACTGTGACGGTTTACGCCGATCATTACAGCCTCATTACCTATGCCACGCCGGAAGCCCTGCAGATTTCCGTTGACAACCAGTTTGTGAGTCTGGCTTCTCCCGGTATTGACTATGACGGGGCGAACGGCCTCGCCGTGACAGAGATCAACTCCCGCACCTTCACCATCAACCTTGCTGCCGGAGAAGTCCGGACGGTACCCGTTCAGGTGGTCTGGCTGTACCGCGGCAGCTACAGCGGTGTGGATCTCGCCACCATTGAATGCGGCGGCAGTATCACCGTGAGCCGCTGAGGGCTGTTCCGCATCCCCGGACCGGCCGCCTTCTGAAAGGAGAAGCCCATGCGCACACAGGAACAGGTCCATGAAATCGTCCGGCTGCTGCTGGCCGAATATCCCGAGGCCGTCTGTTCACTGGATTACGGAAAGGACTATGAGCTTCTCTTCTCCGTGCGGCTGTCCGCCCAGTGCACGGACGAACGGGTCAACCAGGTTACCCCGGCACTCTTTGCCCGGTTTCCGACGCTGGAGGCCTTCGCCGAAGCCGACGTCGCCGAGGTGGAGGAGCTGGTCCACTCCTGCGGCTTCTACCACGCCAAGGCCCGGGACATTGTCGACTGCGCGGTGGTTCTGCTGGAGCGGTACGGCGGGAAGGTGCCCGACAGCATGGAGGAGCTGCTGAAGCTGCCCGGGGTCGGGCGGAAGACGGCAAACCTGCTGCTGGGAGACCTCTACCGGGTCCCCGGCTCGGTGGTGGTGGATACCCACTGCATCCGGCTGGCCAACAGGCTGGGGCTGGTGGACAATCTGAAGGAACCGGAAAAAATCGAAGCGGCCCTCCGGGACATTCTGCCGCCGGAGAGCGCCTCCGATTTCTGCCACTGTATTGTCCTGCACGGCCGCGCCGTCTGCGATGCGCGCCGGCCCCGCTGCGAGGCCTGCTGCCTGAGGGACCTGTGCCAGGGATACGCCGAAGGCACCGCCCTATCCTACCGCAAGAAGTGAGCCGCCGGGAATGCTGAAAAACACCGACAGGTTTTGTCGGGCAAACAGAACCGCGCCGCCGGATGACTGTCGAGTGTCATCCGGCGGCGCAGTTTATTGCTGTTCAGCCGCGCAGGCGGAAACAATAGGCCGTTTCGCTGTGCATGTGGGCCCCCGCCCGCAGCACCGGAGAGGGAAAGCCGTAGCAGTTCATCCCATTGGGATAAAGCTGCGTCTCAAAGCAGACCGCACTCCGCCTGTGAATCGGCTTTCCGCCCTTGCCCCGGCAATCCGGAAGGAAGTTTCCGGTATAGAGCTGCATCCCGGGCATGTCGGTTTCCACGGTCATCTCAATGCCGGAATCCGGGCTGTGCAGAACAGCGGCCTTTTTCCCGCAGAGAACATAGTTGTGGTCATAACCGCCGGCTGACAGCAGCTGCTCATCCTCGACACCAATGTCGGCGCCGAGGGTTTTTTCCTGCCGGAAATCAAAAGGCGTGTTCTCCACGGGCAGAAGCTTCCCCGTCGGCAGGCAGCCCTTTCCGTTTTCGCAGAAGCGTTCCGCAAACAGCTGCAGCCGGTGCTCCAGGACACTGCCCTCCCCGTTCAGATTGAAGTAACTGTGGTTGGTCAGGTTCACCAGGGTATCTGCGTCGGTATCCGCATCGTAAACGATACGGAGGGCGTTCTCATCCGTCAGCGAGAAGCAGACCCGGACACGGAGCGTCCCCGGATAGCCTTCCTCGCCGTCCGGAGAAGTTCGCCAGCAAAGAAGACTGTCGCCCTGGGCGGCCATCCGCCAGATTCTGCGGTCAAAGCCCTCCCTGCCGCCATGGAGATGGTTTTCCCCGTCATTTTTCGCCAGCTGATACCGGATTCCGTTCAGAGAAAACTCCGCACCGGCAATGCGGTTTCCGACCCGGCCGATGGTAGCGCCGAGGAATTCGCCGTGCCCGACATATTCCTCAATGCTGTCGTAGCCCAGCACCACGTCCACGGGCGTTCCCTGCCGGTTCGGGACACAGAGGCTCTGCACGGTCGCACCGTAATCCAGAACGGTCAGTGATGCGCCGCAGCGGTTGGTAATCGTTGCCGCCGTGACAGTGGTCCCGTCTTTCAGTTTTCCGAAGCCTGTAAAAAGTACCGCCATTTTCCCTTCTCCTTCCGGTTCAGTTTCCTCCGGCCGCTGTCCGGGCCCTGTTTTGCACGGACTCGGGAACCTCGATATCCAGATAGCTCTCCACAATGTCCATCACCGAATCATCTTTCAAAATGATGGAAATCTCAATGCGGCGATTCTGCGCGCGGCCCTCTTCGGTTTCATTGTCCGCCACCGGGCGGGTTTCGCCGTAGCCCGCGGCACAGAAATAAGAGGCATAATTCTGCAGCTTCGCACCGCCGTTTTCCAGGAGGTATCCCAGCACGGCATTGGCGCGGTCCGTTGAGAGCACCCGGTTGTTTTCGTCGGTGCCTGTGCTGTCCGTATGTCCTGAGATGACCACGCTGTCCACGTACTTTGTGTTCTCCGGGTCCGACAGGAAACGCTGAAACACGTCGATCAGCTGGTTGAGGGTCGGGATGGCCCCGGCTTTGATTTCGGAAGAACCGACATCAAAGAACACGCCCTCACTGAGCACAATGTTCCCGTTTTCCCCGATGCTGACTTTGGAGGCATCGCCCATCACCTTGACAACGCTGTCGCGGATCTGTTCGAGAATCGAAAGACGCAGCACGGCGATGGTCTGCATCTGCCCGCGCAGCTCCATGATCTCTTCCGAGGCCGTCTTCATGTACGCTTCCTGATCCTGCAGCAGAGCCGCCTGATCGCTGAGCAGCTTGTCCTGGGCCTTCAGGTCGTCCTCTTTCTCCGCCAGCGTGAGCTTTGCGGCATCCAGATCGATGGTGACTTTGCTGAGCTGTTTCTCGGCATCCTCAACCTGCTTCAGTGTCAGGGCAAGAGAATCCTCCGTCTCCTTCAGCTCCAGCTCTGTACTGGCAAGCTGCGTTTCGGTTTCATCCAGCAGCTCCCGGGTGTTCTGCAGGTTGTTTCCGGTAATGAGATTCTGAATATAGCTCAGCAGCATCAGAAAGAAGAGAATCAGCGCTACCGCCGACATCATGTCCGCATAGGAGGGCCAGAAGCCCTGTTCCCCCTCCGCGCTCCTGACCATGGCGTCCGAGCGGCCGCTGTACCGGCGCCTCATTGCTGCTTTCCTCCCATGCGGCGGTTAATTTCACGCAGGGCGGAGGCCAGGTCGCGCACGGCGAGGTCCATGCGTTCCACACTGCCGCGGAGGTTGTAATCCACCTCCGAGAAGTCATGGACGCCGTCATTAAACTTATCCAGCGCGCTGTCAAAGCGCTGCAGATGCTCCTTCTGCTCCTGAACGGCCTTCCCGAGGGCAGCGGCGGAGGTCTGCGTGCTGACGGCATAGGTTTCGGCCGCGCTGTTCAAGGCAGAGCGCAGTTCCCCGGTTGCGCGGTCCAGCGCGGCCACCATGCGGCGGACCAGATCTGCATCATCGGTTGCCGCTTCCGTGGTAAGGGTCGGGGCGATTTCGTTGTCCAGCCAGAGCTCCAGCCGGGTTTCCAACCGCTCCCGGGCAGCCTGCGGAGACAGAATGGTCCGCAGCACCGTCAGCAGGATCGAGCAGCCCGCCCCGGCAAGCGAGGTGTAGAAGGCAACCCCCATCCCGCTCAGAGCGCTCATCAGTCCGCCGCCGACGCTGTCCAGCACACTCAGCCATTCCGTGGTGTTGGAGTAGCCGATGAGCTCCGTCAGGGAGGTCACCGCCATGCTCAGACCAAGAAAGGTACCAAAAAGACCCAGTGTCACAAAGAGGGAAACCGCATTATTGAGAAAGCGCTCCCCCAGCAGCAGACCGCCGAGCCTTGCTCCGACCACATCGGAGATAATCGCCGGGGTATTCACATTCTGCCCGTACTGCTTGTAGGCAGCCGTGTATTCCGACAGCAGCGCCGCCCGGAAGCCCCTGCTCTCGGGGCTGGTACCGCTCGCCTTTCCTTCCAGAAGGCGGTAGCGCAGCCGCACATAAAACAGCAGAATGACGGCCAGCACAAACAGGGCCGCAATGATGCCAATGACAATAACGCCGCTCGCCGGCATGTTCCTGATGATGTTCATTCTTCTGACTTCTCTTCCTCTTTCTGTTTACTGCCGGATTCCGTATCCGGCGTCTCATGCCCGGGTTCGCGCCGGTCATTGCCGTTCTCTCCGGGCTGAAGGGCCTCCGAATCCGCAGCTTCGGCTTTCCGCCCTCTTGCCCGCTTCGCTTCTTTTCGTTCCGTTCTCTTCCCCCGGCGGGCCTTCGAGGCGCGAATGATTTTCCGGATCAGCCAGACTGCCAGCCAGATGAACGGCACCAGAACAACCAGAACCGGAAGCAGTTCAATCAGAAACACCAGCAGATCCTTCAGGACTTGCCCCGCATTCTTAATGCCGTCTTTCAGAGCCTGCAGAAGCTCCTCGCCGTAGGTCGGGTTCACTTTCTCTTCCGGCGTGTATTCCCGCACTTCCTTTACCGAGAGGTGCACCGTGCTGTAACTGACCCGTCTGTCCCAGTTGTTCAGGGAGGACTGAATGGACTCGATCCGGTACCGCAGCTCGGTGAGGCGGTCTTCAATGGTGATGACATCCTCCACCGATTCCGCCAGCTCCATCATCTCCAGCAGGCGCTCCTCCTGCGTCTCATAGGCCTTCAGGCGGGCCTGGGCATCATAGTACTGTGAGGTCACGTTCTCGGTGTAGATGTGGGAGTAGGGGACGTTCCCCAGCTCCGAAAGACGGTCCATCACCTCGTTGAAGCGGTTGCTGGGAATGCGCAGCGTATAGCTGGCATCCCGGGTGGACGCCGTCCCGCGGGCCTTCTGGTAATAGTTGGAGCCGCTGACGCTGCTGGACTCAATCCAGCCGCCGACGCTCTCCACCAGGCCGGAAATGCCTGCGACCGTCTCGTCAAAGGCGGTGGTCTCCACCGTCACATCGGAAGAATAGATGATCTTGTCCGGCTTTTCCACCGAAGGCTCATTTTCGCCGCTTTTTGCCTGCGCCGCGGGAGCGGATGCGGGCGCCGGCACAGGAGCCAGGCCGAATTCCCCGCCGAGAGCGGCCGCTTCTTCCGCCGCAACGCTCTCATAATCATCGTAGACGGCATCCGCGTAGTACTCCGCCGCTGTTGACGCCGTGTACTGTGCTGACGAGTGGCCGCCTCCGGATGACCCGCAGCCGCACAGAGAAAGCAGCATCAGCAGCGCCATCAGCAGCGCCGGCCAGCACTTCCGGTTTTTCATTTCGGTTCCTCCTCACGCCAAAGTAAGAAAAAGAGCCCGCCGTGAACTCCTGTATGATTCCCGCCGGATATCGGCAGCACGGCTTCCGCCGATGCTGTCAACCCCGCGCGCACAAACCGTTTCGCGGCAGACTCTTTCTGTTCCGATTCTTATTTCCCGACAAAGCGGAAGCCAAAGCCTTCTTCCACCGTGCAGGCTTCCGCCAGCTCGCTGTTCCAGCTTCCCATCGCTTCGCTCTGCAGGTCCGTTCTGGCAAGGTAGTTGCTGTACAGTTCACCCTCGCCGACATAGTACATCACGTGATAGCCGGCATAAGAGCTGCTCTCACCATAGACGATGCCGGTATCGCCGGGCCGATGGGAATCAAAGCAGAAGGCGTCAAATTCCTCCACCATCTGCCCATGGGCAATGTTTTCATACAGGCCGCCGTTCGTGTTCGAGCCGCTGTCTTCCGAATACTGCTCCGCCAGAGCGGCAAAGCTCTCTTCGGTCTTCTCGCCCGCATTATACTCAGCAAGGATCTCCTCGGCCCTGGCCTTCGCAGCGGCTTTGGCCTCTTCGCTGTAGGTTCCGTCTTCCCCGGCTTCCGCCTTTACAAGGATGTGGCGAACGCTTGCGGTCCTGTAGCTGTTGTCATCACGCGCCACGAAGAGTACCGCCGTATAGCTTGAGGGGTCTTCGTCAGCATCGGCAAAGACGGCGGCGTCGCCTGCCTTGCGCGCCGGATCCTTCAGCCAGTCGGCATAGGCGGAGGGAATGCTGCTGCCGCTGATGCCGCTGCGCTGTGTGGGCAGGCTCTCGCCGGTCTGAGAAACGACCGCCATGGCAAAGCCCGTCTGGAAGTCTACATCCGCGGCTGCAGCGGTATCCGTATCCGAGCCGCCGTCCAGATAGGCTGCGAGAATGGCGTCGGCGGTTGCCCTGGCTTCGGCGCGGGATGCGTCGGTGGCAATCATCTCGGTGCTCTCGGTGCCGTCTTCAGCCGTCACGGTGTTTTCCACCGTATTGGCGCTCACTTCATAGAAGTAGTAGTCGAACAGGTCTTTGCTGTCTTTCTGGCTCTTATAATACTCCGCCAGTTCCGCATCGGTCCAGGTCAGGGTGTCGAGCTTCTGGTCGTAGGCCTTCTGCGCGAGCGCGCCGTCCAGAGCCGCCTGACGGACAATCTTTGTGGTGACGCCAGAGCCATAGTTCATGCTGTAGAGTCCGTCCGCACTGCTGTATCCATAGGACCTGGCCGTTTCATCCATGCCTTCAAACTGAGCATCGACTTCCGCAATTTCGTCTTCCGTCAGGGCAATCCCGTTTTCCGCGGCGTAGTTCAGCAGAGCGCGGACCTGCTGTATATCGCCTTTGGCCGCATCACGGAAGTAATCCCGCCAGGTCCCGCCTTCCAGCATCGGGCAGGCCTGCGATCCGAGGCCCGAAATCCCCGTGCTGGTATCCAGCCCGAAGACAGATGCGTAGCTGCCATACTGGTTGGCAAAATTCAGGTAGTCACTGCCATAATAATAATTCACCTGCGCCGGACTGTATTTGACGCCTCCCGCCGTCAGGGCGGTGGTGGCCGTATACATCAGGCCGGAATTCAGCAGCAGAATCGCCGCAATCAGCACCACCACACCGATGGTACCCCAGGTCCACCTGCGTTTGGAAACCGCCTTTTTTCTGGCCTCTTCCTGGGCGGCCAGCATTTTTTTGTCTGTGCCTGCCTGCCGTGCGAGATTCCTGTTCTTCTTTTCAGTTGATGCACTCATTTTCTTCTGTCCTTCTGTTCTACTTTTATACTCTCAGCCTTCTGGATTATATCGGCAAAGATTGTACGATTCAAGAATAAGATGTGAAAATTCAGAGAATCTTATGAACTTCAGCTCTCCGCCCGCATGGAGAGAAAAGCGTTGATGAAGCCGTCAAGATCTCCGTCCATCACGTTCTGGATATTGCCGGTTTCATACTCGGTACGCAGATCCTTGACCAGCTGATAGGGCATGAACACATAGGAGCGGATCTGGCTTCCCCATTCGATTTTCATCTGAACGCCCTTGATGTCGCTGATCTTCTCCAGATGCTCGCGCTCTTTGATTTCGGCCAGGCGGGCCCGCAGCATGTTCCGGCAGTTTTCCAGGTTCTGGAAGTGGCTCCGTTCAACCTGGCTCGATACGACAATTCCTGTGGGGATGTGCG
The DNA here is from genome assembly GCA_964495965.1 of uncultured Oscillospiraceae bacterium. Taxonomy (GTDB): domain Bacteria; phylum Bacillota; class Clostridia; order Oscillospirales; family Oscillospiraceae; genus Limivicinus. The sequence goes on along the minus strand of CAZBXX010000032.1, from coordinate 1,449 downwards.
TCAGGCGAACGGCAGAGGAGGTCTTGTTGACCTTCTGTCCGCCGGCACCGGAAGAGCGGAACACATCCATCTTGATGTCTTCATCACGCAGCTCGATTTCGGTGTCGTCGCTGATTTCCGGCATGACTTCCACCGCCGCGAAGCTTGTATGCCGCCGCCCGGCAGCGTCGAAGGGGGAAACACGAACCAGGCGGTGCACGCCATGCTCGCTCTTCAGGAAGCCGTAGGCGTTTTCGCCTTCAATCATAATGGTCGCGCTCTTGAGCCCGGCCTCATCGCCGTCCAGATAGTCCATGACCTTCACCCTGTAACCGTGCCGGTCCGCCCACATGTTGTACATACGGTACAGCATTGACGCCCAGTCCTGCGCTTCGGTTCCGCCTGCCCCGGCATGGAAGGTCAGGATGGCGTTGTTGGCGTCATATTCCCCGGTCAGCAGTGTGCTCAGACGGGTTTCTTCCACATTTTTTTCAAAGGCGGCATATTCCGCCTGCAGTTCTTCCAGCAGGCTGTCATCGCCCTCTTCCATGGCCATCTCACAGAGAGTCATCATATCGTCCCAGCTGCCGCAAAGGCGCTGATAGTGATCCCGCCTGTTCTGCAGTGTTTTCAGCCGCTTCTGCACCTTTCTGGACTTTTCCACGTCGTTCCAGAAGCCCTCGCGGGCGCTTGCCGCTTCCAGTTCCTCGATCTCGCGTTCCGCCGCATCCAGCTTCAGCGCGGTGCGCAGCATGTCGAGTTTCGGCTTCTCGCTGTTCAGTTTCTGTCTGTATTCTTCAAATTCAAGCATATTCTCAACCGCTTTCCTTTTGATCGCAAAGGTCTTTACATTATATACAAAAGAAAGCTGTTTGGCAATCGCTTTTTTCTCCCCGGTTTTTCTTGTTTTTTTCTTTCAATTCCTGCCGGTTTATGTTATAGTTGTGATGTCCCTGCGTAATGAAGGTACGGTTTTGTTATTAAAATGGATGCCCCGCATCCCAGATATATGGAGGACGTTCTGCTTATGGTTCCACACGCCAAGGAAATTGCAGTCTTTACCGGCAACGCGAATCCCGCTCTGGCAAAAGATATCTGCGCGTCTCTTTATACCACTCCAGGCAACTCCAGCGTGTCACAGTTTGCCGATGGCGAGTGTTCGATCTCCGTATACGAGCCTGTCCGCGGCAAGGATGTTTTCATCGTTCAGCCCACCTGCAACCCCGTCAATGACAACCTGATGGAACTGCTGATCATGATTGACGCCATGCGCCGCGCCTCGGCGGGGCGGATTACGGCGGTCATTCCCTATTTTGGCTATGCCAGGCAGGACCGCAAAGCCAAGAGCCGCGACCCCATTTCCGCAAAACTGGTAGCGAACCTCATTACCGTCGCAGGTGCCAACCGCGTACTGACCATGGACCTGCACGCCGCGCAGATCCAGGGCTTTTTTGACATCCCGGTGGACAA
>CAZBXX010000031.1:0-21620 GCA_964495965.1 uncultured Oscillospiraceae bacterium | reverse complement strand
GTTCACCGCGGGAGCCCTTGTCGCTGACGGTGATAACGGCTGCGGTATACTTCATGTTCGGTGTACTCCTCTGTATATCGGTTTATTTGCTCTATTATAACGCCAGCGTACAGACTTCACAAGCAAAAGATGTGATTTCTAAAACAGGCGTTGTCTCAAACAGCAAAATGAGCTGAACGAGACAACGCCATTCTTTCTCGAGACTGTTTTACAGTCCCGTCTGTTTTTAGTTTGCTTTAAATGCCGTGAACTCAGGCGAGGTAATCGGCCGCGTTTTCGGCAGTTACAAGGATAGCGTCAACCGGAGTCTTCTCAGGCTCGGCAGAGCCGGGGAAGGAAGCGGGATCCGCAACTGCGTCTACCAGAAGCTGGAGGCAGGTGGCGCCGATCTTGGCGGGATCCTGGGCGACGGTTGCAGTCATGCTGACACCGTCGGTTGCCTTGCCGGCAACGGCCTCGATGGCATCGGTATCACCGTCAGTGCCGCAGACAAGGATGTCCAGGCCGGAAGCAGCAACAGCCTGACGGACGCCTGCCGCCATGCCGTCATTGCAGCAGTAGATGGCCTTGAGTTCGGGATACTGCATGCACCAGGCAGCAACGGTATCCAGAGCGGTCTGCATATCCCAGTCGCAGGACTTGTCGGCAACGATGTTCATACCGTAGTCGGTGAAGGCGGCCTTCGCACCGGAAGCGCGCTCCTCGGAAGAGGTGTTGCCCGCAATGCCTTCGACAACGCCGACCTGGGAGCCCTCTTCAATCAGGCTGCAAAGGTACTCGGCGCCCATGTAACCGATGGACTGGTTATCGGAGGAAGCGAAGCCAACGCACTCAGCGCCCTGGCTCTTCATTTCGTCAACGTTGAAGCGCTCGTCAATGTTGACAACGGGGATGCCGGCTGTGTTGGCAAGCTTGACGGCGGAAACCAGCGTGGTGCTGTTAACCGGGGCCAGGGCAATGCCCAGATAGTTGCCGGAGTTGATGCAGTTCTCGACGATAGCGAGCTGACCTGCGTCGTCAGAGTCGCTGGCAGCGGTGTAGAGGTCAACGTCATAGCCATTCTCGGCGGCGTAAGCGGCAACACCGTCATACATGTTCTTCCAGAAGGAAGTGGTGGTGGTCTTCAGGATGACCGCATACTTGGTTCCGGCTTCGGCAGCGGGAGCAGCCTCGGCTGCAGGCGCGGCTTCGGTGCTGGCGGGGGCAGTGCTGGCAGAGTTGCTTCCGCAGGCGCAGAGAGCAAACACCATGCACAGCGCGAGGGCAAGTGCGAGTACCTTTTTCATTGTGTTTCTCCTTTTCGGATTTTTTATTTCTAATCACTGCATGTGCAGCCATTAGCGGGATGGAGGGTGCCGGTTTGCGGGCAGACAAGCCGGTAACCGGCCGGGGGATCAACCATGTGCTGGAGTTGCCAGAATGACCGGCTTATTTGGAATTGTTGGAAACGAAATGGTCGATGGTAACGGCGATGATGATCAGGGCACCCATGACAATCTTCTGCATGGAGGAGTCAATCATCAGAACGGTCATGCCGTAGTTGATGATACCGATGATGAGACCGCCGATGACCACGCCGCCGATCTTGCCCACGCCGCCGAAGAAGCTGGTGCCGCCGATAATGGTGGCCGCGATGGCGTAGGTCTCATAGCCGGTGCCGGCGGTCGGTGCTGCGGCGTTCAGGCGGCCTAACAGCACGATGCCCGCAAGGCCAGCACAGGTGCCGGAGATCATGTAGGCAATCATCTGGTGGCGCTTGACATCAATGCCGGAGTACCAGGCAGCCTCGCGGTTGCCGCCGAGAGCGTACAGGTTGCGGCCGAGCTTGGTGCGGGTCGTGACGAACCAGAGAATCACGGCGGCAACGATCGCAAAAATTGCCGTCACAGGCAGGAATCCGAGGATGGTCTTCTGCATGAAACCAGAGAAGCCGGCAGGGAAGCCGAACACGTTTGCGGAGCCGGACACCACCAGCATCACACCGAAGTAAATGGTCTGGGTGCCGAGGGTGATGATAAAGGGATGAAGGCCTGTTTTGTTGATCATCCAGCCGTTGAGGAAGCCGATGAGCGTACCGGCAAGCACACCGATGATACAGGCCAGAACCCAGGGGGTACCAAGCTTTGCCATGAACAGGGCTGCCACCATGCCGCTCAGACCGCAGGCAGCGGAGACGCTCAGGTCAATGTATCCGAGGAGGATAGCGAAGAATTCACCGAGTGCGAGCAGGATGTTCACGGAGGACTGCTTGAGGATCTGCGGGATGGCGCTGGCAGTGAAGATGGCGCTGGGCTTTGCGATGGCGAGCACAATCAGCAGCAGAAGCAGGATGCCGATGGTGCCGTATTTTTTCCAGATCACATTGAATGACAGTTTTGTCTGTTTCTTCTCCATGGTTCTTCCCTCCCTGTTATTCGTTCGTAGAGATTTTTACGATCTTTTCTTCAGATGTATCGGCGTTCATGAGGATTTCCTGCAACTCGCCGCCGCGGAACACCGCGATGCGGTCGCAGGCGCTGAGAAGCTCAGTCTGCTCCGAGGAGACCATCAGAACACCCCTGCCCTCGCTGGCAAGCTTGCGCATGAGAACGTAGATCTCGCTCTTGCTGCCGACATCGATGCCCTTGGTGGGCTCATCAAAAATCAGGACCTCGGAATCCGCTGCCAGCCACTTGCCGAGGATAACCTTCTGCTGATTGCCGCCTGAGAGGGTAGCTGTCATCTGTTCAGGGCTGGTGCATTTGATGCTCAGCGCTGCCGTCTCTTTATCAGCCCATTCCTGCTCGGCCTTGAAGTCCAGCAGGCCGCCGATGCCGCCGGCCGTGGAGGTCTTGATAAACGGCACCAGCGAGATGTTCTGCTTACAGGTGAAGTTCTTGGCGAAACCCGTCTCGCGGCGGTTCTCGGTCAGCATGCCGATACCCTGCTTGATGGCGGTATACGGGCTTTTGATCGTGAGTTCCTTGCCGTTAAGAAAGACCTGGCCTTCACTCTTCGGAACGGCGCCGAAGATGGCCTCCATGGTCTCGGTGCGGCCGGCACCCACAAGCCCCGCGAAGCCAAGGATCTCACCCTTGTGCAGCTGAAAAGAGATGTTCCGGCATTTGCCGTCGGCGCGGGAGATGTTCTTTGCCTCAAACACCACCGGCTGGTTCATGATGTCCAGCTCCGGGTCGGCAAGATAGGTTCCGCTGATTTCACGGCCCACCATCAGGGTGACAAGCTGGTCGATGCTGAGATCCTGAATCGGAAAAGTACCCACATAGGTGCCGTCCTTCAGGACAGTAATGCGGTCGCCGATGCGGTGCAGCTCGCTCATCTTATGAGAGATGTATACGATGCCGCAGCCTTCGTCCCGCAGGGTGCGGATGAGCTTGTGGAGGTTTTCTACCTCAGAGGTGGTCAGGGAGGTCGTCGGTTCATCCAGTACAATGACCTTTGCGCCGGAGACCAGAGCTTTCGCAATTTCGCACAGCTGCTTGTCAGGCATGGCGAGTTCGCCCACCAGAGTGTTCGGGTCGTGCCGGATGCCGACCCGCTTCAGCACGTCCTCAGCCTTCTCGCGCATGAGCTTGTAGTCCACCACGGAAATCGGGCCGACCTTTTTGGTGGGAAGCTTCCCGACAAAAAGATTTTCCAAAATCGAGAGCTCGTTGATGACGGACAATTCCTGATACACGATGGCGATGCCCTCGTTGTAGGAATCTGCGGTGGAAAGCTTTGTGTATTCGCGGCCGTTACAGATGATTTTCCCGCTGGTCGGTGTGTAGACACCGGAGAGAATCTTCATCAGGGTCGACTTGCCGGCACCGTTCTCGCCGATGAGAACATGCACTTCGCCCGGCAGAATATCGAAGCTGATGTTGTCCAGCGCCTTGACACCCGGGAATTCCTTTGTAATACCAATCATTCTGATCAAAGGTTCCATGTTATCCCCCTTCCTTCTGCTTCTTTCTTTCTGGTCTGCTTTATCTGAATTTTTCGGTTCCTGCTCCGTCGATATACTGGTAGATCTCCAGATGTTCCCCATCCGGTCCGCGGAAGGCCTGATACTTCACACCCGCCTCCGTCACCAGTTTGTCCAGGTAGATCTCGTCCTCAAAGACGATCCCCTTTTCCTTCAGCGCTGCGCTGACGGCTTCGATATCGTGCACTTCCATGGCAATGTGGTCAAAAAGGCCGTCCTTCCGGTCCATCCACTTCACGTGCTGTATCAGCTCAATGATCAGGTTGCCGCTCTTCATGAAAGCCATGAGGTTCCCCTCCAGGCTGGTGAAGCGCTGAATCATCTCGAAGCCGAGCACATCGTGATAGAAATCAATGGAGTGCTCTACGTCCTTGATGTAAAGCCCGATGTGAGCCACGCCCGCAATCATCCTTCTCTTCTCCTCCGTTTCTTTCAGATTCCGAAGACGTGGCGGACGAAGGCAACTGCGCCGCGGGCATCCGCATCCAGCTTCTCCTCGGAAACGTCGGGAATGATGTCGCGCCATACCTTGATTTCAGAGCCGATGGTTCCGCCTGTCATGACAAAGGGCTCCATTACCGCCGCACCCTGATAGTTGATGTCGCGCAGGGCCTGACCGATTTCCTGCCAGGGCATGCTGCCTTTGCCGGGAACCTGGCGGTTCTGTTCACCCAGGTGCAGATGGCAGAGGTCCTTGCCGGCCAGCCGGATAGCGGCCGCCATATTGTCTTCTTCAATGTTCATGTGGAAGGTGTCCAGCATAACCTTGCAGCTGGGGCTGTCTACGCGGCGGATGAAGTCCAGACCCTCGGCACAGGTGTTCATCATGTAACCCTCATAGCGGTTCAGCACTTCCATGCCCAGAACAACGCCGTTGTCCTCCGCCATTTTGGCAAAGACCTTCATGTTTTTCACTGCGCGCTCCAGGTCTTTCTCTTTGTCCATCGGCAGGGTCGGATCCAGGGGCCAGTAGGAATAGAGGCCGCCGCCAAGGATATGGATATCCATCATTTTGAGCTTCGGAAGGACCATGGCGAAGAAATCCATCGCACGCTTGACAACGGCAGGGTCTTCGGAGCTGATGTTCTGCTCCTTTGTGGGGCCGTAGCCTGCAGTCAGCACGACGCCATTGTCGTCTGCGCACTTCTTGAGGTCGCGGATCTTGGCATCGGTGGCATAGTGCCGCGTCAGGGAGGCGCATGAGATTTCCAATACGTCAAAGCCCAGGTTTTTCACCTTGGGAATATAGTGCTCATAGTCCGCAGACCATTCATGTGTCCAGTAGGCATTGTAGATTCCGTACAGCATGGGTTTGTTCCTCCTGTTTACTGTGTAGTTTCAGATAAGTGTTTTAAATGAGAGTATGATGGATGGCTTCCCGGCTTTTTGCTCCCGTCAGAGCCCCACTGCCTGCCGCCAGGTCCGGTTCCCTATCGCGGTGCCGCCGGCAATGGCAGCGCCGCAGGAGGCTTCCTCCGTGAGAGAGGAGAGTTCCAGCTCCATGCCGAATTTTTCGGCCGTTATGGCCTGCAGATGCCGGTTTCTGCGCATCCCGTTCCCGGAGGCCACGATGCTGCTTTTCTTCAGGCCCATCGCAAGGTAGCGGTCGTACAGCTCCTGTGCAATGCCGTCCAGCACGCCGTAGGTCAGGGATGCGGGATCAAAGTTCTCCGTGCTCAGGTTTTCAACAGCGCCGCGCCGTCCCGGATGGTCACGTGTGCCGGAAAACGTCGTTCTGACCTTCAGCCGGTCGGGATTGGAATAGGACGAGAGGAGCCCGTCCATCATGTTGTAGGCATCAAAGTCCTTCACGCCCGCCGCGGCAGCAACCGCTTCGAAAAAAGAGGCCAGCGCCGCATACGCGCGGCCGCCGCAGAGACTAGCGCCAACGACCAGATAACTGTCCTCGATAAATGGCCGGGTCTCAATATCTTCGCCGCTGATCACACGATCAGCCAGCAGGGAAACCTGCCCGCCCGTCCCCATGTTTACAAGGATCTGTCGATCTGCCCGGCTTACGGAGCCGAGGAAGCTGGCCTGGTTGTCCCCGAGGGCGATACTCACGGGGATGCCGCGGAAGTTGCCCAGCAACGCCACCGAAGCCGTCGTCTCCGGCAGAAAGGAGGCCGGCATGCCCTCCTGCGCCAGGAGATCCGTGCGGAAGCATAGAGAAGCGGCATCATAAAAACCGAAACCCGCGGCATTGCTGCTGTGCACCAGGGGTGATTTCCGGCCGGTTAAAACCATGCCGAGAACATCCGTGATGGTACAGAAGGTCACCGCGTCTTCCGGCACAAGATGATGCCGCAGATTATACAGGTGTGTGACAAGGCCGTAACCCGCATAAAACGGGAGGCCGTATTTTCCGTGCAGTTCGCTGCAGAGACTCTCACCGTCAGCCCCTGCCAGGTTCCCGCGTTCGTCCTGCCAGGTATACAGCGGGCTCACGTACTTGCCGTCGCCGTTCACATACACAATGCCGTGCATCTGCCCTGTGAGTCCGATAACGGCCGGCTCCGGAAAGCTCTCAAGGCACTCCTCCAGCAGCGAAACGGCGGCGCGGATGATCTTATCCGGATCCTGGATGCGCTCCCAGGAATCCCGTGCCGGCAGAAAGCTGTCATTGGCGATGGTATAAGTCTTTCTGGTCACGCAGTTCTCAGCATCCAGAACCGCGGCACTGATGCTGGTGGTGCCGATGTCAAGACCGATGAGATTCACAGGAACACTCCTCTCATACAGAAAATCCTGATCGCTGAAACACAAAACGCACCAAAGGGTAATCGTTTACCCATAGTCAGAGTAAACGATTACTCAAAGAATGTCAAGTCTTTTTGCCAAATAATGTTCAGTTTTGTAGCAATGCATAAAATCTGGCTGTATTATTTGTGCACATTCACAAAAGCTACAAAAGACAGTCTTGCGTATCCATCTCGGCGGCCGATAATCCCTTCAAAATACAGCTCGGTTTTCACCGTTGTTTTTCTCCCTGACTTCCTGTATAATGTCAGAATGTGAAAACCGATCACTGGAGATTTGGTATATGGCAGAAAAACAGCTTTCCATCAAAGAGATTGCGGAACTGGCCGGCACGTCCACCGCAACCGTTTCCCGCGTCATCCACGGAAATGGCCGTTTCTCAAAGGAGACGGAGGCCCGCGTACTGAAAGTCATCGAAGAAAACGATTACCGCCCGAATGCGCTGGCGCAGGCACTGCGCCAGGACCGGGCGAAGCTGATCGGCGTGATGGTTCCGGATATCACGCAGTCTTTCTTTGCTGAAATCTTCCGTTCCATCCAGAGCAGGCTGTACGACCAGGGGTATATTGCCGTGTTGTGTGACAGCAACGAGAATGAGGCTCTGGAAGACCTGTATATGCGCGAGCTGCGGAACATGCGCTTTTCCGGGCTCATTTATGTGGGCGGCAAACATCAGCCCACCGGCATCGAGGCCCCCGCGACCGTGTACGTGGACCGCTATCCCGCAGGCGCCTCGCCAGAAAGTCCGGTCTACTATGTGGGCAGCGACAACTTCCGCGGCGGCTGGCTGGCTGCGGAGCGACTGATTGCCGCCGGCAGAAAACACCCGGCCGTTGTCATCTTCGACAGGCAGCTCTCCACCCAGCAGCAGCGCCGGAAAGGCTTCTGCAGCGCGCTGCGGGAACACGGAGTTTCTCCGGAAGCCTGCCAGGTCGTAAACGTGGACGAGGTCAGCTACCGCCAGGGAAGAAAAATCACGGAAAAGCTGTGCTCGGGCACCGTCCCCTGCGACAGTATTTTCTACAGCTCCGACATTCTTGCTCTCGGCGGGCTGCAGCTCCTGCGCGAGAAAAAGATTTCCGTGCCGGAGGACATTTCTGTAATCGGCATGGACGATATTCCCCTTAGCACGATCATGGGGCTGACCACTGTCCGGCAGCAGATGAAAGAACTCGGACAGCTTGCCGCCGAAACCGTGCTGAAGCTTATTCACGGGGAAGAAGCACCCCGGAAGCAGATTCTGGACGTGCGGCTGGTAGAGCGTGGGAGCGTGTGACCCGGCGGACCGGCAGCGCGGTGTCCATATCCGGCAGGTAGTCCGCCGGTTTGGGTTTCAGCAGAAAACCGCCTTTTGAGCGGATGGCAAGAGCAAGAATTTCCTTCATGGCTCACGGAGGCAGAAAGGACCGTGCTTAAAGGAGCGTCTGTTGTCAGGATACACAAAAAAGATTTGTTATTTTTGTACAGTTTTCCGGCTTGCAACTTCACTGTTTTTCATGTAACATGTAGACAGTTAAAGAGCCGGTCAGAAGATTGGTTCTGTCGAACACCGTTGAGAACCATCATAGAAAGTACTCCACAATCAGGTCGGTCCCACCTAACGGGAATTGCGCGAGTCGCAGATATTGTGTTATGGGTGTTTCGGTATTTGGTTCCACGGTTTACTCCATAGAAAGCGGAGGTTAAAAGATGTTAGATACCAAGAACTTAGAGAAGTAAGCCCCGACAGGTGTGTGAATGCAGTCGGGGCTTACTTCTTTTTTATCATGATTTTGGGATATGATTGATGCCTGCCGGAGTGCAGGTTTTTCTTTTTTCAGAGCAGCGCAATGAGCTGCTCCACCTCTTCCTCTGTTGTCGCCCAGCTGGTGACCAGACGCATGGTGGTATGCACCGGGTCCGGATTTTCCCAGAAGCTCATGAGGATCCTCTCGGACAGCTCTTCAAGTTTTTCCCGGTCCAGCGTGAAAAAGATCTGGTTCGTCGGGGAATCAAAGGCAAGGGTGTAGCCTTTCTGGCGCAGGGCGCTGCGAATCCGGTCGGCGGCTTCGATTGCGGTCCGTCCGATCTGCCCGTACAGGCCGTCCGTAAAGAGAGCGTCAAACTGCTGGCCCGCAACGAAGCCCTTCGCCAGCACGGCGCCGTGCTGCTTGCAGATGGAGAAGAAGTGCGGGATGCTGTCATGCTGAGGGAAGACGACTGCCTCGCCCAGCAGGGTTCCGCATTTGGTTCCGCCGATGTAAAACACGTCACAAAGACGTGCCAGATCCGGAAGCAGGACATCATTTTCCGGACATGCCAGGGCATAGGCAAGCCGGGCGCCATCCACATAAAGACGCAGACCGCAGCTGTGACAGGCATGGCTGATCGCTTCCAGCTCCTGCAGGGAATACAAAGTCCCGACTTCCGTCGGCTGGGAGAGGTATACCGCACCGGGCATGACCACATGGTCGTGATTGGCGTCATTCCGGAAATCGGTGACACAGGCCAGGATCTGTTCCGCTGTGAGCTTCCCTTCTGTTCCGGGAAGTGCGAGCACCTTGTGGCCGCCGTGCTCGATGGCGCCGGCCTCGTGGATACAGATATGGCCGGTTTCCGCGGAAATCACGCCCTCATAAGGCCGCAGCAGCGCATCCAGCACGGTTGCGTTGGTTTGCGTTCCTCCGGCCAGGAACCAGACATCCGCATCCGGTGCCTGACAGGCCTCCCGGATTCTGGCCCGCGCGGATTCGGAGAAATCGTCCTCCCCGTATACGCTGGATTTTACCAGGTTGTTCTCAATCATCCTTTTCAGAACCGCAGGATGCGCACCCTGCATATAATCACAGGACAGGTTCAATTTTTCAGCCATATCGTTGCTTCCCCTTTCTGTGTTCTTTCCTGCCTTTTTGCAGGAACTCTCATGCTCAGATTGTTGTGCCCGCTATTCATTCCGCCCGACTCAGCAGCTGCTCGGCAGGGCGGTATTTTTTTCGGATCCGGTAATACAACAGTTCAATGACACAGCAGCTTACCCAGCCTGCCGGATAACCGAAACCGACGATCCGCGGGGTGTTGGCCACAAAACGCGTCACAAGAAAGAGATAGATCTGCCGCAATCCAACAAAGGTGGAAAGCATAATAATCATCGGCCCCTTGGAGTCGCCCCTGCCGCGCAGCGCACCGGCCAGAACATGGTTGACGCAGTTGAAGACCAGGAAAAACACGTTGGTATGCAGGAAGAGGGCTCCGTACTCAATGACCTCGGCGTCCGGGGAGAACAGCCGAACCGCTGCGGGGGCATAGACATACAGCAGCGCCGCGATGCCCGCCGTAATCGCACTGGCCAGCACCAGAGCCGCTGCGGTGCCCCGGTCGCTTCGCTGTTCGTTGCCGGCGCCGGTATTCTGGCTCACAAAGGTGGTGGACGCCATGGCCATGCTCTGCATCGGCAGCAGGATGAACTGATCCAGCTTGTTGTAGCTGCTCCAGCCCGCCATTACACCAGAGCCAAAGACATTGATGTATCCCTGCACAAAGATGTTGGAAATTGAGGTTATAATTGCCTGCAGCCCTGTCGGCATCCCGATCGAAAAGATTTTCCGCAGGATCGGCCCGTCGATGCGCAAACCCTTCCAGTTCAGCCGGTAGATATCCTGTGTCCTGGTCAGAAGTACCAGAGTAAGAACTGCGGACACAAACTGAGACAGAATCGTTGCGATGGCGGCGCCGGCGATCCCGGCCTTCAGCACCAGCACAAAGAAGAGATCCAGCACAATGTTCAGCAGGCTCGTCAGAATCAGGAAGTAAAGCGGCCGGGTCGAATCCCCTACGGCACGCAGGATACCGCTGCCCATATTGTAAATCAGCAGGCCGGAGATGCCGCCGATGTAGATGCGCAAATAGAGCGCGGCATCCCGGAAGACATCATCCGGGGTGTTCATCAGCACCAGCAGCGGCCGGACCAGCACTACGCCCAGTATGGAAAGCAGGATGCTCAGTATAAAAGTGGCAGCCATGGTGGTCTGCACGGAATCATGCACCTTTTCCGGGTTTCGCGCACCGAAATACTGGCCGATGACCACTCCCGCACCAATGGAGAAGCCGTTGAAGAAAAACACCAGCAGGTTCACAATCATGGTTGTGGAGCCGATAGCGGCAAGCGCCTGTTTGGAGACAAAATTTCCCACGATGACGGAGTCCACGGTGTTGTAAAGCATTTGGAAGATGTTTCCCAGCATCAGCGGCAATGCGAAGGACACCAGCTGCCGCAGAATCGGTCCGCTTGTCATGTCGCGCACTGTGGAATTGTTCGGTTTGTTCCGTTTCATCTGTTGCAATACACCCTGGATCCCGGCGCTGTATGCCGGGCTGCTCCTTCCTGTTTCCGCGTGGCCGCATTTTACTCCCCGCAGGCAGTACGCGTCAACAGAAATCTTCATCCGCGGCGGCATCCGGAACCTTAGGGACCGGAAACATTGAAGTCCGCTGCGCCATGTGATAAGATGCTTCCATTCTGCTTTTTGGAGTCACCTATGAGTATTGACATCATCCTTCATGAGCCGGAACAGCCCGGAAACACCGGCGCTGTCGGACGCACCTGTCTCTGCGCGGGATCCGGACTGCACCTCATCCGCCCCCTTGGTTTTCAGACCGATGAAAAAAGCGTACGCCGGGCGGGCCTGGATTACTGGCCGCGCCTGAACGTAAGCGAATACCAGAATCTGGACGCGTTTTTCGCCGCGCATCCCAGGGCCAGGGTATGGTACCTGACCACCAAGGCCCGGAAGACCATCGCCGAAGGCGACTATCGGGACGGGGACTTTCTGATGTTCGGGAAGGAGAGCGCAGGGCTGCCGGAGGAACTGCTGATCCGGCATCCGGAGTTCTGCGTCCGGATCCCGATGGTGGCGGGAGAGCGTTCTTTAAATCTCTCTAATGCTGTGGCTGTCGCCCTGTATGAAGCGCTGCGTCACACCGGCTATGCCGGGCTTGAAACAAAGGGCAGTCTCCACCGGCTCAGTTGGTGAAACAATCAAGGATGCCCGTAAACAATCAGGAACAGAATGATTCCCGCCGGACGGCCAATGCGATGCATCAGCTGCCCGGCGGGAAGTTTTTCTTTGACAACAGCCTTTTGGGACTGCGCTCTGCTTATGCGGCTGCTTTCCTTTTGGAGCTTAGCACCTGCCAGAGCAGCGCAGCGGCAAAGACCACAATGCCGATGAGGTCTGTGGTAGCGGAGGGATCCAGCATCAACAGGCCGCCCACCGCGAAGAGAATGCGATTAATCGGGTTGATTGGACTTAAGAGAAAGCCGTTCAGCGCAGCGGAGACACCGAAGATGCCGACGAGTGAAGTGGCGACTACGAGAATAACCTGGACGACGGTGGTGTTTACAAACAGCATGGCCGGATTCATGGCGAAGATGTACGGTACCACGAAAGCGGCGATGGCGAGTTTGGTAGCGTTGACAGCTGTCTTCATGGGAGGTGCCTGCGCGATGGCGGAACCGGCATAGGCAGCCAGAGCAACGGGCGGGGTGATGTCAGCTACAATACCAAAATAAAACACGAAGAAATGTGCCGCAATAGTGGGGACACCGAGCTGGATTAGAATCGGCGCGCAGGTTGATGCCATGATACAGTAGTTTGCTGTGGTAGGAACGCCCATGCCAAGCACGATGCAGCAGAGCATGGTAAAGAACAGCGCAATGAAGAGCGATCCACGTGAGAGCGTGATAATCGCTGTGATGATCTGGGAAGCAAGGCCGGTGATGGTGATGCATCCTCCAATCATGCCCGCAACGCCGCAGGCGGCAGCTACGGTGACAGAGCTTTTAGCCCCGCTCGCCAACGCGTCAAAGAGAACGGCAGGTGTCATGACAGCACCTTTTTTCAGCATGCATACAACCGCGCAGGCGATACCGATAAAGAGCAGTGCGAGCTTTATCGGACCGGTCACATTCAAAAACAGATAAAACAGGAGGGCGGCGATTCCCGTGATGCCCAGGATGACATTGTCATGCGCATTAGAGACGGATACGGCAAAGAGAATCGCAATCGCAGCGGCGAAGGCCATGGTACTGCTGCCGGAGGAGACCAGATAGACCAAGATTACCAGCGGCAGAAGTAAATAGATGCGCTTCAGCAGATGCTTCAAAACAGGCAGCTTTTCCTTATCGATACCTTTGAGGTGGAGCTTCTTTGCTTCCAAATGAACAGCAATGAAAATACCGGTAAAGTACAGAATGGCAGGAAGGATGGCGCGAACGATAATGTTCGAATAGGGAACGCCCACATATTCTGCCATCAGGAAGGCCGCCGCGCCCATAATGGGCGGCATAATCTGACCGCCGGTGGAGGCGGCAGCTTCGACTGCTCCGGCAAACTCCGACTTGTAGCCGGTCTTCTTCATCATAGGAATGGTGACGGAACCGGTAGTGACCGTGTTGCCGACAGAAGAACCGGATACCATGCCGCAGAGCGCGGATGAGATAACGGCGACCTTTGCCGGACCGCCGGAGAAACGGCCTACCAGGGAATTGGCAAGGTCAATAAAAAACTGGGAAATACCCGTTCGTTCCAGAAAAGCGCCAAACACAATGAAGACGATAATAAATTTGGAACAGACCTGGACCGGTGTTCCAAGAATTCCCCCGCCCTGAACCTTGAAAAAGAGGCTGTTTGCTACATTGCGTACGGCACCGGACATGCCAAGGTGTTTGGTAAATGCATAATAATACAAAGCATAAACCATGAAGACGCCGACTACGCACAAAATGGGAATGCCTACGCTGCGCCGGCAGAGTTCAAGTGTTGAAAGAATGCCGACGATGGCAATGGCGATTTCATAGGGATAAATACGCGACATGCCAAGGCGTACGGTCAGGCTCTTCGCATTTACCACCACATAGAAAAACGCAGCCGCACCGGCAAGCATGATTATCCAGTCATACCAGGGAATATGGTTGGGGCGGTGATCTCCCTTCTTTGCGGGAAAGACCAAATACCCGATCAGCAGAATGCTGCCAAAAAAAGACGGATACCGGATCAGATCAAGCCAGGTGGCAAAGAGCGTCACGTAGATCACAAACAGCGAAAAAGCTGCAAGGATCCCGTAAACAACCCAGCGCTGCCAGCCTTCCCAGAGACGGGTATTGGATTCGCGGTCATATTTCTTCATGACCGCATCCACGGCTGCCTGGTCAAATTCTGCCTCGTGAACGGGGGCGTTTGAATTGATTGAAGACATAAGGGTTCCTCCAGAGACTTGGATAAAAGGCGGAGTGCCGCCCAAAAGGAGAGGCACTCCGTATACTTATTCAAGAAGGATGCCGGGAATAAAACGGTCAGGCAGCAGTGTCAACCGTGATGCCGTTCTCAGCATAGAACTTTGCAGCGCCGGCGGCAAAGGGAACCGCAATGCCTTCGGTAGCAAATTCAAGGGAGAGTTCTGCGCCTTTAGCATGGAGCGCGGCAATGGCATCAGCATTATTATAAATGTTGGAAACGATATTGTAGGCAGTATCGTCATCCAGGTCAGCGCGGCAGACCAGCGTGGCTTTCACCGTTACGGTTGTGGTATCCTCATCAAAACCGCTGTAGGTACCGGCGGGGATGGTATAGGAAGCATACCAGGGGCAGTCGGCCAGGAGCTTTTCCATGTGCTCGTCATCAATGGAGACGAGATAGACCTTGTTGGAAGTGGCAAGGTCAACAATTGCTGTGGTGGGGGCACCGGCGGTGAGAATGGCGGCATCAATCTTGCCGTCCTTGATGCTCTCGGCGGAATCGCCAAAGGACTGGTAAACCGCATTGACATCGTCAATGGTCATTCCGTATGCAGCCAGAATATCAACCGTGTTGAAGAAAGTGCCGGAACCAACGTCACCAACGCAGATAGAACGGCCTTTGAGGTCCGCAACGGACTTGATATCAGGGTTGCATGTGAAGATCTGCACCGTTTCAGCATAGAGGCCGCCGAGCACGCGGAAGTCACTCATGGCACCGCCATCGGCAAAAGAATTGGTGCCGTTATATGCATAAGTCATGACGTCAGACTGCACGGTGGCGAGGTCATAGATCTTGTCCACGACGATACCGGTGATGTTGGCTGCGCTGCCGCCGGAAGAAACAACATTGATATTCGTGCCGGCATTCTGATTCAGATAACCGCCTACAACACCGCCGAAGGCATAATAGGTGCCTGCTTCGCCGCCGGTGCCCATGGTCAGGGCTTCCGGGGCAGCGGCTGCCGGAGCGGCATCTGCGGCGGGGGCGGCATCTGCGGCCGGGGCGGCCGTGGCTGCGGGAGCGGAGCTGGAACTGCTGCCGCAGGCGCAGAGGGCAAAGACCATCATGGCTGCGAGCAGAAGAGCTATCATTTTCTTCATTTTGTTTTCCTCCTGTACTTGCTTGAATTGGGAATGTGCTGTATTATATTACAACAAAACCAAAAAGAATGCAAGAGTAAATGTGTTAAAATATGAAAATATACCTGTATACACATCGAAGAGGACCTGAATATGCGGCTGAAACTGATTGCCTTTGATCTGGACGGCACCCTGCTGGACGACCGGAAGCAACTGCCGGAAAAAAACCTGGAAGCGCTGTGGATGGCGAAGGCAAAAGGGATAGAGCTGGTTCCGGCAACGGGGCGGATTCTGCGCGGCATGCCGGAATCGCTGATGAGCCTCGGGCTGTTCCGGTATTTTATTTTTGCAAACGGGGCGTCAGTCTATGATCTGCAGGAGAACCGGCAGCTTGCAGCCGCCTGCCTGCCCCCGCAGCTTGCGGTGCGCATCTGCGAGTACATGGACACCCTGCCCGTTCTGTATGACTGTTACCGCGGCACATGGGGCTATATGACGGAATGGATGTACGATTCGGCGCCGGATTATTTTGGCCTGGAGCCGGAGATCCTGAAGCTGGTGAAAAGCCTGAGGAAACCGGTTCCGGATCTGAAGGAAAACATCCGGAAAGAAAACCGGCCTCTGGAAAAGCTTCAGATGTACTTCCGTCCGGATCAGATGGAGGAGAGGTCCCGGCAGCTGGAGGAACTTCCAAAGCGCTTTCCGGAAGTCCGGGCTACCAGTTCCCTGAAAAACAACATTGAAATTAACAGCATTGATGCCGGGAAAGGCCATGCGCTGCTGGCGCTCTGCCTGCATCTGGGCATCGACCCGGCAGAATGCGCCGCCTTCGGGGATGGCCTGAACGATGCGGATATGCTGGAAGCAGCCGGATGGGGCGTTGCCATGCAAAATGCGGATCTCCGGGTTAAGGAAAAAGCCGACGCCATTGTCGAGAGCAACAATGACGCCGGCGTCGGAAAGGAAATTCTGCGGCTGTTGGGAAAAGAATAAAATATAAAGATATAAAGAATATTATGTTGGGACGGGAATCGTCGGGAGCGGACAAAACCCCTGCAGGAAAAAGTGCTGTTCAGGTCAGCAGCGTCTCCGCCACCCGGCGCAGATCATCGTCATCCCCTACATTCCCCGGGAAGATCACAAAAGGAAGCCCGGGGAATTTACTTTCTTCGCCGGTCTGCCAGACAGGGATGCCGGGGCGGATCTGTCCCTTCACCAGGGCCTTTCGTACCCGGAGAGCCTTGGTCCCCACATCACTGGAAGTAATGCCGCCTTTGGCCACAAGAAACGAAGGGCGAACCGTCAGATTCCCGATGATGCCGGTCAGAGCGTCGGAAATGCGCACGGAGATCTCCAGTTGCCGGTCGGTGTCTTCGGTGTCGAGGTCCAGGCGGCGCCGCCGGGTGTAAACCACAACGCTTTTCCCGGCAGTCAGCAGGGCTTCCGCCTGGCGTAAAACACGTGCGGCTTCTTCGTCCAGCCCGCCCGGGTCCAGCACCCGGTGCTGGTTAAACTCAATAAACGTAAGCGGGATTCCGCTTTTTCGCAGCGCTTCCAGCTGGCGGGTGGTCCGGGCAACGTGGGAGCCGACCAGAATGATGCCGCCGTGTCCGCTGCCCCCTGACAGCAGTTCTGCCTGCGTCAGCAGAGGCCGATCCTTTACCCCGCCCAGCACCTTCGGAAGGGCAGCGGCACAGCGGAACAGAAACTCTTTCCCGTTCGCGATTGCCCGGCAAAGCGCCGTCACAAAGACGGCGGTGTCGTCATAGTCCGCACTGTCCACGGTGATTTTTCCAAAACCGTGGACGGCCGTGAGTTTTGCCGTAATGCTGTCCACATCCCCGGCGCGAAGCTCCGCCAGCGAAATCCGGCAGCAGTCGCGTGCCCGGAACCGTCCGCCGGATTTCTCCTCACACCAGTCAGGCAGCGCAGAGGCGGAGTAGCCGAAGCTTTTATCTCTGGCAAATTCCGTCTGTCCCGCGGGCACCAGCCGGTCCCCCTGCCGGACATAGTGGATGCTGTCAAGCGTGTATCGCCCGCCTTCCGGGAAGAAGGGATAGATCACCTCACCGTTATAGCGCCTGCCGCTTGCCTCTTCCAGCGTGTCTTTCAGGACAGACGTTTCCAGCGGCCAGTGGCCGCGCAGGGTGGAATCGCTGCGGCTGAGCAGAAGAAAATCCTTCCCGGTGGCGGCAGATGCTGCGGCAAGATTCCGGGCAATTTCCTCATGCAGGAGCCGGCTCTCCGGCGCGGTCAGTCCGCGGGAGTTGGTCAGCAGGAAGAACAGCTGTTCCGGCGCCTGGAAAGCTTCCAGCAGCGTAATCTCATCCCAGGCTGTGTAAACATAAACGCCGTTCACCGTCTGTACCCCGGTCGGGTCATCATCGAGGACGACGATCTTTCGCTTCATTTCGGAAAGCACTGCGGACAAAGCGGATCCTCCGGCCCGGGAATGCAGAGGAAGTTCTGAAAGGACCGAAGCGGGAAGGGAGGAAGGTGTAAGGGCAGAATCCATGCGGAACCTCCTTGAGAGAACGCAGAAGAATAAGGCACCGGCTGTGTTGCCGGGAACACTGGAACCATTATACCGGATTCCGGCTTTTGAAACAAGAGAGGAACCTGTAGAGATGAAAAACCGATGGATTTCTCCGCACGGATATGCTATAATATTTCTGTAAATTTTAATAAACAGAGAGGAGTAAGAAATGTCACTTGAAACCATCGAGCAGACCCTGAACATCAACTGCGACATGATCATGACCACAGCGCTTGCAGCGGTACTGCTTCTCCTTGGCTTCTGGATCAAGAAGAAAGTTCCCTTCCTGACCAAGTATTGCATTCCCGCTCCCGTCATCGGCGGATTCCTCTTCATGTTCGTCACCTTTGCCGGGCATCAGACCGGGGCTTTCACCTTCAACTTCAACACCGGCCTGCAGAATCCCTTCATGATTGCCTTCTTCACCACGGTCGGCCTCGGCGCTTCCGTGCAGTTGCTGAAAAAGGGCGGCCTGCTGCTGGTAATTTACTGGCTGGTGGCGGCTGCGGTTTCCATCATCCAGAACTTTATCAGCGTGGGCATTGCGAAAGTGACGGGCCTGGCATATCCCTACGCCCTGCTTGCCGGCGCCATTTCTATGATCGGCGGTCACGGTGCTGCCGGCTCTTACGGCCAGACCTTTGTGGACATGGGCTACCCCGCCGGCGTCACGGTCGGCGCCGCGGCTGCGACCTTCGGCCTTATCTTCGGCGTGCTGGTTGGCGGCCCGGTGGCGCGCCTGCTGATTGAAAAGAATCATCTGACCCCGGATAACAGTGAAAACTTCGACACCTCCATCGAGGAAATCAATGCTTCCAACGGCGAGAAGCTCTCTTCTCTTGATGTCATCAAGAATGTTACCGCCATTCTGATCTGCATGGCGGTGGGCGGCCAGGTCTCCGGCTGGATCGGAAAACTCATCGGCATGAGCTTCCCCACCTATGTTGGCGCCATGTTTATTGCCATGATCGTCCGCAACCTCAACGAGAAATTCCACTGGTACAACTTCAGCTTCCCGCTGGTCGACGGCATCGGCGATGTGATGCTGAATCTCTACCTCGCCATTGCCCTGATGAGTCTGAATCTCTATCAGCTGCTTGACCTCATCGGGCCGGTGCTGCTTATTGTGGTGTGCCAGGTGGTTGTGCTGGTCATCCTGTGCTACTTTGTGGTCTTCCGCATCCTGGGCAAGAACTACGATGCCGCCGTCATGTGCGCCGGTCTCCTCGGCCACGGCCTCGGCGCAACCCCCTCTGCAATCGTCAACATGACTGCCGTCAAGGACCGCTATGGCATGAGCCGCAAGGCTTTTATGATCGTGCCCATTGTCGGTGCCTTCCTGGTGGACATCATCTATCAGCCGCAGACCATTGCCTTTATCAAGTTCTTTGTGCAGGGCTTTAACGGCTGAGCATAACCGTATCCGCACAGAATCATCCTTACACCCGGCGGCCAACCCCCGCCGGGTGTTTCCGAATGAACAGAAAACCCGAGAACTGGCATCACAGCCAAACCGTCATAGGAGGTAAATCTTAATGGCAAGACTTGTTGAATGCATTCCAAACTTCAGCCTCAGCCGCGAAAAGGATGAGGCCGGCTACAATGCGCTGGTTGCAGTAGCGCAGAGCGTTCCCGGCTGTGTCCTTTTTGACGCCCAGACCGACGGAAATCACAACCGCAGCGTCTTTACCCTGCTCGGCACTCCGGAGGCCGTGGAGGAATGCGCCTTTCAGCTGACAAAAAAGGCTGCGGAACTGATCGACATGAACCAACATGTCGGAGAACATTCCCGCATGGGCGCCACCGACGTGATCCCCTTTGTCCCCACGATGGACGTGACCGTAGAGGACTGCGTGGCGATTTCCAAACGCCTCGGCCAGCGGATTTGGGACGAGCTGCAGATTCCTTCCTTCCTCTATGAGGATTCCGCCACGCGTCCCGAACGCCGGAACCTGGCAACCTGCCGCAAGGGCCAGTTCGAGGGCATGCCCGAGAAGCTGTTGCAGCCCGAATGGGCACCGGACTTCGGCGAGCGCAGGATTCACCCGACTGCCGGTATCACCGCCATCGGCGCACGGCCGCCGCTGGTTGCCTTTAATGTGAACCTCGCCACATCCGATGTGCAGGTCGCCAAGAACATTGCCAAGGCCATCCGCGCCTCTTCCGGCGGCTTCCGGAGCTGCAAGGCCATGGGCTTCATGCTTGAGGACCGCGGCATTGCCCAGGTTTCCATGAACATGGTGAACTATGAAGACACCTCGCTCTTTGTCGTCTATGAGATGATCAAATCTCTTGCCGAGCGCTACGGCACCTACGTGGTTGGCAGCGAACTGGTAGGGCTGGCGCCCGCTAAGGCGCTGATTGACTGTGCGGAGTTCTACCTGAAGCTCGAGAACTTTGACTGCATGAACCAGATGATGGAATACCATATCATCGACATGATGGAGTAAGGCAATGGGAGAGACCGGAAAGAAGTTGGCGGACCTGACGGTCCGCGGTTTTGCCGATATTGTAGCTTCCGATGCCCCCGCACCCGGCGGCGGTTCCGTTGCCGCGCTTTACGGCTCCGTGGGGGCGGCACTGACGGCCATGGTCGCGGGCCTCACTCAGGGCAGAAAGAAGTACCTGGACTATGCTGACCACGCGGCCGAAGTTCAGCGGGAGGCATCCGCCCTGCAGGCCAGGCTCATGGATGTGATGGACCGGGACACCGATGCCTTTAACGCCGTGAGTGCGGCGTTCTCCCTGCCGAAGGAAACCGATGAGCAGAAGGCTGCCCGGTCGGCGGCGATCCAGAATGGCCTGAAGGCCTGCACCCGGACCCCGATGGAGATGATGGAGCTCTGTGACGAAGCGCTGACACTTGCGGCGTCTCTTCTCGGACGCTTTAATGAAACCAGTGCCAGTGATCTGGGCGTGGCCTTCCTGTCTTTAAAAGCCGGGATTCAGGGAGCCTGGCTCAACGTGCTCATCAATGTCTCCTCCCTGAAAGACAGGGAGTTTGCCGAAGAGTATCGCCTGCGCGGCGAGAAGCTGCTGCAGCATGCGCTGCCGCTGGCGGATGAGTGCTATACCGCAATTCTGAAGCTGGTGGAAGGCTGACCGATGGCGGGTAAACAGGAAAACATAAAGCACCTGAGCGGTCAGGATTACTGCGTCAGTACCTGGTCCGGCGGCAGGACGGTTCAGCTCGCCATCTGGCCGGAGGATGCTCTGTACGCCGACCGGAACTTTCTGTGGCGGATCAGCTCTGCCACGGTGGATCTGGAGGAATCGGACTTTACGCTTCTCCCGGATTACATGCGTCTGATTGCTCCCGTTCACGGCAAAATGCAGCTTACGCATAACGGCGGCAGCCCCGTAACCCTCGCCGAATATCAGATTCACCGGTTCGACGGGGCGGACAGCACCCACTGTCTAGGGAAGTGCACGGACTTTAATCTGATGCTGCGTAAGGGTGCTTATGACGGCAGGATGCTGGCCCTGGCCGGCGGAGGCGAAGCAGAAGAGGAGTGTACCATCCCGCCTGAGCCCAAAGCGGAGATCACTCTTGTTTACAACGCTGCCGGGAGCATTGCTGTCTTTTGCGGCACAGCGCAGCAGAAACTCAAAGAAGGAGAAGCGGCCCTCATCTGCCACCGGCAGACCGGTATGTCCGGCCCGGTTGCACTGAGGTTTTCTCCCGGAAGCCGCGCCATGGCAGCTCAGGTTTGGAAGCCTGACGCCTGCTGACTGCGCACTTTTCCGCAGAGGACCTGATACTTCGGAAGCGCGCATAGTCCCGGTCGTTGCTTTGATGTGCCGGGCAGGGATGTCTCAGAGCGGGTCATCGCGACGGTGGCCGGTTTTCTGAGCGGCGAATGCCGGAGAGCACCCGGGCAAAGGTTCTGAACGTTCACCAATTCAGCAGAAACAGAAAAAGGCATCAGTCATCAGGTTGACTGGCGCCTTTTTGTATAGCAAAACCACTCGCTAGGCGAGTGGTTCGGAAAAGCTTCAGCGAT
>CAZBXX010000030.1:0-22329 GCA_964495965.1 uncultured Oscillospiraceae bacterium | reverse complement strand
TGCCTTATTGATTGAGTTAAAAGCTCAAGTTTTATAAGTTGGTCACTATAAACCAAAAGCCGGGGTTCCGGCACTTGTGAAATGGTCAATAAGTCAGGTTAATCTGTGCCTTCAGAGCTCAACGTCCGGCTGGGATGATTCTTTTATCCATTCCGTGACCGCGTGCAGGCTGGCATGCGGTCATTTTTTCTTGGGAGGCTGGTATTATGCGCAAGATTATTGAACTGAAGAACATCACAAAATCCTATGATGGGCAGGTTGTTCTGGACAACATTTCTCTGGACATCTATGACAACGAATTTGTGACGCTGCTCGGCCCTTCCGGCTGCGGAAAGACCACTACACTGCGCATCATTGCCGGCTTTGAGCAGGCAGACCAGGGCGAAGTGTACTTCATGGGGGAGGATATCGCTGCCCTGCCGCCCCACAAACGCAACGTCAACACGGTGTTCCAGCGCTATGCGCTGTTCCCGCATCTGAACGTGTTTGATAACATTGCCTTCCCGTTGCGTGAGAAGAAGGTTCCCAATGCGGAGATTCAGGAAAAGGTTACCGAAATGCTGAGGCTTGTGGCACTTCCGGGATTTGAAAAACGCAGTGTTTCCAGCCTGTCCGGCGGTCAGCAGCAGCGTGTAGCCATTGCGCGCGCCCTGGTGAGCCGGCCGAAAGTCCTTCTTCTGGATGAGCCGCTCGCAGCGCTGGATCTGAAGCTTCGAAAGGACATGCAGCAGGAACTCAAGAACATTCAGAAAGCCACAGGGATCACCTTTATCTTTGTCACCCATGACCAGGAAGAGGCGCTTTCGATGAGTGATATGGTTGTCGTTATGAGCGAGGGCCGTATTCAGCAGATCGGCACGCCGATTGACATCTATAACGAACCGCAGAACGCCTTTGTGGCGGATTTTATCGGTGAATCAAACATCGTTAACGGCGTCATGCTCGAGGATCGGAAGGTCCGTTTCTCCGGTCAGGTTTTCGAATGCGTGGACAAAGGCTTCGGAAAGAATGAGCCCGTAGATGTTGTCATCCGCCCGGAGGATGTTGACATCGTGCCGGAGGAGAAGGGCATGCTAAAGGGCGTGGTTACATCGGTAACCTTCCTGGGTGTGCACTATGAGATCATTGTGGACATCAACGGTTTCAAATGGATGATCCAGACAACGGATTTTGTTGATGTGGATGAAAAGATCGGCATCTATCTCGAGCCGGACGCCATTCACATTATGAAGAAATCGGAATACTCAGATATGTTCGGTGATTATTCTTCCTTCTCCAATGAATTTGATGAGCTTTCGGACGCCGAGGCTGTGGAGGATGAAGAATGAAGCAGAAGAACAACGGTCTTGCGGCTGTTCAGCGCGCTGCGCTGGGACCCTACGGGGTCTGGGCCCTGCTCTTTATTGTGGTGCCCCTCATTTTTGTTGCCTACTACGCCTTTACGGATAACGCCTATCATTTTACGCTTGAGAACATGGTCCGCTTTTTCACGGCAAAGTCAGCCAACGGCAGTTATACCTATCTGCTGATCTTCTGGCGCAGCCTGAAGCTTGCGGTGATTTCCACCTTTATCTGCCTCCTGATGGGCTACCCGGTTGCCTACATTCTTTCCCGGGCCTCTGCCCGTACGCAGAAAATTCTCATTACGCTCATTATGATCCCGATGTGGATGAATTTTCTGATCCGCACGTATGCCTGGATGACAATCCTTCAGGACACCGGTATCCTCAACAGCCTCCTGAAGGCGCTCGGCATGAAACCGCTGAAGATGATCGGCACGGAAGGCGCGGTTGTGGTCGGCATGGTGTACGACTACTTTCCGTATATGATTCTCCCCATTTACTCTGTCATGGCAAAAATGGATCTGAAACTCGAAGAGGCTGCCCGTGATCTCGGCTGCAACAGCTGGGGTGTGCTTCGGCGTGTGATCTTCCCCCTGAGCCTGCCGGGAGTCATTTCCGGCATCACGATGGTTCTCATTCCATCGATCAGCACCTTCTACATTTCTCAGAAGCTCGGCAACGGCAAGTTCTATCTTATCGGCGATGCAATTGAAGGTCAGTATGTTGCGAACAACCTCCACTTTGCCGCAGCCATTGCCTTCATCCTGATGGTTATTCTTCTGGCCGGGATGGCGCTGATGCAGCGCTATGCCAACCGGAAAGCTTTTGCATAAGGGGGTGCGGGAATGAAACCGGCTGCAAAAGTCTACACGGTGCTCATTATGCTTTTCCTTTTTGTGCCTATTGCGATTCTTCTTGTATTCTCCTTCAATGAAGCCAAGAGCCTGAGTGTATTCTCAGGCACCAGCCTCTACTGGTACCGGGAACTCTTCCGTGATGCCGAGACCCTTGGCGCGGTGCGCAACACCCTGATCCTTGCGCTCTCCGCAGCAGCCATCTCCACTGTCATGGGTACGGCTGCCGCGGTCGGCATCCACCGCCTGCGCAACAAGGCTATGCGCGCTGCGATGGATACCGTCACAAATATTCCGATGATCAACCCCGACATCATCACCGGTATCTCCCTGATGCTGATGTTCGTGTTTGTCGGGCGTCTCTTCGGTGCGGCTACCAGTCTGAACTTCTGGACAATGCTCATCGCGCATATCACGTTTTGCCTGCCGTATGTGATTCTGCAGGTGCTGCCCAAGCTTCAGCAGATGGACAAGTCTCTCCCTGAAGCCGCCATGGACCTGGGCTGCACGCCTTTCCGTGCGTTTCTGAAAGTCGAGATTCCGGAAATCATGCCCGGCATCATCACCGGCATGATCATGGCCTTCACGCTCAGTCTTGATGATTTTGTCATCAGCTATTTTACTGCCGGCAACGGTTTCCAGACCCTGCCCATCCGCATATACAATATGACGAAGAAGACCGTCACGCCGAAAATGTACGCCCTGTCTACGATCATCTTCTTCACGATCCTTGCGCTTCTCATCATGACAAACCTCATTGATACCGCCCCCGGGGTGGAACGGCCCGCGAAGGAGGAGAAGGGGAATCCTGCCGCCCGCCGAAAAGCCCGCCGGATTGCCCTTGCCATCGGCGGCGTGCTCGCTGCGGGGATGATCATCATCCTTGTTGTGGCTGCCCCGAAAAAGCCCGTTCTGAACGTTTACAACTGGGGCGAATATATCTCCGACGGCTCTGAGGACAGTTTTGACACCATCAAGGGTTTTGAGGCCTGGTATCTGGAAAACTACGGGCATGAGGTGGAGGTCAATTACACCACCTTTGCCTCCAACGAAGACATGTACGCAAAACTCTCCAGCGGTGCCGTGAGCTATGATGTGATTGTCCCGAGCGATTACATGATACAGCGTATGGCCCAGGAAGGCATGCTGCTGGAACTCAACTTCGATAACATTCCGAATTACCAGTACATCGGCGAGAGTTTTCGCGGGATGTATTATGACCCTGACGAGAAGTACACCGTTCCCTATACGTACAACTTCGTCGGTGTCATCTATGACGCTGAACAGGTGGATGAGGGCGACATCGGTGACTGGGACCTGATGTGGAACGAGAAATACGCCGGGAATATCCTGCAGTTTAACAACAGCCGTGACGCCTTCGCTACAGCGCAGTACAAACTGGGTCTGGACGTCAACAGCGACAGTATCGCGGACTGGCAGAAAGCCCTCGATGAGCTGAAGGTTCAGCAGCCTCTGGTTAAGAGTTACGTCATGGACGAAGTCTATAACATGATGGAGTCGGGGGAGGCCGCTATCTGCGCCTATTATGCCGGCGACTACTTTACGATGCTGGATGCCGAGGCCGACAGCGTCGACCTGCAGTTCTATGCTCCGGAGCGCACAAATTACTTTGTGGATGCGATGTGCATTCCAAGCTGCTGTCAGAACAAGGAACTGGCTGAGGCCTTCATTAACTATATGCTGGAGGAAGAACCGGCGATAGCCAATGCGGAATATATCTGCTACGGCTGCCCGAATTCACTGGTCTACGAAAATGAAGACTATGCCGAGGAAATGGGCGAGGAAGCCATGGACATTCTCTACCCGGATATTGAGCGCTTCGGCGAACTCTATGATGCCTATGCCTACCGGAATCTCAGCTCCTCCATGCTGGACACCGTGAACACCCTCTGGGAGGAACTGAAGATCAATTAAGCGGGAATCCCGCAGAATCGGCAATAACCATGGGCATCAGCTGTCTTCAGCTGATGCCCGAAGAACGGAGAAAAGGAATGAAAATTGTTGTTTTGGGCGGCGGCATCAGCACGGAACGCCATGTTGCCCAGGTGACGGCGACCTCGGTCTGCAGGGCTCTGCGGCGTATGGGGCACAAAGCCGTATATGTGGACCTGTTTCTGGGACTGGAGGATTACGATAAACCGCTGGAGCAGGTGTTTGACGAACCCGGGGGCCTCTGCGGTGATGTTGCGATTCACGAGACGGAACCGGACCTGGACGCTGTCTGGGCGGGCCGCAGGTTTCAGAGCAGAGGCCACCTTGGGAAGGGCGTTGCCGATGTATGCGCCCTTGCTGACTGCGTTTTTCTTGGTCTGCACGGCAAGGACGGTGAGGATGGCAAGATTCAGTCCATGCTGGAGCTCATGGGAGTTCCCTATACCGGATCCGGACCGCTGGCCAGCGCCATTGCCATGGACAAGGCAATGGCAAAGCGCGTCCTGGAAAGCCGCGGCGTGCTGACGCCGAAGTGGCAGGAACTTACTTATCACGCGGAAGAGATTCCTCAGCTTACCGAATCCCTTCCGGTGCCATGCGCCGTGAAGATCGTGGATGGAGGCAGCTCAATCGGCGTGAGGCTCCCCGACACCCGTGAAGAACTGAACAGTGCCTTGAAATACATTCTTCGTTACGGGAACCGCATTGTGGTTGAGGAGAAAATTATCGGCCGCGAGATGACGGTTCCGGTGCTGAATGGCCGTGCGCTCAGCCCTATTGAGGTCATTACCCCTGAGTTTAACTATATTGCCAAGTATCAGAGCGGCACAGCCGGCGCGCAGGAGATCTGTCCGGCTGATCTGACCGAAGAAGAGGACAACATGCTTCGCCGTGCGGCCGAATCGGTATACCGCGGGCTGGATCTGCGGGTTTACTGCCGGGTGGACTTCATCCTTGATGCCAACGGTCTCGCCTGGTTCCTGGAAGTCAACACGCTGCCCGGTATGACCCCGACAAGCCTGATCCCCAGGGCTGCGAAGGTTGAAGGGATGAGCTATGATGAGCTTTGTGAGGAGATTGTTCAGCTCTCTGTTCGCGAGGTACGCAGCTGAATCGGATAATGTGCTTGTTCACAATTTCTTGATGTATTGAATACCGGTTGCGGGTAAAATAAAAGTTGAAACTGATACTCGCAGGTGAATCAACCATGAAGGAAAAAATGCTGCGTTTTATGGCTGGCCGCAATGGAAATGATGATCTCAACCGTTTCCTGCTGATGGCGGATGCTGTTCTTTTGCTTCTGGGGGCAATCTTTCGTAAAACACTGGGGAGTGTGTTTTTCACGCTGGCCTTAGCGGTCCTGGTTTATATGTATTTTCGCATGTTCTCCAGAGACCGGGTCCGCCGCAGCTGCGAAAACAGTAAGTTTCTGATGATGCGCGACCGGGTTTTCAGCACGCTGCGGCTGTGGAAGGACCAGTGGGTGCAGCGCAAGGACTATAAGTTTTTCACCTGTCCTGCCTGCAAAACGGTTTTACGTGTTCCGAAGGGCCGCGGGAAGATCAAGATCGTCTGCCGCAAGTGCGGAAATTCTTTTACCGGAAAGTCCTGAATGTTCGGTTATCTCACAGCCGACCGGCCTCATCTCACCCCGGAGGAGGATGCCCGGTATCGGGCGGCATACTGCGGCCTCTGCCGGAATCTGCGCTCGCGTTACGGGCAGGCGGCCGGCTTCACTTTGAATTATGACCAGTGTTTCCTCATCTTTCTTCTGCAGTCTCTGTACGAGGAAGCGGAATCCGGCGGAGAGGATGCCTGTGTAGCTCATCCTGTAAAGCGGCAGCCCTGGTGGCAGTGCCGCTTTACCGATTATGCGGCGGATATGAATATTGCCCTGAGTTATCTGAAGCTCCGGGATAACTGGGACGACGACGGCAGCATTTCTGCCCTGACAGCGAGTGCGGCACTCAGGAAGGCTTATCAGCATGTCAGCACTTCGTGGCCGCGGCAATGTGGGGCGATGGAGAGTTCCATCCTTGCCCTCCGGGAGATTGAGCGCCAGAACCTTGAAGCTCCGGATGCCGCCGCGGAGACCTTTGCCCGCCTGATGGCAGAAGTGTTCGTCTTTCAGGAGGACCGCTGGGAACCGGATCTCCGCAGGTTCGGCGCGGGGCTGGGCAGATTCCTTTATATCACCGATGCTGCGATGGATCTGGACCGCGACACGTTCCGCAACCGCTATAATCCTTTCCGCCGGCGTTACGGGCAGGCGGACAATGCCGATTTTTTCCGCTCGGTTCTGGAGATGCTGCTGGGGGATTGCCTCTCTGCCTTTGACCGCCTTCCGCTGGTTACGGATGCGGGAATTTTGAAGAACGTTCTCTATTTCGGGCTCTGGACCGAATTTGATAAAAAATACCGGAAAGATAAGGAAGAAGACAATGGTGTCCGATCCCTATAAGGTTTTGGGTGTTTCTCCGAATGCCAGTGACGAAGAAATCAAAAAAGCCTACCGTGAGCTCACAAAGAAGTATCACCCGGACTTGAATCCCGGTGATGAATATGCAGCTCAGATGATGAACGATGTGAATACTGCTTACGATATGATCAAATCCGGCACGGCTGCTCAGGCTCAGACAGCAGGCGGTGCGCAGTATCAGCAGTATCAGTACGCCGATCCTTTCAATCCCAACACTTGGGGCAGCTGGTACGGCGGATGGCAGAATTCACAGCAACAGCAGCAGACAGAGCGCAATGAGTACACGGCGGCCCGCAACTACATTCGTAACGGCATGTACCGCGAAGCTCTGACGGCGTTGTCCTCTGTCCCGGCTTCGGAACGGGATGCCCGCTGGTATTACCTGGTCGGCGCAGCGAATATGTATCAGGGCAACAAAATTGCCGCCATGGATGCGGCAAGGCGCGCCGTGGAGATGGACCCGCAGAATTCGGATTACCAGTATCTCTATCAGCAGCTGCAGAACGGCGGTGACTTCTATCAGAACCAGCGGGTCGACTACCGCAACGGGCTCAGTACCGACAGGCTGTGTCTTACGCTCTGCGTGGCAAATATGTGTCTCGGCCCGATGTGCGGAACCAATATCTTCTGCTGCTGAGCGGTAAAATAGTA
This sequence comes from uncultured Oscillospiraceae bacterium, assembly GCA_964495965.1. GTDB lineage: Bacteria > Bacillota > Clostridia > Oscillospirales > Oscillospiraceae > Limivicinus. Next base: position 15,049 of record CAZBXX010000030.1, on the reverse strand, counting down.
GTGAAAATACCTGTACGGTTTGTTCCCGGGAGGGAGCCGTACAGGTTTCATTTCTGTTCTGTATTAAATATCGAGTATCAGCGTCTGAATGCCGCTTCGCTGGGCGCAGAGGATCGTACTCATGGTACCGCTGCCGTACCCGTTGAAGCAGGCCAGCAGCAGGGAAGAGCGGTCAATCATATATTCGTTCCGCTTCATCATGCAGCCCGGCGTATACGCATGTGAGACATAGGTTGTAATGTCACACTGTTCCAGCAGACGGGAATACGTTTCCTTCTGCTTCCGGTTCCATTTTGCGTCCTGACCGTCACAGGGTATGGCAGCCTCCAGCGTGACGTCTTCGTGCGCTTCTCTCAGCCGCAGCACTGCCTCGGCAAAATAGGTGTCGCAGCCGATGGCCATTCCGCAGATAAAATGCCGGTAACCGCTTTCATAGATCCCTTCGAGACTCGCAGCAATCTGTTCTTTCAATGCGGTACAGCGCGGGTCCTGCTCATTCATCCCCCAGGGAAGTTTGACCGGGCGGTGGCCGGTGAAGCAGCAGGTAGTTGATCGGTCTGCCATATCATTCTCCGCTTCTGATTTGATAGAAATCAGTATAATCATTTCACGGGGGCTTGTCAAATGCTTCCCGCTATGCTACAATGAGCCCATCTTCAGGGCAGGGTGTAATTCCCGACCGGCGGTGATGGCGTAAGCTCAGTCCGCGAGCCGTAAGGCAGGATCCGGTGCGAATCCGGAACCGACAGTATAGTCTGGATGGAAGAAGATGGGTAAAGTCCATATTTTTCCTGCCCTTTTTATTGCGCCTGAAGATTTGTCTTCAGGTCATTTTTTTGTGGAGGGAAAGCAAATGAAAAAACAGCAAATGTCCACCCGGTACATGGCGGCCGTCGCCATGTTTGCCGCCGTTTCCTACGTGGCGGTTCTGCTCAGCAAGGTAATACCCAATGTGGCGGGCTTTCTGAGCTACGAGCCGAAAGATGCCATTATTGTGATTGCCGGGCTCCTGTATGGCCCCATGACCAGCGTTTTGATCTCGGTGATTGTTTCCTTTATTGAAATGATCACCATCAGTTCAACCGGCCCCTACGGCTTCCTGATGAATATGGTCTCCACCTGCGCCTTTGCGGTACCCGCCGCATGGTATTACCAGCAGCACCGCACCCAGAAGGGCGCGGTCACCGGCCTTGGCTTCGGTGTGCTGACAATGGCGGTCGCAATGCTCCTGTGGAACTATATCATTACACCTTTCTATATGGGTGTGCCCCGCGCCACGGTGGCCGGGATGCTGATGACGGTGTTTCTGCCTTTCAACCTCGTAAAGGGTGGCATCAACGCGGGCATCACGCTCCTTCTCTATAAGCCGGTTGTCAGTGCGCTGCGTGCGGCACATCTGGCGCAGCCCAGCACCAGCGGCGCACAGAAAGGCTCCTTCAGCGCGGGCTTCACGCTCTTTGCCGTTGCCGTGCTGGTTACCTTCGTGTTGCTGTTTCTTGTCCTGATCGGGGTGCTGTAACACAGCGAAGCATATTCGATGAAACGCGGGAGCTGCCTCCGGGACCTTTCGGTCGGGGAGGCAGCTCCTGCGTTCTGCTGCAGAAGGGCTCAGCCTTCCGGAAGCTTGCAGACGTCGATCCACTCCAATGCGTGGGAGGTTGCGTAAAGTTCGTCAAGAGTGAGCTCTATGGCACTGTTTCCGCTTCCGACAGCAGGGAATACGGTCACAAAGCGCTTCAGACTCTCATCGAGGTATACCGGGATGCCCGGTTTGATACCGAAAGGACAAACGCCGCCCACCGGATGGCCGACCAGTTCCAGAACTTCATCGGCGGAGAGCATCTTCGCCTTAAAGTGGAAGCGTTCCTTGAATTTGTGGTTGTCAATTCGCGCATCTCCCGCAGCCAGGATCAGCATGCAGCCGTCTGCGGTTTTAAATGAAAGCGTTTTGGCGATGCGGGCGCCTTCCACGCCCAGCGCGGCAGCGGCAAGCTCAACGGTTGCCGATGATACCGGGAATTCCTGTACGCGCTCCTCCATCCCCAGTGTGCGGAAATAGGCGCGACCTTCTGCAATACCCATAATACTAACACTCCTTACAGATGACAGGTTTCACAGCAGCAGCCCTGGCGGGCCGCTGCTGTGAAACCATAAATGCGGGAAAACGTAATGAAACGGTTCTGCACAGCTCAGCTGAACGGGCAGGGCATCTTCACGCCAACCATACCGGCGAGGCCGACCGTCGGGAACTTCTGATACCGCTTCAGGAAGCTGCGGGCCATGTCATTAAAACCGGATGCATCAATTGCTGCCTTGGCCGCGGCTGCGTCATGCTGGGCCGCTGCCAGCGCTTCTGCCTGACTGCTTGTCAGTTCAGCTCGCGCAAGCACATTCTCCAAACTGAAGGTAGAGGAGAGCAGTTCCTGATACACCTCATTCACCGCTGCAAGGTCATCCGTCTGCTGGTAGAGAAGATTCCTCAGGTCGTCTATCTGCCGCAGGGTGTTCCCGACCTCGGGCAGTTCATTCTGCTCCGCCGTCAGCGCAACCTGCTCCGCCGCAGCGCAGAAGTTCCTGAGCTGAGTTGCCACTGAAGGTGCGGATCCTTCAGAAGCGGTGTAGAATTCACCGGTTACAGACCTGCATTTTCGCCCGAAGCTGACCTTTGTTGAAACCAGCATGGTTCCGAACATCACCACTACGGCAAGTACCAGGGCGAAAACAGGGCTGTCTAACAGTTTCTTCATTCCTTATCCCTGCATGCTGAGGAGTTTTTCCTTCAGCTCATTCTCAATACGTGCGAGCTCTTCCTCGGCATGAATGCGGCGGGCACGTCCGTCATCCTGAATCTTCTTGACTTCATCCAGCGCATTGATGAGTTCCTGATTGGTCTTCTGCAGGGTTTCGAGATCCACAATGCCGCGTTCGGATTCTTCGGCAATTGCTACGCTGCCGGTATGCAGAGCCTGCGCATTCGCCTCAAGGAGCTGGTTGGTCATGTTGGTTACCTCGCGCTGCGCCTTCATGGCCTGATCGGAATGATACAGGCTCAGCGCCAGAACCATTTGGTTCTTCCACAGAGGGATGGTGTTGTTGATAGAGGAGCGGATCTTCTCCATCATCAGCGTGTCATTATTCTGTACCATGCGGATCTGCGGGGACATCTGAACCGAGATGGTGCGTGTAAGCTCAAGGTCGTGGATCTTCTTTTCAAAGCGTCCGATCATGTTGGCAAAGTCGTTGGCAGCCTGGGCATCCTCGGGAAGGCCGGAAGCGCGTGCCTTCTCCTGATACTTGGGCAGTTCCTCATTGCGCAGCTGCTCAATCCGAAGCTTGCCGGCCAGAATGTACATGGTCAGTTCCTTCATGTACTCTTCATTGCGCTCATACATCTTGTCCATGAGCGTAATGTCCTTCATGAGGGTGACCTCGTGTGACTCCAGCGCTTCTACGATCTTATCTACATTCACTTCCGCTTTGTCGTATTGTGCTTTAAGCTGAGCAATACTCTGCGTGCTCTTTTTGAAAAGTCCTTTCAGCCCTTTCTTTTCTTCCTGCTTGAAGTTCATCCCCTGCAGTTCAACCACAAGGTCGCTGAGCTTGTCACCAACTTCGCCCAGATCCTTCGTACGCACGGTATTCAGTGCTGCATCAGAGAACTCGGAAATGTTCTTTTGAGCGGCGGCACCGTAGTTCATGACCTGCTCGGTATTGAGAACGTCAATCTGCTGAGAAAACTCGTGCACGGCGGCCTGCTCGGCAGGGGAAAGAGCGGAAATGTCAAGCTTTTTGACCTGTTCGCTCTTGGCCTCAACTTCGGCGTCCGTAACATCCAGAACAGGGGCTTCCTGCACGGCGGCCTGCGTGGCATTCGGTTCCAGGGTCAGCTTCGGAATGTAAGAACTGCTTTCACTCATGGTTTTAATCCTTTCTGATGATAAAGTTAAAAGCTCAGGATTTTTGTTGCAGATATTGTTGCGAACCGGACTGGCAAAGTGCAGTCGGTACGGTCATCCGTTTGACTTAATTCGAAGTGGCAACAGAGCCTTTCGGATCTTCTTTAATGTTGAAGTCCTTTTTATCGCTCAGTCCTTCACGGTCCAGCATGGCATTCATGACGGCAATATCGGTCTCAATGTCCAGTGCCTGGTTGGCAAAGAGAGAATCCAGCTGCTTCTTGTAGGCGACAATCGCTGCATCCAGCATTTCATTGATGTTCTTCATGGTCTTGTCGATATTTTCGCCTTCAATGCCCTGCGCATCCATCCGGTCATAGGCGTTCAGAAGTTTAATGGTGGTCGGCAGATAGTAATTCATAAACTTCTTGATCTTGGGAATATCGCTTGGGTCGGCGATGGCGTCCTGAACAATCTTGTCCGTTACGCGCATGATCTCATTGATTTTTACGCGGACTTCCGGATCTTTAATGGACATATACAGTCTGCCCATCTCACTGAGAGCTTTATTGCCTTCTTCCACAATGGGATCGATTTCAGGGCCGTAACTCTTCTTCTGTACCGGTTTCTGCGCTGCTTTTTCACCGACCTTCCGTACCGTGGTGTCAACGGTCTTGCGGCCGGAATTCTGTGTCTGCGCCTGCTGCTGCCGGTTCGCCTGCGCCTGGGCGGCTGCCTGTTCCTGCTGGGCGGACTGCTTCCCGGTGACCCGGCCGAACAGATAGGCTGCACCAAGCCCTAAACCAAGCACGGTCAGAATGCTGCCGAGCTCATACATCGGGAAGAACATGGACAGGATCAGCCAGGTCAGAATAAAACTGTAGATCGAGCCGGAGCGCCGGCGCCTTCTGCGATTAAACATACTACCTCCCAGATCGAAACAGAACAGGATAAGACTATCGTTCCACAATTAAAGTATTATACATGATGCATTTTCTTTCGTCAAGAATTGCAGAGCCGGTCTCTTCCCAAAATTCGCAGGAAATTCACAGAATGTGATTCTTCCGGATTACGGCGACACGCTTCCTGCAAACGAACTGCCCGGCACAGCACCAAATATGTAAAAAAAGACTTTACTTGAACACAAGTTATGGTATAATAATGTTATTAGTTTGTTCATATTCCAAAGTGTGCCGCTGTGCCGGCATACGCAGAATTTGTGGAATGACAGGAGTGTTTGACTATGCAGGACGTTACAAGAAAGTTTGCGGCTCTTGACAGTAATGCCGAGATGAAGGAGATTCTCTCCTCGGTCTATAATTCTCTTATGGTGAAGGGATACAATCCGATTAATCAGATTGTCGGATATATTCTTTCAGAAGATCCAACCTATATTACAAGCTATAACAATGCCCGCAGCCTGATCTGCCGTCTGGACCGGGATGAACTGCTGCAGGAACTGCTGAAGACCTACCTGGATAAGTAAGAACAGCCATGTATCTTTTTGTGTTGATTGCGGCGGCGGTGATACCGGCTGTCGTTTTGCTGGTGCGCGTTTACCAGGCGGACCGCCTGGAGAAGGAGCCGATACAGCTCCTTATTCGCCTGGTCATTCTTGGGGTCATAGCAACTTCTTTTGCAGGCGCTGCGGAACAGCTGGGGGATTCCCTGTTGCTGCAGGTCTTTCCGGAAGAGGGGATCCCGTATAATCTGCTTCTCTACTTCGTGGTGGTTGCGGTTTCCGAAGAGGGGTTCAAGTATCTCCTTCTGAAGTGGCGCACCTGGAGGAGCCCGCACTTCAACTGCCAGTTTGACGGCGTGGTATACGCAGTGTTTGTTTCACTGGGTTTCGCTCTCTGGGAAAACATTTTCTATGTGCTGACTTACGGCTTCAGTACTGCGGTGGCACGTGCAGTTACGGCTATTCCCGGGCATGCCGCCTTTGGCGTGTTTATGGGCGTTTGGTACGGAGTGGCGAAGCGCTACGATCTGGCAGGTTATGAGGCAGAGTCGAAGGCGGCGAGGCAGAAATCGCTTCTGATTCCCATCCTCCTCCATGGCACTTACGACTTTATCGCCACCTACCAGAATGAGTGGATGAGCCTGATTTTCCTAGTGTTTGTGATCTGGCTGTTCCGTACGGCCCTGAAACTGGTAAAAAAGACTTCTGCCGAAGACAGCCCGCTGATGCACCCTGCCGGATCTTACGGCACAGGCCATGACATCACTGAACCCGGGCAAAATGATGATCGGCGGTTCTGACTGCAGATAAAACCGGGGTCGGATCTCCGAACAGAATATCGAGTGTAAAGCCGGCGGCGCCGAACGGGAAGCACCCATTCTGCGCCGCCATGCTGTTATCGGATCATTTCTGCAGCAGGGGCTTTATGACCGATCACAGTTCATTCGTATCCAGCAAAATCGTCACAGGTCCGTCGTTTTGGGAGTCTACCATCATCTCCGCAGCAAACACCCCGGTCTGTACCCGGAATCCCCGCTCGCGGCATTCCCGCACCACCTGCTCGTATAGCGGGACGGCAGTTTCCGGCCGGGCGGCGAGAGAGAAGCCGGGCCTCCTTGACCGGCAATCGGCAAACAGCGTAAACTGGCTTACGATGATCATTTCCGCCCCGACTTTGTCCGGGGCGAGATTCATTTTTCCGGCTTCGTCTTCGAAGATACGCAGCCCGCAGATTTTGTCCGCAATCCTGGAAGCTTCCTTTTCGGTGTCATCCCGGCGGACGCCCAGCAGGACCAGAAGGCCCTTCCCGATTTTGGCATGTACTTTGCCGTCAATGGTAACGGAGGCGGAATTGACTCTTGTAATTACAGCTCGCATAGCTCGGTTCCTTTCTTAACAGAAGCTTTTCGCCAGCTATTCTACCATAAACTTCAGAAAAACAAAAGGGAAACAGGTCTTGGCAGAGCAATTTCTCAATGATATAATCAGAGCGAATGAGAATTACGGTATTCTGTGTTTGTTATCTTCAGGGTCGGAAACAGGAGGAAGCAGCGCCTATGAAGCGGGTTCTGGTTGCTATGAGCGGCGGCGTGGACAGCAGTGTGGCAGCTCTGCTGCTCAAACAGCAGGGCTTTGACTGCGTAGGATGCACAATGAAGCTTTACAGCAACGACGTTCTTTCAAAGAAGTCAGAAAAGACCTGCTGCGCGCTCGATGATGTCGAAGATGCGCGCAGCGTAGCGTTCCGGCTTGGCATGCCTTTTTATGTGATGAATCTTTCCGAGACCTTCCAGACGCGGGTGATTGATCCGTTTATCCAAAGCTATATCGCGGGGCGTACGCCGAATCCCTGTATCGACTGCAACCGATTTCTGAAGTTTGAAAAACTCTATGAGCGCGCTCTGGCAATTTCCTGTGATGCCATTGCTACCGGGCACTATGCCCGTATTACTGAAGACGGAGGGCGTTATTATCTGAAAAAGGCACGGGATCCCGCCAAGGATCAGAGTTATGTGCTCTACTCCCTTAAGCAGGATGAGCTGAAGCGTACGCTTTTCCCCCTGGGTGAACTCAGTAAGGAGGAGACGCGCCGCCTTGCCGATCAGAACGGTTTTCTGAATGCGCATAAGCCCGACAGCCAGGACATCTGTTTTGTGCCGGACGGCGACTATGCCGCCTTCATAAAGCGCTCGACCGGCTGTGAATTTCCGGAGGGAAACTTTGTCGACCGGAACGGGAACATTCTCGGCCGCCACAAAGGCATCATTCATTATACTGTCGGCCAGCGCCGCGGCCTCGGTGTTTCGGCGAAGAATCGCCTCTATGTTTCAGCCATCGATCCCGTGCGCAATACCGTCACGCTCTCAGAAGAGGAAGACTTTCTGGTCGACACGGTTTTTGCCGACAACGTCAGCATGGTTTCCGGCGAACTGCCTGCGGGCGGTTGCCGGGTTCTGGTTAAGCTCCGCTACCGCCAGCAGGAAAGGCCTGCCGTGGCATGGATGGAGAACGAAAGCCTGACTCTCCGGCTGGATGCGCCGCAGAGAGCCCCGGCTCCGGGACAGGCAGCAGTGATTTACGATCTCGACGGAGAGACGGTTTTGGGCGGCGGCACGATTACCGGCAGTGAACGGAGAAAGGATGCAATATGATGCGAATCGGTCAGGCGGTGCTTTTCGCTTTCCGGCATGCTCAGCCAGGCGTGAATGGACGGCGGTTTGGCAGGGGAGCTGCAGCGCTGTTGCTGTGCCTTGTCCTGAGCGCAGGTCTGTGCCTTGCCGCAGTTCCCGTTTCCGCTGCCGCTGCCGTGACGGAGCCCTACGCAGCGTTGCTGCGTGTTGGCGGAGTGGAGTATCGGATACGCGCCTATGACGGCTCCTATGAGGGGAACACGTATCTCTCTCTGACAGACCTTGCGGTTGCGCTCTCTGGATCTGCAAAGCAGTTTCGGTTTGAACGGGTGGTCTCCTCCACCGACGGGGAGTATTTCAGCGTGACCATGGGCGCTCTCCCCAGTCTTCCATCCGGGGGCGACGCGGCAGGCGGATATGAAGGCACTTCCTCTGTGAATCCCTATCGTAATATGCTGTACCTGGACGGTGCATTGAAGAAGTATTACAGCTGGAACCCGCAGAACGGAGACCTCTGCCTGAGCCTTACAGACCTGCAGCTGATGCTGGACGTTACGCTCAGCGGCGACCCGCATGAGGTTCTGATGCTGGACCCGGACCGCCCCTTTCTTCCAGACCCGGAAGAGCTCAGGAAAGCCGGGTACTTTGATGGCATCGATGCGGTCTATCTCGCCGATTCCGCAACAGGGGAGATCTTCTTCCGGCAGAACAGCATGCCTGCTGTTCCGGTTGCGAGCCTTTCCAAGCTGCTGAGTTATCTTGTCCTGCGCGAGGGTATGGATGCCGGGGAAATCAGCATGGATGATACGGTCAGGATTTCCGCAAACGTGGAGCGGGTCTCCAGGTCCGGGGACGGCATGGTAAAACTGAATGCCGGGGAGGAGAAGCCCTTTCGCGAACTCCTGGAGGCCATGCTTGTCGCCAGCAGTAATGAGAGCGCCCTTGCACTGGCAGAACACCTCTGCGGCAGCGAGAAGGCTTTTGTCGGGCGCATGAATGATCGCGCGCGGGAACTTGGCCTCAGGACATCCGTCATGTATAACTGCAACGGACTGCCGTCCTATTCCGGGGGCAGCCTTCCTGTGAAGCGGCAGAACCGTATGAGCGCCGAAGATCTTTATAAGCTCTGTGTCATTCTCCTGGAGCGTTATCCCGACATCACGGAGATCACTTCCATTCCATTGGCACATATGCCGTCTCTGGACGATTACCGGACAGCAAACTCAAATCCTCTGCTGTACAACATGCAGGGGGTGACCGGCCTAAAAACAGGCTCTACCAATAAGGCGGGATACTGCATTGCCGCAACACTGCCGCTTCAGGATTCTGCAGGGCAGGCGCATACACTGGTGTTGATCCTGCTGGGAGCGGAAACTGCTGATGTCCGGGGCCAGGCATCGGAGATTCTGCTTCGCAGCGCGGCAGCAAAGATCCGGGCGGAGGGGAATCCGTAAATTGAAAAGATGATCTCCGGATGGTCCATCCGAAACAGAAAAGAAATAAGCCCTGACTGCACTTGAGACACTGCAATCAGGGCTTACTTCTCTGGAAGTTTCGTATCTAACATCCTGAGACCTCGCTTCCTGTTCAGTTTTGAATTCCGCTTTGCCGCTGCCGGAACCAACTCACACAAACACACACAATCGCGACTCGCGCATATCCCCTAAGTGGGACCCTCTTCGTGCCGGAGCAACTCCTGAACAGACCCTCAGCGGATGCCACCCAAACTCAATTCAGAGTGGCGATCTTTCTTCTCGTTTTCTGTTGTTATCATACACAAAAATCCGTGGATTTGCAAGATGGGTTTTTGTACAAAAAAACGGGGCGAAAATTGTTGAGAATCACGAGACTGCGTTACTCTTCTGTAACCGTACGGAGAATTCACTTCAAGATTTTAACAACCTGATAACATCGGAAAGCTTCATCCCGGGATGAAGTTTTGCTTTTATAAATGATTTCCTCTTGACAATCCGAGAAATAACCATCAGAATATATCAGCATATCAGGAAGCTTATCCGTATAAATGATTCTGTAAATGATTCGGGGTGTAGTTGCGTTTGATTAAAACCATGCTGGCCAGTCTGCGTGAGTTTAAAAAGCCTACCGTTATGACCCTCGTCTTAATTGTATGCGAGGTCTTCATTGAGGTGCTGATTCCTTTTTACACGGCGAGACTGGTAAACATGATCAAAGCCGGCACGGCAATGGGCGAGGTTGTGAAGCTCGGCCTCATTCTTGTGCTGATGGCGATGATCTCTCTAAGCTGCGGTGCGGGAGCCGCGTTTGCAGGCGCAAGGGCCTCAACCGGTTTTGCCCGGAACCTTCGGCGGGATATTTTTGAGAAGATTCAGTCCTTCTCGTTTGAAAATGTCGATGCTTTTTCCACGCCCTCTCTTGTGACGCGTCTTACCACTGACATCGGCAATGTGCAAATGGCCTTTATGATGTCCACGCGCCTTGCTGTCCGCGCACCGCTGATGCTGATCTTTTCCATCGTGATGGCCTTCTTCATGGGCGGCAGACTTGCCATGACCTTTGTCATCATTGTTCCGGTTCTGGCATTCGGCCTTATCATGATTGCAAAAAAGGCAATGCCTGCTTTCCGTGCGGTTTTCAGGAAGTATGATCGCATGAACGAGTCCATTGAAGAAAACGTTCGCGGTATGAGAGTGGTGAAGGGCTTCGCCCGCGAAGAGTATGAAAAGAAGAAGTTCGCTGCTGCGTCTGACGGCATCCGGCGTGATTTTACCTATGCGGAACGTGTTGTGGCGTTCAACGGTCCTTTGATGCAGCTCTGCCTGAATTTCAATATGATCTTTGTCCTCTATATTGGATCACGGCTGGTTATTACCGGCCGCGGTGCCACCATCGACGTCGGACAGATTTCTGCCATGCTGACCTACGGTTTTCAGATTCTGATGTGCCTGATGATGCTGTCCATTATCTATGTCATGCTCACGATGTCGCTGGAGTCCATGCGCCGTATAGCCGAAGTGCTTCGGACCGAGCCAACGCTTCATAATCCTGCCAGCCCTGTTTTCAGTGTGCCGGATGGTTCCGTCTCTTTGGAAGGGGTATCCTTCAAGTACGCAAAGGATGCCCAGCTTGATGCCCTGGAAGGGATTAATCTCTCCATTCCTTCCGGCGCGACGGTCGGAATCCTCGGCGGCACCGGTACGGGCAAATCTACCCTGGTTCAGCTGATCCCGCGCCTCTATGATGCAACAGAAGGTGTCGTACGGGTTGGCGGCATTGACGTCCGTGACTATGACATCGCAACCCTTCGGGATGCAGTTGCCGTAGTTTTGCAGAAGAATATGCTTTTTTCCGGCACCATCGCGGAAAACCTCCGTTGGGGCAACCCCAATGCTACGGATGAGGAGCTGAGAGAGGCCTGCCGCCTTGCTCAGGCGGACGAGTTTGTTTCTGCTTTTCCTGAGGGCTATGAGACGCACATTGAGCAGGGGGGGAGCAATGTATCCGGCGGACAGAGGCAGCGCCTCTGTATTGCCCGAGCGCTTCTTAAGCATCCCAGGATCCTCATCCTGGACGACTCGACTTCCGCAGTGGATACCCGCACCGATGCCATGATCCGCCAGGCCTTTGCCACCAGAATCCCCGATACTACGAAGATTATCATTGCCCAGCGTGTGGCCTCCGTTCAGGATGCAGACCTTATTCTCGTTATGGAGAACGGGCGTATCGCAGCCTCCGGCACTCATGAGGAACTCATGGCCTCCAGCCCCATTTATCGCGAGATTTATGAGCAGCAGACGAGAGGAGGCGATGCGGCATGAAGCCGAAAATGAATCGCACCGCCATGCTGAAGGAGAATCTCTCCTCGCTGAAGCGAACAGTTGCCAAGCTTTTTCAGTATTATCCGCGTCTTGCCCCCGTAATGATATTCTGTGTGTTTTTCTCGGCGATTGTTTCGTCAATTCCTTCACTCTTCATCCAGAATGTTCTCGCAGTCATAGAGAACACCTGGCAGACCGGGGACTGGGCGGCTGCCCGACCGCAGATTGTGCATTATCTGGTGATTCTCGCGGTCCTTTACGGCCTTTCTCTTGTGTCTCTTACAGCATACACGCAGATAAATGCCTATATGACGCAGGGCTTTTTGGATCACCTCCGGACTGAACTCTTTGATAATATGCAGGATCTTCCGGTCCGTTATTTCGATACCCACCGCCACGGCGATATTATGTCCCACTACACCAATGACATCGATACCCTTCGCCAGCTGGTTTCTCAGGCTCTTCCGACGCTGATTCAGTCCGGTGCCATCGTGATCGCTGTTTTTGCAATCATGCTGTATTTTTCGGTCTGGATGACGCTGATCCTCCTTTTAGGCGTAGTTGCGATGTTCTATGTTACCCGTGTGGTCGGCGGCGGTTCCGCTGCGTATTTCATGCGCCAGCAGCAGGCTACGGGTGCCATGGAAGGCTTTGCGCAGGAGATGATGAACGGGCAGAAGGTTATTAAGGTTTTCAACCACGAGGACGCAGCTCTTACAGACTTTGATAAAGTCAATAACGAACTCTATGACGTTGCCCGCAATGCAAACGCATATGCCAGCATACTCGGACCCATTATGGCGAATATCGGGAATGTGCTTTATGTCCTTCTTGCCCTCGTGGGCGGCGTCTTCCTTCTTTCGGGAATCCATAATATCTCGCTTTCGGGGCTGCCGTTCTCAATTTCGATTCTGGTGCCCTTCCTCAGCATGGCGCGCCAGTTTACAGGGAATATGAACAACCTCGCCCAGCAGTTCAACTCGATTGTTATGGCCGGCGCCGGCGCTACCCGTGTATTTAAACTCCTTGATGAAGCACCGGAAGCTGATGACGGCTATGTAACGCTTGTGAACGTGAAGGAAGGGGAGAACGGTGAACTCATCGAGACAGATGAGCACACCTGCCGGTGGGCCTGGCGTCATCCGCATACCGATGGCACGCTGACCCACACGCCGCTCCGCGGTGATGTCCGGCTGGTCGATGTCGATTTTTCATATGAACCGGGCAAGGAAGTCTTGCATAACATTTCGGTTTATGCCGAACCCGGACAGAAAGTCGCATTCGTCGGGGCAACCGGTGCGGGTAAGACCACCATCACAAATCTGATTAACCGCTTCTATGACATCGCCGACGGCAAGATCCGTTACGACGGAATCAACGTCAATAAGATCAAGAAAAAGGATCTCCGCCGCTCCCTTGGTCTGGTTCTGCAGGATACGAACCTTTTCACGGGTACGGTGATGGAGAATATCCGATACGGCCGCCTGGATGCTACGGATGACGAGTGTGTGGAGGCCGCAAAACTCGCGGGTGCCGATGACTTTATCACCCGCCTCCCCGAGGGCTATGATACCAGGCTGGAGAATAACGGCGCCAGTCTTTCCCAGGGACAGCGTCAGCTGCTTGCCATTGCCCGTGCGGCCGTGGCTGATCCTCCTGTTATGATCCTTGACGAAGCGACAAGCTCCATTGATACCCGTACCGAAGCGATCGTGCAGCGCGGTATGGACAAGCTTATGGAAGGCCGTACGGTTTTCGTCATTGCCCACCGCCTTTCAACGGTTATGAACTCCGATGTTATTATGGTTCTTGACCATGGCAGGATTATTGAGCGCGGCAGTCATGAGAAGCTGATTGCCGAAAATGGAACCTATTACAGACTGTACACAGGGGCATTCGAATTGGAATAAGCCTTTGTGCAGAACAGGATCATCAGCTTTTCCGGAAGGTTTCCTCCGGGAAAGAGCATTTGTCAGAACAGAATCAGCTCCGTAGGGTGTCAGAATACCGTACGGAGCTGATTTGCGAAACAGGGATGTCTGTCAGAATGCGGAAGCATGCTGCTAACAGGCTTCGATTTCCTTGATGTTATATTCGTTCCCCGTGACAAGGAAGGTGTTTCCGCTTCCGCAATGCGGACAGATTTTGCCCTGCGGAACAGTCGGATAAGTCTGCGCACAATCCTGACAGTAGGTGACGGCCTTGAGCTCTTCGATCTTGAGCTCGGTATTTTTGAAGTGGTCCGTTTTCTTCCGCGCATATTCCCAGAATTCCTCGAGATACATGGGGATAATGCCGCTCACTTCACCGACTTCAAGCGTAATGGAGCCGACTTCCTTGAGATTGTTTTCGACCATTAGTTTTTCGACAGTGTCGATCACGTAATAGATGGTTGGCAGTTCATGCATAGGAGTTATGCCTCATTCCGGAACTTACTTTTTGAGGATGATCTTGACAACGTTTTTCAGCATGGGGCCGACTTTGTCTTCACAGCGCACCATTGTGGAGGCCTCAGGCACGTCACGCTCCAGGTGAATGGCGTCAAACATGCATTTGGTGGTGCAGAGACCGCAGCCGATGCAGCGGTTTCGGTCAACAACACTCACGCCGCAGCCCAGGCAGCGGCTCGCTTCTGCCTTGACCTGTTCCTCGGTGAAGGTCAGGCGGTCATGCTCAAAGCTGCGGGCCTTGGAGGCGTCATGCAGAATCGGCTGACGGGCGGGACGGTCGAAGCAGTCCACACCGATGACGATGTTGTCCTTATCCAGTTCATAGAATTCACGCAGGTTTCTCCCGCGGGTCAGGCTCTGACCGTCCTGAACAAAGCGGTGGAGGGACTCGGCTCCTTCACGGCCGGCGGCAATTGCGTCGATGGCAAACTTGGGTCCGGTATAGACGTCGCCGCCGACGAAAATATCGTCCTGCTTGGTCTGATAGGTAACCGCGTCAGCGATGGCATTTCCTTTCTTGCCGGTTTCCAGGGCCCCGACATCCAGCTTGCCCCAGTCAATGACCTGACCGATCGCTGACAGCACGGAATCAACTTCAATCACTTCGAACTTTCCGGTTCCGACAGGCTTGCGGCGGCCCTTTTCATCCGGCTCGCCCAGTTCCATGAGCTCGACCTTAAGACCCTTGACCTTGCCTTCTTCACCCAGAACCTCGACCGGCGCGTTGAGGAAGCAGAACTTCACGCCCTCTTCCTTCGCCTCGGCTACTTCTTCTTTGTCGCATTGGCAATGATGCATTCGCAGGATGTGATAG
>CAZBXX010000029.1:0-22800 GCA_964495965.1 uncultured Oscillospiraceae bacterium | reverse complement strand
TGTTCACGCCGTAGATGAAGGACTGGATGCACTGCTTGACTTCCTTCTGGCTCAGATTATCGACCTTGACAAAAGGAGCCAGATAGGTATCAAAGGAGGAGAACGCCTGGGCGCCGGCCCACTCATTCTGCATGATGCCGAGGAAGTTTACCATCTGGTTGCAGAGGGTGGAGAGGTGGCTTGCCGGGGCGGAGTTAATCTTCCCCGGGATACCGAGGCCTTCGGTGATGAGCTGCTTGAGACTCCAGCCGGCGCAGTAGCCCGTCAGCATGCTCAGGTCATGCAGGTGGATATCGCAGTTGCGGTGGGCATCTGCGATTTCCTGGTCGTATACCTCGCTCAGCCAGTAGTTGGCGGTGACGGCGCCGGAGTTGGAGAGAATCAGCCCGCCGACAGAATAGGTAACGGTGGAATTTTCCTTCACGCGCCAGTCCGAGATGTCCAGATACTTGTTCACCGTCTCACGGTAATCCAGGTAGCTGTTCTTGAGGTTGCGGATCTTCTCCCGCTGCTTGCGGTAGAGGATGTAAGCCTTGGCAACCGTCTCGTAGCCGCCCCGGGACAGAACCGCTTCCACACTGTCCTGGATGTCCTCCACCGTGACAAGCCCGTTTTTGATCTTCGGCAGAAAGTCCGCCGAAACCTTCAGCGCCAGAAAGTCAATAACGCTCTCGGTATATTCCGTATTCGTGGCTTTAAAGGCCTTCTTGATGGCCTCTGCAATCTTGTTGATGTCAAAGCTGACAACCTGTCCGTCTCTCTTGACAACCTGATACATTTTTCTTCCCTCCGTACTCCTGTATTGTTATCCTCAATCCAAATGAAAGTGACGGTCTCACGATACCCCGCGCAGCTCCACTGCCGGGATCTTTTCCCGCAGCACATCGCGCAGGCGCGCCATCTCTTCTCCGGAAAACGCCGAGAGCCCTGTGCCGTCGATCAGCGCGCCGGAATCCTGAAACTGCTGCAGAACCCAGACCTTTGCACCCCGGATCCATTCGGCGGCCTCGAGCAGGCTCTCTTCCGTGTGCAGCCCCTTCACAACGGTGGTTCGGAATTCATAGTCCACGGGCTCCGTAAGCAGATAATCCTTTGTGCGTTCCACCGCTGCCGGAACCCGTCCCTTCAGGCCGATGGTCATCCCGTAGCGGGAGGGACCGTTCTTCACATCCATTGCCACCCGGTCCACCAGCCCGGCGTCTACCAGCTTCCGCAGCGCATCCGGGAAGCTGCCGTTGGTATCCAGCTTCACCCGGTAGCCTAACGCCTTTACCTCCGGCAGAAAAGCAGTCAGGGCCTCCGCATGCATCAAGGGCTCGCCGCCGGTAATGGCAACGCCGTCCAGCACGCCCTGCCGCTTCCGCAGAAAGCGGAGAACCTCTTCCCCGTCCAGCGCCCCTTCCGGGAGTGAATCCGGCAGGACCAGCGCTGCATTGTGGCACCAGGGGCAGCGAAAATTGCAGCCCATGGTAAACAGGGTACAGGCTACCCGGCCCGGATAATCCAGAAGGGAGAGCTTCTGTATGCCCGCAAAAACCATGCTGCCGCACTCCTCTCGTGTTTCCCGATGCACACCTTAGCACTGTATTCTGTGCTTGTCAAGAGGGAAAATACAAGATATTGATAATTTATCCGCCTTGTAACCAATTTGACCACAAAATATTGTGTTTCCTTTCTTTTTGTTTCCAAGTGTTCCGATGCGTTAATTCTTTCTAAAATTTGAATGATTAAGCGCTTTCCGGCCTTAATCTCCATTGAAAAATACCGGATTCCGCAGAAAGGGCCCTTTCCTATCTTGTGGTTCCGCAAAAATCCCGCCACAAGATGTAGTTCGCAAATTGCGCATTGAAGCCTTGCCGCGCCTGTGTTATAATATTTGTCAGGCTGTTTCAGCGCGGTTCCGCTTTCGGGAATTCCGCTGATACATGATTCTGTGTAAGCATTATGAAGGAGGCCTCCCATGAGCAGAGCTGATGATATTTTCATCCGGAATTGCCGGGATATTCTGGATAACGGCGTCTGGGATACCGACCGTGACGTCCGCCCCCGCTGGGATGACGGCGCCCCGGCCCACACGGTCAAGAAGTTCGGCATTGTAAACCGCTATGACCTCTCGCAGGAGTTTCCGATTCTGACGATTCGCCGGACGTACTGGAAGTCCGCCATTGATGAACTGCTGTGGATCTGGCAAGCCAAGAGCAACAACGTGCATGACCTGCGCACCAGAGTCTGGGACGCCTGGGCGGATGAAACCGGCTCCATTGGCAAAGCCTATGGTTACCAGCTGGGAGTGAAGCACCACTATCCCGAAGGCGACATGGACCAGGTGGACAAGGTCCTGTGGGACCTGAAGCATAACCCCGCTTCCCGCCGCATTATGACGAACATCTATACCTTCGCCGATCTCTCGGAAATGGCGCTGTATCCCTGCGCCTATTCCATGACCTTTAACGTCAGCGGCAACAGGCTGAATGCCATCCTGAACCAGCGTTCTCAGGATATGCTGGCTGCCAACAACTGGAATGTGGTGCAGTATTCCGTCCTGACCATGATGATCGCCCAGGTCTCCGGATTTGAGCCGGGTGAGTTTGTGCACGTGATTGCCGATGCCCATATCTACGACCGGCATATCCCCGCCATTGAAGAGATTATTCAGAATCCGCCGAAGCCGGCGCCGAAGTTCACCCTTGATCCGGAAGTGAAGGACTTTTATGCCTTCACACGGGACAGCTTCCGCATGGAGGGCTATGAGTATTCCGATTTCAGCGGGAAGATTCCCGTTGCCGTCTGACGGTCTGCCATGGAAGCTATTGTTGCTGTTTTTTCTGACTGGGGCATCGGCTCGGAGGGTACTCAGCAGGTGGTGCTGAAGGCGGACCGGAAGCACTTCCGGGATCTGACTGCCGGCGCCGCCGTGCTTGTGGGCCGGCGCACACTGGGGGACTTCCCCGGAGGGCAGCCGCTGAAGAACCGCGTGAACCTGGTGCTGACCCGCCAGGACCTGGACATCCCCGGCGCCACAGTCGTCCACAACGAGCAGGAAGCCTGTGACGCTGCCTCCCGCTACGACCGCTGTCTGGTTATCGGCGGTGCCAGCGTCTACCGGCAGATGCTGCCCTGGGTAGACACCGTTCACGTAACCAAAATTGACCTTGCGCCCGCCTCCGATTCCTTCTTCCCGAATCTGGACGCTTCACCCGACTGGGTCTGCCGTGATGCCGGCCCCTGGCAGGAAGAAGATGGTGTGCGCTACTGCTTCTGCACCTATTGCAGAGCGGAAAAGGAGGAAGCCTTACTATGATGCAGGACCGGGAATGGATTCTGGAGGAATACCGCAGCGGAAAGAAGTCTCTGGAACTCTGCTGCTACGTCGCCGGCGGCGGCGCCTTCGGCGTGTTTCTCCGATGGCTCCAGTTACAGATGGGCTTTAACGAGCTCGGCCTCGCCGACCCCAGCCTGCTGCACTGGGCTGTGGCGCTGTTTGTGCTGGCAGCCGTGGCGGTATACGCTTTCTTTGTGCGCCGGTTCCGCAAACAGCTTTTCTATCTTCCGGATGATTTTCAGAGTGCCTTTCACAGCGAGGGCAGATGGTATCTTGCCGCACGTCTGGGAGGCGGGCTGCTGGTGTGCGCCGGTGCGGCGCTGCTCTTTCTGCAGACGGACCTGGACCAGAATGCCACGGACTACCGGGTGCTCTCACTTCTCGCCCTGATCAGCGGGCTGGCCTTTCCGGTCTGGCTGGGCAGCGCAAACCGCGCTGAACTGCCCCCGGTCTGGCTGCTTTGCATCCTGAGCTTTCTGCCGATGTTCTTTCTGGCTGCATGGATTATCATCTGTTACAAGCTCAACACCATTAACAGCGTTATCTGGTCTTTTCTCCCGGAACTCGTTGCAGTAGCAGCCTCGATGTTTGCCTTTTTCCGCCTCGGCGGCTACGTGTTCGGGCGGCCGCAGTGGCAGCGTTGCCTTTTCAGCTGCATGTTTGCCGCCATGCTCTGCATTCTGGTTCTGGCAGATGAGCGCTACCTTGGCCAGCAGATCATCTTCCTCGGTCTGGCGGTGGAACTCATGCTCTGCTGCTGGATCATGGTCAAAAACCTGGAGCTGGGCGAAGCACCACCGAAAAAGGAAAAGAACACCGGCGGTTTTGAAGAACTGATGTAATCTCGCGCTCCAAGCAGCACAACCCCTTTCAGCAATTCTTTGCCGATACCCCTGTCTCCGGTTTGACAACGCGTAAAAAGGAGGCCGCCATGCCTACCCATAAAACCTATACCCCGGAAGAACTGCGCTTCCTGCGCATGCTGTCGCGCCAGTACCCGACCCTGCGTTCCGCCGGCGCGGAGATCATCAACCTGCAGGCCATTTTGAACCTTCCGAAGGGCTGCGAACACTTTATCTCTGATGTTCACGGTGAACATGAGGCCTTTCTGCATATTCTAAATTCCTGTTCCGGCGTGATCCGGGAACAGCTTGACACGCTCTTTCGCGACAGTATTCCTCACACTTCGCTGGATGAGCTCGCAACGCTGATCTATTATCCCGAGGAAAAACTGGAACAGCTCAAACCGCAGATTGAAGATCCGGACGAGTGGTACCGCATCACACTCTACCGTCTCATTGAGGTCTGCCGTGCGGTCAGCTCCCGCTATTCGCGTTCCAAGGTGCGCAAGGCGCTCCCGCCGGACTATGCCTACATCATTGAGGAACTTCTGCACACCCATACCGACGAGAACAACAAGCAGGATTACTACAAGAACATCATCTCCACCATTGTTGACATCGGTCAGGCTCCGGACTTTATAGCCGCCGTCTGCCAGGTCATCAAGACCATGGCGGTTGACTGCCTGCACCTTGTCGGTGATATCTTTGACCGCGGCCCCCGGGCGGATATCATCATGGACTCCCTGCTCAATTACCACAGTGTTGATATCCAGTGGGGCAATCATGATGTGCTGTGGATGGGCGCCGCCTCCGGCAGCCGCACGCTGGTGGCAACCGTGCTGGCAAACTCCATCCATTACAACAATCTCGAGGTCGTGGAAACCGGATACGGCATATCCCTGCGGCCGCTCTCGGTATTTGCAAATGAAGTCTACCGTGACTGTGACGTCAGCCGCTTTGCCGTGAAGCTTACCGGCCCCGATGCCGCCCACTATACGGAAAAGGACAAACTGCTTTCTGCCCGCATGCACAAGGCCATCACCGTTATTCTCTTCAAGCTGGAGGGACAGAAGATCCTTCGGCATCCCGAGTACGGCATGGAGGACCGCCTGCTGCTGGATAAAATTGACTACCAGAACCGCTGTGTCAACATTAACGGTACCGTGTGGCCTCTTGAAGACACAGACTTCCCCACCGTAGACCCCGCAAACCCCTATGAGCTGACCCCGGAGGAAAACGAGGTTATCGACCAGCTCACGGCCTCCTTTGAGCGCAGTGAGAAGCTGCAGCGGCATGTTCGCTTCCTTTACTCCAAAGGCAGCCTCTATAAGATTCACAACGGCAACCTGCTGTTTCACGGCTGTATCCCGCTGACAGATGAAGGCGCGTTTCTTCCCTTCTGCCTGGATGGAACCGACCGTTGCGGCAAGAACTTTCTGGATTACGCCGACACGGCCGCCCGTCAGGCCTATTATTATAAGCGCGGCACCCCTGAGCGCAAGCTCGGCATGGACTTTCTCTGGTTCCTGTGGGCCGGGCGCAACAGCCCGCTCTTCGGCCGCGACCGCATGACCACCTTCGAGCGCCGCCTCATTGCCGATGAGCGTTCCTGGGCTGAACCGAAGAACGCCTACTACACGCTTTATCAGGATCCCGCTGTCTGCGACTTTATCCTGAAGGAATTCGGTCTGGAGGGCCCTCACTGTCACATTATCAACGGCCACGTCCCCGTAAAGGTCAAAAAAGGCGAAAGCCCCATCAAAGGCGGCGGGAAGCTGCTGGTCATTGACGGCGGCTTCTGCAAGGCATATCAGTCCACCTCGGGCATTGCGGGCTACACGCTCATCAGCACCTCCAAGTCTTACCGCATTGTGGCGCACCAGCCCTTTGTCGGAAGGGAAAAAGCCATCCGCGACAACTATGGGATCGCCCACTCCACTGAAATCTTTGAGCGCCAGGAGTCCCGCCAGAAAATCAAGGACACCGATATCGGCACCGAGCTGCAGATGCGCATTGACGACCTGCGTGCCCTGCTGGACGCCTACCGCGACGGCGCCGTCACGGAGGATCACAAGGGCCGCTGAAAGGAGCTTTCTGCCGCAGTCCGTTTCCGGGTTGCGGGCAGTTGCGTCAGCTCAAACACCAGAATAACAGAACAGGCTTCCCGAACAGCCGCAATTGCGGACCTGCCAGGGAAGCCTGTTTGATTCCTGTGTTATACCGCTGCCGGGTGAACTCCCGCATCCGTGCGGTTATCAGTTCACAATGTCAGCCTGAATGCTTCTGTGATTATTCCTGTGTTTCCACTCCCGGAAGGGCAGACCAGCCCACACCTTCGGCACGCTGAATCACGCCGATCCCGGAACCGTCGCCGCCCGTAATCAGCGGGACATTCTCCAGAATCAGTGAAGAGGTATCCAGCCCGTACCACTTGATCTTGGAGCCGGCCAGCCTGCGGATGGAGTATTTGGCGTTCAGAATGAATTCATCCAGCGAGCTCAGCTCGGTTTTCGTCGTGACGGACTTCATGATAAAGCAGAACTTGAAAGTGCCGACGCCCGTCTGCTCATAGATGGAATATTTTTTGTCCTGCACGGGCAGCTCCCCGCGCGCCTGCAGATCCTGAACGATCTGCCGGAGATAGACGTTGATGCGCGTAGGGCATTTGAAGCCCAGATTCAGCCGGATGCGGAAGATGCAGTCGGTGCCGTAGGTCTCCAGCTCGTAGGTCATGGCTTTCGGGTCATTCAGCACATTGATGTTCACAAACCAGTAGGCCTGGGCCCGCTTGGTATCCTTGTCCAGGATGGAGTAGAGCACGTCGCGGTCGATCAGCTCCGGATCCCGCTCGCTGCCCAGATATACCAGGTTGTTTGCCAGCAGAGGCACTTCTTCATCGTCATGCAGCGCCTTGAGACTGTCGATATGGTCGCGGATCCTCAGGCGGGTACGGTACTTTTTCTCCAGCTGGGTCCCGCGATACCAGATGATTTCCAGCAGAAGAAGCAGCAGAGTCAGAATTACCGTGACATAGCCGCCGTGCATGAACTTGCCCAGACTGGAGATGAAGAAGACGGATTCAATTCCGCCGAAGACCAGCAGCATCAGGAAGGACAGGATCTTTTTGCCTTTGATGGCAAACAGATAAACCCACAGCAGCAACGTTGTCATCAGCATGGTGACGGTAATTGCAAGCCCGTAGGCCGACTCAATCCTCGCGCCGGAACGGAAATACAGCACCACCAGGCTGCAGCCGATCCAGAGGACGCTGTTGACAGTGCCAATGTAGAGCTGCCCCTTGGTGTCCGAGGGATAGCGGATTTCCAGGTGAGGCAGCAGATCCAGCAGGATAGCCTCCGACACCAGCGTATAGGATCCGGTGATGAGGGCCTGGGAGGCGATGACCGCCGCCACCGCGCCCAGCACCACCGCCACCGGGCGCAGAAGCTCCGGCAGCATCAGGAAGAAGGGATTCAGGTCTTCAATGGTGAACAGGGCGGCGTTTGCAGTATTGCGGATAATCCAGGCGCCCTGGCCCATGTAGTTGAGGATGAGGCAGAGTTTCACAAAGGGCCAACTCATGTAGATGTTTTCCTTGCCCACGTGCCCCATATCGGAGTACAGCGCCTCGGCACCGGTGGTGGCAAGGAAGACGCTGCCGAGGATCATGAAGCCCATTTTGTTGGCGGGGCTCAGGAGAATGCGGACGGCGTAGATGGGGTTAAAGGCCCGCAGCACCGTCGGCACCGAGAAGATATGCATTGCTCCCGTGGCGCCCAGGAAGCTGAACCAGATCAGCATTGCGGGTCCGAAGGCTTTGCCGATGCGGCTGGTCCCCGCATGCTGCACGGAGAAGAGGGTGGTGATAATCGCCAGGGTGATGACGACCACCTTCCACTGGCCGGCACCCAGGAAGCGGTTCATGGTCTCGATGCTTCTGAGGCCCTCCACCGCTGTGGTTACCGTAACCGCCGGCGTCAGCACGCCGTCGGCCAGAAGCGCCGCGCCCCCCAGCATGGCCGGAACAATCAGCCATTTCCCGCACTTCTTCACCAGGGCGTACAGCGAGAAGATGCCGCCTTCGCCGTGGTTGTCGGCCTTCATGGCGATGAGCACATACTTGACGGTTGTAAGCAGTGTAATGGTCCAGATGACCAGGGACAGGGACCCGATGATGAAGGCCTCGTCCACGCCGGTGATTCCGCCGTTGCCCTCGAGAATCGATTTCATCACGTACAGAGGCGAAGTGCCGATGTCGCCGTAGACGATGCCGATGGTCACCAGAAACATGGCAAAGCGGAACTTTTTCTTTTTCTCCATCCTGTTTTCCTGCCTTCTCTCTTTCCAGGGAAAAACTGTTCAGATACGTCACTATACCAGATTGCAGGGGGGCTTGTAAAGGCTTTATTCCTCCACAATCACAATCCGGCCCTGCCCGTAGGGATCCTCGTACTCTTCACCGATGACGCCGCCCAGGCTCTCCGTAATATAGTCGATAAGCACCTGGTTATCCAGCTTCACTCGATCCTGCAGCACCGGGGCGCCGTTGAACATGGTGAAACCGTCGCCGTTGTCCAGCAGCCAGTAGTCCGTGCCGGCCAGTGTATAGACTGCATCCGGGTCGAGGGGTTCTTCCCCGACCATCACATTCCGCACCCGGCGCTCACCCTCAATGCCGGCGAACATGCCCTTCTCATCCTTCTGGCAGCCGCTTTCCACCGTGCTGTGGATCTCATAGCTCAGGCCCGAGACCTGAAGGAAGCCGCCTTCCTCCGATGGCACCGCCCGGCAGCCCCATTCCAGGGCGTCGAGAATCTGCTGCCCGGTCACCTCGATGACACAGAGGCTGTTGCCGAATGGGTTGACCCTCAGGATGTCCTCCAGAGTCACATCGCCCGCCGCAATGCTGTCGCGGATCCCGCCACCGCCGTTGATGCCGATATCGGCGCCGCCCTGGTCCCGGAAGGCGTCGGCCACCAGGTCGCCCAGGTTGGTTTCCGCCCGCCGGACCATACGGATGGGCCTGCCGGCGGTGTCGGTCTCGACAGGGTCGTTGATGGTGAGTTCAACCGCGGTTGCGGCAACCACCTCGCCGAGTTTCGCGTTCATTTCCGCCTTGGCGTCATCCACGGCCTCCGACAGTTCGTTCCGGATGCCCAGCAGCTCCGGTGCGGAGACGGGGTTGTTCCAGGTGTAGAGGCCGCAGGTGATTTTCCCCTCTGCGGAGATGCGGCAGTACCCAACACAGGCAAACTTCGTACCGCAGGCGGAGCGGGGAACTTCGTCCCCGTTCAGGTTCTTCACGGTCACCTGTTCGGTGTCATGGCTGTGCCCGTCCAGGAACACGTCAATGCCGGAAGTATGCTCTATCACATCGGCATAGGTCCAGGGACGGGCGCTCTCCGCATTGCCCAGATGACCCAGTACCACCACATAGTCCGCTCCGTCAGCGCGGACATCGTCCACCGCCTGCTGGACCGCACTGTACAGATCCTCACCGTTCTCTCCGCCGCAGAAGCCGTAGACGAATTCCCCCGCATCATTCTGGAAGTAGCGGGGGGTGGAAGAGACGGGTGTTTCCGGCGTTGTGACGCCCACAAAGCCGATTTTCTTCCCGCCGGCCTCAAGAATCAGGGATGGCGCAAACACCAGTTCGCCCTCATGGGTAAAGTTGCAGCTGATGTACGGGAACTCCGCCAGTTCCGTCAGGTGCATGAACTGTTCCATACCGTAGTCAAACTCATGGTTGCCGGGTATGGCCACGTCATACTCCATCCGGTTCATCAGGCCGATGATGGCTTCGCCCCTGGTCATGGTGCCCACCGGCTCGCCCTGTACGGCATCCCCGTCGTCCACCAGCAGCACCATATTGCCCCGGGCACGAAGACTCTCGCGAATCTGCTGCAGGCCCGCATAGCCGAAGCCCTGGTCGATGCCGCAGTGCACGTCACTGGTGTACAGGATAACAATGTCCCCTGTTGCGGTCTCCCCTGCCGCCTCGGCCATGCCGGAAACTCCCGCACCAAGGCTCAGCCCCAGCAGTAGGACCAGCGCCAGCAGAATGGCAAATCTTCTTTTCATGATCGTTTCCTCCAAGGTTGCAATTTATGCGGGGAAGGTACCGGGCTGTGAAAATGTCCCTGTACTCTGTTGTTTCTCCGTACCGTTCTCCATAATTGAACTCTTACATATATATTATATAGCACCGCAAGTCTTCACGCAAGGGATTTCCGCTCACCACAAGGATGCTGCCCGCTCACCACAAGGATGCCTGCTGCCGGAGAAGCTTTTTCTTGCATAATTCCCGATCCTGAGGTAATATGAAGAACATCGCGAAACGAAGCCGCAGCATGACATTTTTCAGGTTCCGGGAGGTGCTGCATATGAAACAATCCCGTAAAACAACGGCTTATCTGGTGCTCATCGGTCTGGTGCTCTGCCTGACTCTGGGGCTTGTGCTGTGGCATCACGGCTCGCGGTCTGATGCTGACGCGCCGCTGGTCACAGCCCGTCCTGCAGGGGATACCGTGGTCCGGAAAGAAGTTGAAAAAATCATCCGGGTGGAGAAGGAAGTTACGGCCGAAGTCATTCAGGAGGGACTGAATGACATGGGTCTGCTTGTCACAGAGGAATACTACTTCACCGAGGTTGTGAGTTTTTCCAGTATCAAAAAGCTTTTTAAAAAGCTGGAACTCGGCATCACCGCGTCCAGCTATCTGGCCAGCTACGACGGTGTGGTAACCGCCGGCATTGATTTTTCCGGAATCACGGTCAGCCGCGATGACGAACACCATGTGCTCGAGGTCCGTCTTCCCCGGGCGAAGATCCTGAATGTGGACATTGATCCCGAAAGCTTTGTACTCTACGCGGAAAAGACCGGTCTCGGAAACCCGCTGTCTGCAGCAGACTTCAACCAGTCGCTGGTGGAACTGGAAGCCACCGCAAGGGAAAAGGCGCTCGCCCGCGGCCTCCTGGACCGGGCGGAAGAAAACGCCCGCTCTGTTATTGAAAACTTTGTCTCGGGTCTGGTGAATGCGGAGGAATACTCCGTGCGCATTGTCCCCGCCTGAGCCGGAACGGAGGAATTCTTACCTATGGAACATACCCTGAAAAAAGTTCTGATCGCCGTTGTTCTGCTGCTCATCGGCGTAGTCTCTTTTTTGTTCCTTGCGGACGTGGCGTCCGCCCCCGAAACGCATGCCGGAACCATTGCTTCCATTGATGAAAAGACCGATACCGTCCTGAAGCTGACGGCCACCTCGACCCTGGCTTCAGCTGCTGTGTCTGCCATTCCGGGTGACACCGCAACACCAATCGCCGGCAAGCTTGCGGACTTCACGGAGTACTTCCTGCTGATTCTCTGCGTGCTGTATTCCGAAAAGTACCTTTTGACGATTATCGGTGCCGGGGCATTCAAGGTTTTGATTCCCATTGCCTGCCTGTTGCTGGGGATTGGCCAGTTCTGGAGCGGGCGCGTGCTGAAGCGTCTTGCGGCAAAAATCGGCATCATCGCTCTTGCCTTTTATTTTGTCATACCCCTCAGCATCCGGGTCTCGGATATGATTTACAGCGCCTACCGGGAGTCCATTGACCGTACCATCAGTTCCGCCGAGGCGCTTTCGGATGAGACCGCCGCCCTTGCGGATGCCGCCGATGACAAAAACATCATTAATTCCATCCTGAGCCGCCTTTCAGAAACAGCGGACAGTCTTACGGACAAGGCCGCAAACATCCTTAACCGCTTTGTGGAGACCCTGGCCGTCATGATTGTGACCAGCTGCATCATCCCGGTGCTGGTGCTGCTGTTCTTTATCTGGCTGGTAAAGCTGCTGACGGGTGTTGACCTCTCTGCTTCCTTCCCGCTTCCGCGGGGTGAGCGCCGCCGGCCGGAGGAGCACAGCCTGTAAAAAACTGCCGTTCCACCCGGAAATGCGTCTGTCTCAGGCTCTGCAACAGAATGCGAACCGATCCGAAGACCGGTTCGCAGTGACATGCGGGCTGAGACCGCCTGTTTTGTGATTCAGCTGTTTTCTTCCTGCGGTTCCCTGAGGACCTTTTCTTTCCGCTTACGCAGCGCATAGTACAGCAGTATTCCCAGCACTCCGCAGGACAGCGCTTCGCCAATGCAGACCGTCAGCATCATGAAAGGTACGGAAGCCGGGAGGCCGTAGGCGTACTTCAACACGAAGGGCACCACCATGGTGTTCGCCACAATGGGCGGCACCGGTGCCAGCAGCGGATGTGCGCTCCGGAGCTTCCGGGTACCGATGGCGCCAAGCAGGGTGGCAAGGCTGCCGAAAACCACATCCAGAATGTGATTGCCACCCAGGATATTGGCAAGGATGCACCCGATAAACAGCCCCGGCACCGCCGTGGACGTGAACACCGGCAGAATTGTCAGCGCTTCCGAGATGCGTACCTGAATGGCACCGCTTGCCAGATTGAAGGCGTTGATAAACAGCGTCAGCACCACATAGAGAGCGGCGATCATGGCACCCTGCGCCAGATAAGCAGCGTTCTTGTTTTTCATGTTCTGTTTTCTCCTTAGTTTTGTTTTACGTGAGGATGGTTTCGAACTCACGGATTCTGCCCCGGTGCCCGACCCGGGCAGCTGCGCAGTGCGGCATATCATATCATCCCTGACTGAAGAAATCAAGAGTATTGTTGACTCCGTGATGATCAATCCGAATCTGTCTCGGAAGAAGGAACTCCCCTATGTCACATCCCCTGCACCGCTCAGCGGACCGCTGCGCCCTTATGGCAGTGATTGTTATTCTTTTTGTTCTGCTGTTTCCGACTACTGCCCGGGCTGCCGGCGGACAGAATATTTCACTTCGCTACCGGCCGGATGCCGCCAGCCCGGAAACTGAAGTCTCCCTGCAGGCGGCGGGCGGGCGCCGCTGTCTGATGCTGCCGTCCTCGGCGGATTACAGCCATATAACACTGGCGGGCCCCGCCGGAGCAACGCTCAGCGGTAAACGTTCCGGCGCCAGTCTGCAGCTGGATGAAACCGGCCTGGGAAAAGACATGGACCTGACTACGCTCTTCGGCGACATGAAGCCCGGTGTTTCTTATGTCCTGACCGTAAGCTGCAAAAGCGGAGATACAACCATCACCGAGACCGTATCGCTCATAAAGTCCGATGTGCTTTCTTCCCTCCACATCAGTCTGGATGTGCCGCTCACCACCATCCACGAAGGAAAATCAGCGAGTGGAAGCGGGTATCTGGTCAAACTGAGCCCGACAGGTGAGTCCGCTGCCGAAGCTGAGGTGGAAAGCCTTTCCGGACGCGGCAATGCCAGCTGGACGATTTCCGGCAATAAGCGCCCCTATAATGTAAACCTGAAAGAAGGTGCCCAGCTGATTGACGGTGCCGGCACCGCAAAGAGCTGGTGCCTGCTATCCAACAACGTCAGCACCGGCCGCCATGACCGGACCGGACTCTACAACACCGTTGCCATGACACTCTTCCAGCAGATGGGCGGTTCCTCCGCCCTCTCGGTCGAAAATGTGGATCTGTACGTAAACCGGCAGTACCGCGGGACCTACCTGCTGACGGAGAAAGCTGAAATACAGGAAAACCGCGTCAACATCCGAAAGTCAGCCTTTCTCAATGAGGATACCCGGTATGCCACACGTGTGGTCCGTCAGCCCTTTACCATGAACACTGCCAGTTCCCGCCTCGGTGAAGTGCTCTATGCACGAACGAATGTCAGCCTGAAGAAGGAGGGCGCCGGTACCAAAGACGAACTGCTGCGGGCAGGGATCCAGGCTTATCAGTATGCCACTGGATCCGAATTGAAGCCCGGCGGCGAAGGCGGCTACCTGCTGGAACTGGACTTCCGTTTTCCCGAGTCCCGCTGCTGGTTTGTGACCCGGCAGGGGGCGCAGGTCGTCATCCGTGAGCCGGAGTACGCCAGCTATGAACAGGTTCGGGAGATTGCGCTGTTCTTTCAGGAGATGGAAGACGGGCTCTTTGCCGATTCCGGCTATAACCGCAACGGACGTCACTACAGCGAGTATCTCGACCTGTATTCTCTGGCCCTCCGCTACTCCATCGATGCGCTGATGACGAACTGCGATGCTTTCCTTGCAAGCGAGTTTTTTTACACCGACCGGGCCGAAGACGGCGGCCTCACACTTCTGCAGTCCGGACCGGCCTGGGATTTCGATTACGGAAACCTCGCCGAACAGGGCTTTCTGAGCAGCCGGCAGGGTCGGGTCGACGGGTTCCCGGATATGTGGCTGATGCAGGTGCTGACAAAGGGCGATTTCTTCCGGGAACTTCAGGACGTCTGTCTGAACGTGCTGCGGCCGCTGTGGCTGGAACTGAATGAAGGCGGTATGGACACCCTGGTGGAGAGTCTGGCGCCTTCGCAGAAGCTCAACCAACTGCTTTGGGAGAACAACTATACCAGCGATGCACCGAAATTCGCGGCGGCGCTGCAGAAACGCTACACACTCTGGTATGACAAACTATGGCAGGACAGCCGTCTGCAGGGCGTACAGATTGTCCGGGATGGCGACGGGCTTACGGCAAAGGTGTACGGGACAGCATCCGGCGTCCGCTGGTACCGGGTGGATCCGATGGATGGCTGGACGATGAAGGCCGTCAAAGGCGCCGTGGATCTCCACTTTGTTCCGGGGGAAGACGGCATTTATCTGGTTACCGCAACCGGGAAAAATGTCACCTACAGCGCCGCGCTCCAGTACAGTTACCGGCCGTTGCTGAACGGAAAACCGCAGGCCGTTACCCAGGAAACCATTACCCTCACCAGTGCTCCGGTTCTCTTTCAACCCGGCAAACCGGCCGGCTGAGTTTTCAGCCGGCCGGTTGCTTCATGATGCGCTTTTCCGCTTGCAAAGAATCCCCTCTTGGTATAGTATACTGTATATCCTGGATTTTACAGAGAATTCCTTTCGGAAAGGTGGATGCCGATTCATGCTTTCCCTTTTTGATCCGCTGCGCGGGTTTACCTTCGGGGGTGTTCTGTTCCGGCTGCTGCTGGCAATGTTCTGCAGCGGTTTGCTGGGGTCCGGCCGCTCCAGGAAGAACAGCGCAGCCGGCCTTCGCACCTATATCCTTATCAGCTTGGGCGCCGCACTGAGCGTTACGATCACGCTCTATGAGTATCAGATGCTGCAGACCACCTGGGCGGACGCGGTAGCGCTGGTCGGTGAAAAATTCGACGCCTCACGTCTGGCATCGCAGGCGATTACAGGCATCGGTTTTCTGGGCGCCGGTACGATTCTGAAGATCGCGCACCAGCAGGTCAGGGGTCTGACCACGGCAACCGGCCTGTTCGCCAATGTCTGCATGGGGCTTGCTGCCGGTGCGGGATACTATGAGCTGGTACTGACGGTGGCAGTTCTCATTGCGCTGGTGCTGAACGGTATGCTGCCGCTGGAGCTTCTCTTCAAGCGGCGGCTGCGGAACATCACCCTGAACGTGGAAATGGAAGAAGCGGCCGACATCGCGCTGATCAGCTCCACCATTGAAAATGAATATGCAAACATCTACGACGTGGATATTGAGCGGCCGGATTCCCCGGCTTCGGCAGTCTTCGTTGTCCGGATGAACCGTGAGAACTGTTCCCGCTCCGGTATGCTCAGTTCCGTTGCGGAACTGCCCTGTGTCCGTTCCGTACAGGAGCTGATTTCGTAGGAGGGCAGGAAGCATGTTACCGTTTTTTGATTCTCTGCGCGGGATGGATTATCCGTCCCTGGTGGTTCGGCTGTTCCTTGCCGTTGTGTGCGGCGCAGCCATCGGCATTGAGCGCAGCATGAAAAACCGGCCAGCCGGGTTCCGTACCCATATTCTGGTCTGTCTGGGCGGGGCAGTTGCCGCCGCCACCGGGAATTATCTGTATCTGGGTCTGCATCTGCCGGCTGACGTCACCCGTATCAGCGGGCAGGTCATCACCGGTCTGGGCTTTATCGGTGCAGGAACCATCATTGTCACCAAAGCCTCCGACATCAAAGGGCTGACCACCGCCGCCGGTCTCTGGACCACAGGTATCATCGGCCTCGCGCTCGGCAGCGGATACTATGAAGGGGGTATTCTGGCGACGCTGCTCGTGCTGATAACGGAAACCGCCCTCGCCCGCCTGGGAAAACGCATCCGCATCCGTCCGAAGTATTCCATCATCCTGCACTACCGGGACAAGGTCGTTCTGGATGCCGTCCTGCGCAACTGCAGTGACCAGCACATCTCCCTTCGGCGGCTTCTTGTCCGGCAGGCCGGTGAAAAGAGCGACGACTATGAAGCCGTTCTTGTGCTTCAGGGCGTAAAAAACCCTGAGGATGCGCTGCAAAGTATCTCCTGCATCCCCGGCATTCTCTCCGCCCGGCTGAATGAAGAAGAGGAATGACCTCCGGACAGGTCTCTGCAGGCAATCTGATAATATGCCTGAAACAACACATGCCGTACCGGTACTGCCAGACAGGCAGAGCGATGCGACAGAAAGGAATTCAAGATGAAACTTGCAAACATCAAGGTTAAAGAAGCTATCCATCTTGCCGCAGAAACACCCCGCGGCGTTGTGGATCTGACTGCAGCAGGCTGCCCGTTTTCCCTGCAGGATCTGATCGCGGGTGAGGACCCCGCGCCTCTTGCCGCACTGGCTGCCGACCCGGGCCTGCCGTTGGTATCCGTTCCGCAGTTTGAAAATGTCGTGAATCCCGCCGGGAAACTGGTCTGCGTCGGCTTTAACTATCTGAGTCACACCAAAGCCACCGGTTTCACCCAGCCGAAAGCGCCAAATCTGTTTTCCAAGTTTGCAGACGCCCTCGTCCCCTGTGGTGCGGCAGTGGAACTCCCCCCATGGGAACTAAGCTATGACTACGAAGCAGAACTGGTACTTGTCATGGGGAAAACTGCCTGGGGCGTCCCGGAAGAGGATGCGCTGCAGTATGTGTTCGGATACACCTGCGGCAACGATCTGAGCTGTCGGGAAAGCCAGATGCGGACCAGCCAGTTCCTGGTCGGCAAGACCATGCCCGGCTTCGGCCCCTGTGGCCCCTGGGTGGTTACCGCGGACAGCTTCGACCCGAATGCTGCCCACAGCATCCGCAGCTATGTAAACGGAGAACTCCGTCAGGACGGCTGCATTACCGAGATGATCTTCAACTGCGCGCAGATCATCAGCTATGCTTCAAAATACATCCGTCTCGAGCCCGGTGACCTGATCTTCACCGGGACGCCCAGCGGCGTTGCTCTGGAAAAGAAAGACCTGGGCGACAGTGTCTGGCTGAAGCCCGGTGACACGGTTGACGTTGAGATTGAAGGCATCGGCCGGCTGCATAACATCATGGTTTAATCCCTTTGGGTATAGTCAGGGGCTGTCTCATAATACCAGAATCTGTCGTGATGAAGAACCTGTCTGAGAACAGGTTCGCATTGACAGGGTGTTTTGAGACAGCCCCCTGCATTTTCTGTTATCTTTGCCGCCGGTGGCGTTATCTTCAGATCTTCAGCTGCAGGTTTTCTCCGAAGATACCGGCAAACGCCCCCTTCTCCTTCTGAGGAGAATCTGGGTGGCAGGTCATCCACTTGTTGCGCATCCAAAGGAGCTTTTCTTCGCCGGGGGCGGAGAGGTCCACATGATTCAGCGGCTCGTTGGTGCCACGGGTCAGGACCACGAGGCAGCGGAAACCGGCTTCCGAGACGCGGCAGGGTGCAAAGTGGAGCACCAGGGGGAAGATCTCCACCACTACGCCGGCAGGGAGATAAAAGCCTACACAGTCCGCGCTGTTCAGCACGCCGTCCTTCAGCTGCTCCGGCAGCGCCAGCAGCAGCACCAGCCCGGTGGTGCTGAAGTTTACCTCGCTGCACTTGTGGTACTCCAGTGCGTTGAGGGTAAAGCCGTTTCCGTTACAGTAACCGGCTTCAATGTCCATGTCCCCGAAGGAAACCCGGCGGAAAAACTTCATGATCTCCAGCGTTTCCAGTTCCGGAACCGACGCCCGGTAGCTGTTCCCCGCTTCCGGAATGGGCATGGTGTCCAGCACGTGAAAAAGCTCCGCCGTATCCGCTTCCAGCACTCGGCCGTAGCGGGCAAACTCCGGATCCCGTACACTGTAAATCTTCAGGACGGGATTCTTCTCTTTAAGGGTTCTCAACATTTCGTCCTTCACAGGCGGATTCCTCCTCTGTCCATGAATTCCTTCACTGCCAGCAGGCATGCTGCCCGCTCTTCCAGCTGCCGGTTGAAGCGGCTTTTTTCAATGACCACGGTGTGCCGGCTGTCCACGCCCTCCTGCAGCTCGCTGTTCAGGCGTGACAGGTAATAAGGATCGTCAAACATCCCGCCGTACAGGACAATTTTCCCCGGATCCACCAGATAGATGACCGCCTTGACGGCTGCACCCAGAGCCTGAACCGCCCGGTCGACGATTTCGGCTGCACCCGTGTCCCCGTTGCTGGCGGCAAGGAACACATCGTGCGCAGTCATCTGCTCTCCGTTTCCGTCCCCGAACTGCCTCCACAAAAGCGGCGTTCTTTCCGGAGAAAGCAGGTTCCGTGCATCCTCGCGTATGGCGCCGGGTGAAGCAATGGTTTCCAGGCATCCGCTCTTGCCGCAGTGGCAGGGTTTACCGCCCCGGCGCACCACCGGGATGTGCCCGATTTCGGCACACTGTGCCGTTACACCGTGCCAGATTTCTCCGTCGATGGAAAGCGCCGCCCCAATGCCGGTACCACTGCGCACAAAGAACTGCGCACCGGAGCTTGTCCCGTCTTTGGAGAGAAACATCTGCGCCGCCAGCAGCGAACGGACATTGTTTTCCATCACGGTGTGCAGGCCGGTCTGTGCTTCAAAGGCATCACATAGCGGGAAGTCGGTTTCTTTCAGGGCGCCGAAGCTGTTGCGTACCACACGGCCGTCTTCCGAAGTAATCCCTCGCACTGCGATGCCCAATCCGGCAATCCGGTCTTCCGTAATCCCGTGCTCCGCCGCCATCTCAAGCAGCCGTGCAGAGAGCTTCTCCACGGTTTCCGAAGCCGGGGCAGCCGCCGGGAGTGTAACTTCCTCAGAAAAAACCACGCTGCCGTCCAGCCGGACAGCCGAGACCATAGCCGTCTGCAGCTGAATCAGAATCCCCAGACCGAATGCGCTTTTGTTGTTGATGCCGATCAGCACCTCACGTCTGCCGGCATTCCCGCTGGAGAGCATCTCCCCTTCTGAGAGCAGACCCTCGCCGATCATTTCGCCGACGATTTTGGTAATCGCTGCCGGGGTCAGGTTCATGTTCTCCGCCAGACGTTTGCGCGACATCGCCCCCTGCTCGTGCAGAATGCGCAGCGCCGCCCCGCGGTTGGAGCGCTTCACTGTCATTAAGTTATCGCCCTGGTAGGACATGCTTCACCCCCTGCGGCTTGTATTCTTGAATTTTGGTTTTATTTGACAGGTTCTCTTGCAGGGCGGCCTTCGTGGTTGATTCTGCCGCGCTGCAGGATGATCACCGCGCCCGACAGCACCACCAGAATGCCCAGCATCTTCATGACGGTCAGCTCCTCATGCAGGAAGAAGACCCCGATGAAGCAGCTCAGCACCGGCATCAGCAGCAGGAAGAGCTTGACCAGCCAGACTTCAAAATGCTTGAGGTTCCGGTAATAGAAGAAGTAGATGCCCGTCTGCCCGAGACCGCCCAGCACCACCAGCCACCAGAAGCCGGCGCTCAGATTTGCGGGGAGATGGAAATCCCCGTGCAGGGCGGCGCTGCCCGCAAAGAGAATCAGAACGACGGCGTTGTTGTAGTAGGAGATCATGTCCGCGTCTTCGTGGTACTTTTCCTGAGCGGTTTTGATGACAAAGGCGTTGATGCTGACGCAGGCGGCCGAGAGCAGAAAATAGAGATCCGTCACGTGGAAGGTCATGCCGCCGAAGTCGACCCCCAGCACCAGCAGCACGCCGAAGAGCATGACGGCGGTGCCGATCCAGTCGGAAATGTACAGCTTTTTGTGGTAGAGAATGACCGTGGCGAGGTTCACCATGACCACGTCGGTCTTCAGGAGGGCGGTGCCCGTGCTCAGGGAGCCGCTGGCATAGCCCAGATTTGCAAAGAGGTCCAGCAGGAAGCCGAAGACGCCAATCATCACGAGAATGCGGACGGCCTTCCCCTGATGAAAGAGCCTGGAGAAGTTCTTATCCGCCACCAGCTGCACAGTGAGGAAAACCAGGGCCGCTGAGCGCAGCAGGAAGCCTGCCAGCAGTGCGGAGCCCGTCGCGTCCACAACCACCTTGCTGACCGCATAGTAGATGGACCAGGATACCACCATCCCGATGACCATCAGGGTGTATTTCAGATCTTCTTTCATGGCGGTATCCTCTCAGCCTCTTCTCAGAATCGTTTCGGATTATTGCCGGAAAAAGCTTATCTCAGCTTCTCAAACATGGCCTTCAGGGCAGCCTCGTCCATGGAGACGGGGTTATTCTGCATGAGGCCATGCACGGCGCAGTCGTGCGCCAGCTTGTCCAGGTCCACGTCGCCCAGGTCGGCAAGCGTCCTGCGCAGGCCGCCCAGCTCCTTGAGTGCTGCGATGCGCTGCGCCAGCTCTTCCGTGCCGGCGAGGCCGATGCGGCGGCAGAGCCGCTCCAGCCGTTCGTCCGCGTTGATACGGACGAAGCTGTCCAGCGTGAAGGCAACCGCTTCGCCGTGGGGCAGATGATAGTCCTCGGACAGCGGATAGCTGCAGGCGTGGCTGCCGGCCGTCTTGGGCAGGGCAAAGCTCAGGCCGCCCAGCAGCGAGGCCAGCGCCATGTTGCCGCGGGCTTCCATATTGCCGCCGTCTCTGTATGCCGTCTCCAGATTCTCCAGCACCAGGCGGACGGACTCAACGGCCATCAGATCGGAGATGGGCTGGTGGTTTTTGCTCCAGTATCCCTCCAGCGCGTGGGCCATGGCATCCAGACCGGTGTTCATGGTGGTGCGAGGCGGAACCGTGCTGCTCAGCACCGGATCCACGATGGCGGCCTTCGGCATGAAGACGGGGTTGTTGATGGTCTTCTTTTCGGTGCCGTTGCTGACCACGGAAACCTGCGTCACTTCGCTGCCGGTGCCGGCCGTGGTGGGGACAGCAATGATCGTAAGACGCTCAGCCGGGAAGGGCTTTCTGCCGTAGTAATAGTCTTCCGCTTCCCCGTCGCCCAGGGCGATGGCCGCGGCAAACTTGGCGGTGTCAATGGCGCTGCCGCCGCCCACGCCCAGCACGGCGTCGGCGCCGGCTTCCCGGGCCAGGCGGGCTGTCTCCGCGACGCCCGAAAGCTGCGGGTTCTGCTCCACGCCGCCGAACACGCCGACGATGCGGGCATCCTTCTCCTGCATCTCCCGCGCGGTGGGGGCAAAATGCCTGCCGCAGGCGATGACGCAGCGCTGCACACCCAGCTCCTCCAGGACGCTGCCGAGCATGGCGAACTTCCCTTCGCCGAAAAAGATTTTGACCGGCTGGGAATAGATGAAATCAAGCGCCATAGATGTTCGCCTCGATTTCATCGACCTTCGCGGCAAATTTGTGCATGTTGGCCGCACGCCAGTCTTCCAGATCCTGGCACCAGGCCGTGTTCAGGAAGGTCTTCACCATCTCAACGGCCATTTCCGGTCCGACAATCCAGCCGCCCATGCAGAGGACGTTGGCATTGTTGATGGCGCGGGCCATCTTGGCGGAATACACGCCTTCGCAGGCAACGGCATACACACCCTTAAACTTGTTGGCAACGACGGACATGCCGGCGCCGGTGCCGCAGATCAGCACGGCCTTTTCATAGGTTCCGTTCTGAACCAGGGGGGCGACTTCGCTTGCCACCTGGTAATAGGGGTGCACCTGCTCCAGGTCGGTTGTGCCAAGATCGTCAAACTCGATGCCGGCTTCCGTCAGCCAGGCCTTGATGGCTTCCTTAGCGGAAAAGCCGGATTTGTCGCTTCCGATTGCAATTTTCATCATGAAACTCTCCTGTCATTTCATAGTTTTAGAGGCGGACAGCAAATGAGCCCGTCCCGTGAAACGAAAGGGACAGTTCGCCTGTCCCTTTCCCTATTGCTGCGGGTGTGCTTACTTCAGGCTCAGCGCCTTCTTCGCACCGGCCACGATGTTTTCCACCGTGAGGCCCATGGCTTCCCGCAGATACGGGAGCTTGCCGACCTCGCCAAAGCGGTCTTCCACGCCAACGGCGCACACGGGGATCTTCTCGGCCGCAAGGGCCTCGAGAACGGCGGACTGCAGGCCGCCGATGACGTTGTGGTTCTCAACCGTCAGGACCGTGCCGGTCTTGCGGGCGGAGGCGATGACAGCCTCGCGGTCAATGGGCTTGATGGTGTGGATGTTGATGATCTCAGCGTCAACGCCATCCTGAGCCAGCTGCTCGGAGGCCGTCAGCACATCCTTTGTCAGGAAGCCGCTGACAAAAATGGTCAGGTCTTTGCCCTCCTTCAGAGTGTCGGCCTTGAAGAGGTCAAACTTGTAGTCCTCACCGAAGACAACCGGCAGTTCCTTGCGGAAAAGGCGGACGTAGACGGGGCCTTCATAGGCGTCCAGAACGGGCATGGCGGCGCGCAGCTGCACCTCGTCCACGGGCTCAAAGATCACCATGCCGGGGATGGAGCGAACCACGCCGATGTCCTCCATGCTCATGTGGGTGC
>CAZBXX010000028.1:0-22948 GCA_964495965.1 uncultured Oscillospiraceae bacterium | reverse complement strand
CGGCAGGCATTGCCTCCCTGTATGGAACGAAGAGCGCGCAAAAAGAAAGCCTCTCGTCCGACAGGTAATGGAGACTATACCACAGACGGGGGCCCGCGTCAAGTATGGAATTCCGGTTTTTTGGCATATTTTTAAGGCTTTTTCATCCCGAAGGCTCTGCCCGCCGGCGAACAGTTTCTTGACTTTTGCCACCGCTTGAAGTATTCTCTGAACAGAATGCAAAGCATGCAGCAAACAGCCGGCAAATCCGGCAGGAGAAAGAAGGAGAATACTGACCTATGATTATGGACTGCTCAAAGTACGTCGGCCCGTGCCGCTGCGGCCGGACCCACGAACTGGAAACCAAAATGGTCGTTGTGGAATACAACGCACTCAGCAAATTCGAGGAATATATGGCCGCCGTCGGCCTTGCGGACAAGCGCCGCACCGTGGTCTACGACAGCAACATCTACGCCCTGACGGAAGGCAAGCACGTCAAAGCCGACCAGGAGATCGTTCTGCCGGCTCAGGGCCTGCGCTCGGAAGACATTCTGATTGAGGACATGATGACGAAGCTGGAAGATCCCGAAGTGCTGGTGGCCTTCGGCGCCGGCACCATCATGGACTTTGGCCGCTATCCGGCATACAAGCTCGGCATTCCCTTTGTCGCCGTCCCGACGCTGGCAAGCAGCGACGGTTTTACGGCGAGCATCTGCTCGGTCATCCTGAACGGGCAGAAAAAGTCCATCTCCATGAAGGCGCCGGCCCTGGTTGTGGCGGATCTGGACATCATCAAGGGTGCGCCGAAGCGCCTGGTTTCCAGCGGTGTCAACGATATCCTGGCAAAGTACATCTCCCTCGCCGACTGGAAGATGGCGACGATGGTCGCCGGCGAAGACTACTGCGAGATGGTGGCGGGCCTGGCGCAGGAGGCGCTGGACATCATGCGTGAGGCGGCCGATAAAATGGCCGCGACCGGTGAAATTGACCACGAAGCCATGACCATGGCGCAGATGAAGAGCGGACTGACCATGCAGCTGTGGGACAACTCCCGTGCCGCCTCCGGTGCCGAGCACCTGATGGCCCACCTGGTGGAGATGAAGCCGCCCCGCTTTGAGCAGGCCGAGGGCATCCACGGCGAGTGTGTGGGCGTCGGCACCTTCCAGTGCGTCCGGGAATACCACAGGCTCGCCGCCATGACGCCGAAGGCAAAGCCCTTCGAGCCGCTGACGAAGGAATGGGTGCTGGAGAAGTTCGGAGAGCGTCTCTGTGACGGTATCCTGAAGGAAAATGCCAATGACATCCTCGGAAAGTTCGACCCGCAGAACATTGTGGACCACTGGGACGATTTCCGGGAGATCATCGCCGCCATTCCCCCGGCAGAGGAACTGGAAGCACTTTACCGGGCCTGCGGCTGCAAGTACCTGCCGGAGCACATCGGCATCGACCCGAGCCTCGCCGAAGAGGCGCTGGACATCTCCGCCGCCATTCGCAACCGCCTGACGCTGGTGAGAATGAAGCGGGTGCTGGAATTCGAATAAGAACCGACACGCGGCAGCGCAGAAGAATCCCGTCTGTGCGGACCGGTGGGTGTCCTGAAAACAGCATATCTGACTGACATATGCGAAAAAGGGCGTTGCCTCCAGCCGAACAAGCTGGCCGGAGGCAACGCCCTTCTGTTACAGGCCCGCGGCCTGCCGAACTGTCCGGGTTTTCACTTTCCGTCGTCTGAACCGGATGACAGGAGACCGAGATAACCGTAGTCCTCCTCTTCCACCGCTTTTCGGACCGCATCCTCGTCCAGATCGCCGCTAAGCACGGCGGTGGCGATACCGGTTTCAAAATCGGCGCCCGCCTCCGCCACAAAGGGAAGGCGTTCCAGCGCCTTCTTAATGGCGGCCTCGCAGTGGTGGCACATCATGCCGTCGATGCGGAACCTGACACTTTCGCCCCGGGGTTCCGCCGCCTCGGCGCATTCGGCACTGTCTGATGACGCAACCGCCTCTGCGGCAGTG
Source organism: uncultured Oscillospiraceae bacterium (assembly GCA_964495965.1). Taxonomy (GTDB): domain Bacteria; phylum Bacillota; class Clostridia; order Oscillospirales; family Oscillospiraceae; genus Limivicinus. The sequence continues at coordinate 20,954 of CAZBXX010000028.1, read as the reverse complement.
TCCGCAGTCTCTTCCGGAAGGGCGCACCTGCGCAGTGGCCTGTCATGTGAAGCATCGTGCATGTTGAACAGATTCAGGCGCAGGGCATTCATGCAGACCGTGAAGCTTGAAAGACTCATGGCCGCGGCCCCGATCATCGGGTTCATCTTCCAGCTGGTAATGAGCCCCGCCGCCAGCGGGATGCATACGGCGTTGTAAAAGAAAGCCCAGAACAGGTTTTCATGAATGTTGCGGAGTGTTGCCCGGCTCAGGCGCACCGCCGAAGCTACGTCGGAGAGCCTGCTGTTCATCAGGACAATGTCGGCAGAGTCAATGGCGACATCCGTCCCTGCCCCGATGGCGATGCCGATGTCCGCCCGGGTCAGGGCCGGAGCGTCGTTGATTCCATCGCCTACCATGGCAACCTTCCCGCGCTGCTGAAGCTTCCGGATAACGGCCTCCTTGCCGTCCGGGAGAACATCGGCAATGACCCGGTCGACCCCGGCCTGAGCGCCGATGGCTTTGGCAGTGCGCGCGTTGTCACCGGTCAGCATGCAGACTTCCACACCCATATTCCGAAGAGCAGTAATGGCGGCAGCCGAGTCGTCCTTCAGCACATCAGCCACGGCAATAATGCCGAGGAAACGGCCGTCTTCGGCGAAAAACAGCGGCGTCTTTCCCTGTTCCGCCAGTTCGGCGGCAGCGGCTTCCGCTTCCGCGGGAAACTCAAGCTGCCTGCCGATATAGCTTCGGTTCCCGGCATGCAGAATCTTCCCGGCCATTTTTGCTGTGAGGCCGTTTCCCGGCAGAGCCCGGAAGTCTGTTACCTCTTCCTCCGTCATGCCCCGGCGCTCGGCTTCGGAAACAACGGCCCGGGCCAGGGGATGCTCGCTCTTCGCTTCAAGCGCATAAGCAATCTGCAGAAGGTCCTGATCCGTGCATCCGCCGGCGGGAAGAAGATCCGTTACCTGCGGTCTGCCCTCGGTGATGGTGCCGGTCTTGTCCAGTGCGATAATCTGCACTTTGCCGGCAGTCTCCAGGGCTTCGCTGGTCTTGAAGAGGATGCCGTTCTTTGCGCCGAGGCCGTTGCCGACCATAATGGCGACGGGCGTAGCCAGGCCCAGTGCGCAGGGGCAGGAAATCACCAGAACGGAGATGCCCCGCGCAAGGGCGAACCCGAGGCTCTCCCCGTGAAGAAGCCAGCCTGCAATGACCAGCACGGAAATGCCGATGACCGCCGGGACAAACACCCCGGAAACCTTATCCGCAATGCGGGCAATGGGTGCTTTGGTCGCTGCCGCATCAGACACCATGTGTACGATCTGGCTGAGCGTGGTATCCTCCCCGACGCGGGTGGCCCGGCAGCGGAGGAAGCCCGCTGTGTTGGTGGTGGCGGCGCTGACGGTGTCGCCCTCCGCCTTGTCCACAGGAATGCTCTCACCGGTGAGTGCGGATTCATTGACGGCACTGCTGCCTTCCAGCACAATCCCGTCCACCGGGATGCTCTCGCCGGGGCGTACAATAAAGACATCGCCGGAGCGTACCTCGTCAATGGAAACCTCTACTTCGTTTCCGTCCCGCAGGAGCACGGCCGTCTTCGGCGCCAGCTTCATCAGGCTTCTGAGAGCGTCGGTGGTGCGGCCTTTGGACATGGCCTCCAGCATCTTGCCGACCGTAATCAGCGCCGGAATCATGGCAGCAGATTCAAAGTACAGCTGATTGTGGTAGAGGTCCATCAGCTGCATGTTGTCCGCGCCGCGGGTGATCATGCCGCACATCTGATAAAAGACAAAGAGACTCCAGCCGAAGCTCACGGCGGAGCCCAGCGCCACCAGGGTGTCCATATTCGGCGCACCGTGCAGCAGGGAGTTGAAGCCGCTGGTAAAGAACTTGCGGTTAATCCCCATCACAATCAGGGCCAGCAGCATCTGCGTGAGTGCGAGAGCGAGGTGATTATGTTCAAAAAAAGCGGGCAGCGGCCAGCCCCACATGTTGTGGCCCATGGTCATATACATCAGGACCAGCAAAAAGCCCACCGACAGGATGAGCCTGCGCTTCAGCCTGGGGGTTTCGCGGTCCTTCAGGGCGTCCTCTTCGGCGGCAAAGCTGCCGCCTGAGGCGCTTTTCTGTTCCTGCGCCCCCTTCAGGCTGGCGCCGTAGCCTGCTTTTTCCACCGCACGGATGACCTCTTCGTCAGTGGCTGTCCCTTCAATGCCCATGGAGTTAGTCAGGAGGCTGACACTGCACGCGGTGACACCCGGAACACCGGAGACAGCCTTCTCGACCCGTGCCTGGCAGGCAGCACAGCTCATTCCCGTTACCACATACTGCTTCAAAAATAGTTCCTTCTTTCCTGCGTTATAACAGATTATCCGTCAAAACCGGGACGCGCTTCTGTCAGCGCGCCCCGGACAGCGTTTCCCGAATAACGGCCGTTATCCGACCTTTTCCACCACGTAGCCGATGCGGCCGCCGTACATGCCGTAGAAGTCCGTCAGCGGGTTTTCGCGGCTGTCATTGTAGCACCAGACGCCGCCGTGATTCCAGAGCATCAGGTAGTCTTCGGCCGTTCCGTCACCACTGTCGGTGAAGGATGGTTCGCCCTGATCCCAGAAATAGAAGGTCACATCCTCTCCGCTTTCCCAGTACAGATTGTTGTCAACCCGGTGGGCGCCGATCCAGACACGGTCAAAGCCGGCCTCTTCGGCAAGGGCAATTACCTGATCCAGTTCTTCCTGGCTGTTGATGGTAACCAGATACCCACCCCGGGCCTGCGCCTCCTGCTGGGCCTGCAGCCAGCCCACATCGGCGCGGACGGCTTCATAGCTGTGGGGCAGTGTGGAAGGATCCACCGGCAGCTGCTGTGCCTCCTGCTGTGCCTGCTGCTGCGCCAGCTGTTCGGCCTGCTCCTGCTGCAGCTGCTCTTCTTCGGTCATAATGGCAGCGACATCCGTATCGGCGGCGGGGCTGCCGTCGTTTTCCATCACCTCTGAAGAATTCACCGCAACCGTATCGGCGCTGTCGCGTCCGGGATTCTGCCCGAAGGCAGAGATCAGAATGCGAGCCACAACCGCGGCAATCAGCAACACAGCCAACAGCAGCAGAACGACCATAAAGGGCCGGCGCTTCTGTTCCGTTTCTTCCTTTTCACTGGCGCTTCTGGCGGCCTTTGCCGCAGTTTTCGCGGGCCTCGTGTAGTTGCTTCTGTTCTTCACTTTAATCGGGGCCAGTTCCGGATCCGTTTCTTCCGTCAGGATCGGAATACCCTCCTTTTTGCTGCTTCCCGGTTCGTACACGCGTATCTCCTCCTCCGCTTCCAGTTCCGCGGGATCCCGGGGATCCGGTTCATCCATACCGAAAAACTCCGCAAGGCTGTTCTCTTCCGGCTCACGCCGGACAGGCTCCGGACGCTTCAGCCCGGAGGCCACAAACAGTTCTTCTTCCGTCAGCGGCGCTTCGGCCTCGCCTTCCCGGACCGATTCCACAATCCGGTCCAGCACATCGTCTTCCGTTGTTTCCTTTTCCGCTGCCAATTCCGCATCCGCCTCCCCTTCAATAATCTTCAGCATAATCTGCTCCAGATCACTGAGTTCCTCTTCATTCTTCTGAAATATTGCCTCCGCACCGGTCTTCTGTTTCAGAAGACGGTTGTCCTCGCAGTAGTCCAGCATGATGGCGAGCTCCTCCGGATTGCGGTAGCGCTCACCCTCCTTGAAACGCAGGGCCTTTTCTATGATGTCCCCCAGCTGGCGGCCGGCGGCAGGCGGCGCATAGACGGTCTTCCCGCTCATGCGCATCAGCTGTGCATTGCCCGCTTCGCCTTCAAAGGGAAGCTTTCCCGCACTGGCACCGTAATACAGCATCAGGCCCAGGGCGTAAACGTCAGACTGCGGAACACTGCGGTTGTGCCAGTAGATCTCCGGTGCAATATACTGAAGCTCCTGCCCCGTCCACTCACTCTTCTTTCCCGGCCCGATACCGATTTCCCCCTTCGGATTTCGGCTGATGTTCTCGGGATAGATACCGCCGTGATAGGCCTTGCCTCCGGATTCCGCCTTAATCTGGCGGCAGATTTCCGCCACCACAGAGCAGAGTTCCTTCCGGCTCAGCTCCACCAGATTTTTGCTCAGGGCATATTCCGGTTCAAAAACATGTTCTGCGATCTTCCGCACCCCCTTGTGCAGGTTATATTGTAATGTATCATATTCCTGGCATACTCGTCAAGAACGGCCTTATTTTTCCATCTTCGTAATGAGCTTCTTCAGTGTATCGGTGTAGCTGCGCAGCTCCTTATTTGCGCGGCCCTCCAGCCCGCGGACCGTGCGCAGCAGCCGCTCGGCTGTCTCCAGCAGTTCCAGAAACGCGGGACTGGATTTGCGCTGTTTCGTCCCGCCGGTCTCCTTCTCAATCCGGATGCCCTCGGGAAAGCTGGTCCACCGGTTCTGAAGCAGATCAAACTCCGCGCCGCTGTACGGCGCAAAGGCGCGATACCCGTATTCGCTTTTCAGACTGGCGGTAAAGGCCTCACAGGTTTCCGCGTCTCCGTGGTTCACAAACACGAAGGAAGGCTTATCCTGAAAGCCCTGAAGCCAGCGGATCAGGCCGTCTCTGTCTGCATGGCCGCTGACACCGGGAAGGGTATCGATCTCCGCCTCGACGCAGATGGTTTCGTTGAAGAGCTTCACGCTCTCTGCCCCATCCACCAGAATACGCCCCAGCGTCCCGACTGACTGATATCCTACAAAGAGAACCATGCTCTCCGGGCGCCAGAGGTTATGCTTCAGGTGATGCCGGACACGGCCCGCATCGCACATGCCGCTGGCTGAAATGATGACTTTAGGCGCAGGGTCTTCGTTGATGGCAACGGATTCCTCCTGGCTTACGGCAAGCTTCAGTCCCGGAAAAACCAGGGGATTGATGCCGGATCGAATCTCGGACTGCATTTTCTCGTCCACGAAGTCCGTGTCACACTGCAGGAAGATTCCCGTGGCCTCGATGGCAAGCGGGCTGTCCATATAAACCGGGAAATTCCCATGACCTCTTACGAGGCCGCGCTCCTGAATCTCCCGCAGAAAGTAGAGGATCTCCTGAGTACGGCCAATCGCAAAGGACGGAATGATCACATTGCCGCCGCGGTCCAGGGTCTTCTGAATCCGCAAAGCAAGTTCCGTTACATAGTCCGCCCGCACACTGCTGTGCAGCCGGTCGCCGTAGGTGGACTCGATGACCACATAGTCCGCCTCCCGGACGCACTGCGGATCCTTCAGGATCGGCTGATTCGAATTCCCGATATCCCCGCTGAAGCAGAGCTTTCGGGTTTCTCCCGCTTCGTGCAGCCAGACCTCAATCGCCGCGGAACCAAGCAGATGGCCCACATCCGTCATGCGGATGCTGACATTGTCATTCACCTGAATGACCTGGTTGTAGGAGCAGGGCCGGAACAGCCGCAGCACATTCTCCGCATCTTCTGTCGTGTAGACCGGTTCGGTCTGCCGGGCGCCGCTGCGCTGCGCCTTGCGGTTTTTCCACTCAGCTTCCTGCTCCTGGATGCCGGCGCTGTCGCGCAGCATGATCTCACACAGCGCGCAGGTTGCACGCGTTGCATAGACGGGACCACGGAAGCCCTCTTTCCAGAGTCTGGGCAGCATCCCGGAATGGTCAATGTGCGCGTGCGTCAGCAGGACAAAGTCCAGATCCGCCGCGGCAACCGGGAGCGGAGCATTCTCAAAAATGTCCTTTCCCTGCTCCATACCGAAATCCACAACTCCCCTGACTTCACCGACCTCAATCAGCGTGCAGCTGCCGGTGACTTCATGTGCTGCGCCGTAAAAACCAAGCTTCATGTGTGTCGCGTTCCTTTCCAGTGATTTCGGACATTTCCTCTGCCTGAGTGCCTGAGCTATCCGGATTGTACATGATTTTGGAAGCTCTGGCAACAACAGCGCAATGACAAAAAGCAAACAGTTGGGTTTTGCCGGGAATTCCGGACTTCGCTTGCTTGACAAGGTCCGGCGGCATGATTATAATAATCGCATCTTTCGTCCGAGGAGATGAATCAATTGGAAATCACCAAAGCCACCACCATGGGTGAGATGCTGGAATACGACATGGGCATTGCCTATGTTCTGATGCAGTGCGGCATGCACTGTGTTGGCTGCCCCTCTTCCATCGGAGAGAGTCTGGAAGAAGCCTGTGCCGTCCATGGGCTGGACCCGGACGCCGTTATGGCGCAGATTGAAGACTATCTCGCCAACCGCGACGCGGAGTAATCCGGCAAACGGCTGCCCCACTGTGTTTTCCGACACCATGGCCCCGGGCCTTCTGGATACGGAACGTGAGGGGCAGTCTTTTTTTATGGAGGCACGTTCATGAAACTGCTGTATGCGGAAGACGAGCCCGCCATGAGCGAGGCCGTTACGGACATTCTGGAATACCACCACTACACCGTTGATGCCGTGTATGACGGCCGGGATGCTCTGGACTATGCCCGGGCGGAACACTATGACGGCATTATTCTGGATGTCATGATGCCGAAGATGGACGGCTTCACCGTTCTGAAGGCCCTGCGGGAAGAGGGCAACACCACGCCCGTGCTGCTGCTTACGGCCAAGGCGGAGGTGGAAGACCGCATTGCCGGGCTGGATCTGGGTGCGGATGACTATCTGCCGAAGCCCTTTGCCACAGGAGAACTGCTTGCGCGTGTGCGCGCCATGCTGCGCCGGCGGGAAGACTTCACCCCGGACGTGCTGACCTTCGGCGACCTGGCGCTGAACACCGCAAACGGTGAGCTGCGCTGCGGAGAGAACACGGTTTCGCTGCCGAACCTGGAGTTTAAGCTGATGGAGCTGCTGATGAGAAACCAGGGTATCTGCCTCTCCTCCGAGGACATGCTGGTCAAGGTCTGGGGCTATGAAACCGATGCTGACATCGGTGTGGTATGGGTATATCTTTCCTATCTGCGCAAGCGGCTTGCGGCACTGGGCTCCCGGGTGCAGATCAAAGTGCGCCGCGGCATCGGCTACTCGCTGGAGGTTCCGAAGTGATCCGCACCCTGCAGAAGAAGTTCATTGTCACCGCCATGACGGCTGTAACGGTTCTGCTGCTGGTGGTGCTGGGTGTACTGAACGCAGTGAATGCTTTCAGCAACACCCGTCAGGCCGAGGCCCTGCTGGACGAACTCGCCATGCGGAGCGTTTCGATGTCCTTCGGCGGCAGTCCGCGATTTGCCGGGGATCCGGGTTCAGCGCCTGCCGGCCAGCCGGCTGCCCAGCCCGGTCAGCAGCCTTTTTCCGGTGAAGACGGGCGACGGCGCCGGGGCTTTCTGGACGACCCCATGGATGAAAATACGCGTCTTTCCGCCGTGTACTTCACGGTGGAGCTGGACGGGCGCTGCGCGGTAAAATCTGTGGATGTCAGCCACATCGCCACCGTCAGCGAAGAGGATGCCGCCGCCATGGCGCTGAACCTGGATGTGGACCAGGAGTCCGGCTCAGTAGAGGACTACCGTTATAAAATTTACACCACTCCTGAGGGCGGATACCGGGTGGTTTTCCTGGACAGTGCCATGCGCCACCGCAGCGTGCTGCGGGTGCTGCTGCTCTCTGTCCTTCTCGGCGGACTCAGCTGGCTGCTGATGCTGGGGCTGGTGGTGCTGCTGTCGAAGCGGGCAATTCGCCCTATTGCGGAAAACATGGAGCGGCAGCGCCAGTTCGTAACCGACGCCGGGCACGAGTTGAAAACACCCCTCGCCATCATACTGGCCAATGTGGACGCCATGGAACTGCGAAGCGGCGAAAACAAATACAGCCGCAACATCCGCACGCAGGCGCAGCGGCTCTCGGAGCTGACAAAGAATCTGCTGACGCTGGCCCGCATGGATGAAACCGCTGTGCAGCAGAATACCGAGGCCTTTGGCCTCTCCGCTCTCTGTGAGGAGAGCTTCGGAATGTTCCGGGAAGCGGCGGAGCTGAAACGGATTGCGTTCGAGACGGACATCCCCCCCGGCATTGCCTTCAGCGGTGACCGGGCGCAGCTGGGTCAGCTCTGCTCCATCCTTGCCGACAATGCCGTCAAGTACTGCCCGGAGGATGGCGATATCGCCATACAACTGGCCGAAGAAGGACGGAATATCCTACTGACGGTATCCAACAGCGTACGGGAAGCGCCGGAGACGGAACGGATGTTTGACCGGTTCTACCGCTCCGACAGTTCGCGAAACCAGAAAGGCGGCGGCTTCGGCATCGGTCTCTCCGCCGCACAGAGTATCGTGCAGCTGCACAGGGGCAGCATTGCGGCAGACTATGACAAGGAAAAGCAGCAACTTCACCTGCGGGTAAAACTTCACCGATGAATTCAGAAAGGAGCACAACATGATTCGCAGAAAAGCAGAACAGACACTGGAGTATAAAACAGCCTTTGGCGGGCCCGGCACAGCCGAGATGCGCAAAATACTCAACAGCGACGAGGAGCTTTACGGCAAGGGCAGGCTCTTCAATCACGCAGTCCTTCAGCCGGGCTGCGCCATCGGAGAGCACACGCACCACGGCGACAACGAGATCTATTACATCCTCAGCGGAACCGGAACCTACAATGACAATGGCACATACGTCCGAGTTTTCCCGGGAGACACCATGATCTGCAATGACGGTGAGATGCACGGCATTGTCAACGACGGGGATGAAGTGCTGGAATTTATCGCGCTGATTCTCTACAGCTGAAATCATCCTGCGCACATCAAAGTGCGGCTGTATGATCACCAGCGGCTTCCCTCCCATGCAGGGGTGCGGAAGCCGCTGGTGTTTTTCACTCTATTCATATGCCGGGCCGGCGCCCGGGCATTACGGCCAGCCCCGGGTCATCCGGTGCCGCTTACGGCATCCGGGTTTTTCAGGCACCGGTACAGCTGATCCCAGTTTTCCCAGACGCCTGCCTGCCCGGCCAAGCGCTCCGCCTGCTCTTTTATCCCTGCATCCTCAAACAGACCGCTGACGGAATCATAGTTGCTTCGCATGATGCCCAGCAGCTCCGCAATGGCATCGACATTCTCTTGAAAGCGTGCCTGCTCTTCTTCCGGCAATTCAGCCCAGATCGGACTGAGGTCGACATTGCCCCCATATTCAGCCGCAAAGGAGAGCACATCCGTTGCCGCGATGGCAAGCTTCAGACTGGAGCCCGCCGTGCCGGGACTGTAGTTCAGAATCGGTTCCACCAGGCGGAGCCGGAGTTCTTCCTGTGGTACCTGGGGCGTGCTATCCGCTTCGGCTGCCTCTGCCGGCTTCGTGCTCTCCGGATTATCCGAAACCGCGTCTGCGCTCTCTTTCCCGGCCTGAGGCGCCTGTTCTGTTCCGGTTACTGTACTGCCGGGTTCCGCCTGTCTGCCTTGTATCCCGCACGCACAAAGCAGGGATATCATCAGCAGGAGGAGCAGAAGCACAGAAAACCCTGATTTTCCGCAATGACTCATTTTGGGATTCACCTCCAAAAAACAAAAAACCCTTTCAATTTCCCGAAGTTCTGTTATACTGGGGACATACCTGCCGGGATGACCGGCTATCCGTCTGAGGTAAAAAGCATGAGCATGACCATTATCTGCACCGGGACGCCGGTACAGGCAGTCACCGGAAAGTACAATTCCGCCGGGTTCGACCGCGCTGTTTCCGCCGCACAGGAATCCGGCATTCTGCCGTATTCCGGGCGACAGTTCAGTCCTGCCGGGCGGCCTGTCCTGCTGGGTGAAGGGCGGCTGATGGCCGACACCGCCGCGCAGCTGATTCTCCCGGGGAACTTCACTGTGGAGCCGCTGCTGAACGAAGTCCCGGTCCGCTCCTTTGCGGACACCGAAAAGCTCTATTCTGCGGATGCCTGGTACCGCAAAGCCGCTGCCCAGCGGAGGCATGCCGACCCGCGGCAACCGGAATCCCGGGCGCAGGTGACGGCCCGCGCCGAAGCGCTGATTGACAGAGTTGCCGGGACGGACTGCATTCTGGTCACAGGTCCGCTGTTTCTTTCGGAACTGCTGGACCGCCTGCGCATCCACAACTGCGTCATCCAGCGCACAGGAGTCATGAAAATTCAGCCGCTGGAGCGCTTCGTGATTTCACAGAAAGATGAACACTGCGGCGGCTGTCAGCATAACTGCTTTCTGTCCAATCCGGGCTGCGGCGTCGGACGGGACAAGGCCATGCGGCGGCAGAATGCGGAATAAAGGGAACGGAAACCATCTTTTCGAGAACGCCAGACAGGATAAAGCAAGGAGAGAAACCGATGAAGTACTATCTGATCCGGGACACCGTAGTACCCTGTGAGCCGGAAAAACTGCCGCAGGACGGAAAACAGAAGATCATAGCTGTGATGAATGCGGAGGAATGGAAAACTGAACGCGAACGCTTTCAGATGAGAATTGAATTCGATCCCACCGTCAAGGACATCCGCAGCACCAAGGCGGAGTCCAACTATGCTTCGCTGACAGGAACCTTCCGCATTCCGAATCGCGAAAACCTGTCCGCCCGGGACCTGAAGTTCGCCTTTGCCCTGGATGAAAAAGGGATGGTATTCATTGACGAGCACAACACCGTGGAGAAGATGGTCGATACCATTGCTGAAGCCAAGCGCTGGCGGGAGCCCAGCATCGAACATTTTCTCTACGACTTTCTGGAACAGATCATCAGCGGGGACTATCCGATCATAGAGCGTTATGAGACGGAGCTGGACAAGATTGAGGACAGAATTCTCGCCGGAGAAACGGACGACACCCTCCCCCGCGTCAACAAGATCCGTACAACTGTCCGGCGGCTCCTGATTCACTACGAGCAGCTGATCGATATGGTACAGGAACTGGTGGAAAACGACAACGGCTTCTTCGAGGAAGACAACCTGCGCTATCTGCACCTTTTCACCAACCGGATGGACCGCTACCACGACACCGCCGAAGCGCTGCGGGACCATGCCATTCAGGTCCGCGACCTGTACCGCGAGCAGCTGGAGGTCCGGCAGAACCGCACGGTCACACTGCTGACGGTCGTAACCACCATCTTCATGCCGCTGACACTGATTGTGGGCTGGTACGGCATGAACTTCACCAACATGCCGGAACTGGACAGTCCCCTCGGATACCCATTGGTCATCGTGCTCAGCGTGGCCATCATTGTGGGTATGCTGATTCTGTTCAAAAAGAAAAAGTGGCTGTAAAACAGCCGTGATTCATACAGGCGCTGCTCCGAACCGGAGAAAACCGGTTGGGCAGCGCCTGTTCCTGTTTCATCTTCTGCGGCTGTTGGCCAGGCTCAGCAGGCGAAGCAGCTGAACGATGGAGCTGACGAGTGAAATGAAATAGGTCATGCCCGCGGCGAAGAGGACTTTCTTCCCGCCGACAAGTTCCTCATCCGTCAGCAGATTCATGCGCTCCACCTCGGCAAGGGCGCGGCGTGAAGCGTCTACCTCCACCGGCAGAGTGACCAGGTTAAACAGAACAATGCCGGAAAACAACACTGCGCCCAGGGTGATGAGGCCGGTCCGGGAGAACAGGATCCCCAGGAGTATCGCAATGTACGAGCCCATGGAACCGATGTTGCATACCGGGACCAGGGCCTTGCGCAGCATCAGCAGGGGGTAAGCCTGCGCATGCTGAATGGCATGGCCGCATTCGTGCGCCGCCACGGCAACGGCGGAGACGTTGTTCCCGCCGTAAACGGCCTCCGAAAGGTTCAATGTGTTGTTGGTGGGGTTATAGTTGTCCGTCAGGGTTCCCTGCGTCATCACCAGGGTCACATTGGTGATCCCGTTTGCCCGCAGGATCCGCTCCGCCGCCATAGCACCCGTCATGCCGTTTGCGGTCAGCTCTTTGGCATAGCGGTTAAAGCGGCTCTTCACCACTCCCGAACAAATGAGGCTCACAAAGAACAGGACTATCGTCAGCAGATAGAAAATATTCGACGTTCCGTAGGAAGCGCCATATCCGTAACCGTAACTGGAAACCATCACTTCTCCCTCCCCTAACCGAGTACCGATATATGATTCCAATTTGTCCTCATCATACACCCGATATATGAGCGCAGTATGAATAAGCCTGAAATTTCAGAATTCTTCATAAATTCACTGCCGCAGGTACATACACATCGGAATTTGTGCGCCGCGGCGACCGCCGCAATGCCTCACGGAATAGATTTGGGCCGGGAAGGAACCGTTTCCCTTCCCGGCCCACTTATTGTATTGCTCAGCTGAGGACTTTGTATCCGGCCTCTTCCACCGCAGCCTTCAGGACGGCGGTGTCCAAGTTTTCGCCTTTTATCACAGCGGTACCTGACACGCGGTCGGCAACAGCGCTCTCAACGCCGGTCAGTGCCTCCAGCGCCTTTTTGACGCGGGCTTCACATTTCGGGCACATCAGGCCCTCGACATTCAGGGTTACTTCCATCAATCGGTCCTTCTTTCTTTTTAAAGATGGGAGACAATCTTTGCGGCGCGGCGGCCGAAAGTCATGGTGCGGCCGCAGGCAAGGCCCGTGAACAGGTTCGGATAGGTCTGGGCAAAGAACCCTCCGGAGCAGTCACCGGTGGCATAAAGGCCTTCAATGACCGTTCCGTCTTCCCGCAGGACCTGCATGTCGGTGTTGATGCGGCAGCCGTCCAGCGTCGTCAGGTGCCAGGCGCAGGTGCGGATGCCATAGTAGGGCGGCGTGTCCACCGGGGTCATGCGGTGCGGCGCTTTGCCGTAATCCTCGTCAACACCCTTCGCGCAGAGCTCGTTGTAGCGCTCAACTGTCTTCTCCAGTTCGTCCGCCGGGATGTTCAGCTTTTCCGCCAGCTCTTTCAGAGTATCGGCCTTCTGCAGATAGCCCATCTCCAGATGGGAGTTCTCGCCTTCCGTCATCTGCCCCCAGACATAATCGTACGGCATGTTGGAGATAGCGCCGTTGTTAAACGGATACAGGCGGCAGCAGCCGACTTCGTCAAACTGTTCGGTGTACTTTTTGTTGTTGGCGTCAAAGATGTCGACATAGGTGTGGTTCGGCTGCATATACATACTGTGCAGCATGAACTCATAGGGACCGGACTCGTTGCAGAAGCGTCTGCCGTTCAGGTTGACCTTCAGGAAGGGCTGCTCGCCGAACCAGTACCATTTGCCGTTAGTCTGGTAACCGGCCGTTTCGGTCGGAAGAACGCTGCAGCGGTTGAACATCATGGACATGTGGGTCGGGTCCATCATAGCGCCCGCCCAGAGCATCGCCTTGATGCCGGAGCCGTCATCCGTCGAGCCGATGGGGACATTGGCCTTCATCTTCATCGTCATGGGCTGCAAAGCCAGCATCATGTCGGTGTTGGTGGCATAGCCGCCGGTCGCCATGATGACGCCCTTCTTCACCCTGACGCGGATATATTTGTTATCCGTCAGATCCTGCGCAATGACACCGGTTACTTTGCCGCCTTCGTCCTGCTCAAGTTTGACCAGGGCAGTCTGGAGACGCCAGTCGACATTGCCGGTTTTATCGCAGAACTCCTGGAAGGTCGCACTGAGATTCAGGCCTTCCTTCGCATTGCCCTGCTCGGTCTTATGCGGGCTGTGACCGGTGGCATAAGCCTTGTCCCGTTCGGGGTGATCCAGATTGCCGACACCGCCTTCGAGAGACATATACCAGTCGCCGGTTGCCTCCAGCAGGTCGGTCAGCCAGTCAACCAGCTCTCCGGAGTTGTCCTCCCAGGTCTTGATGAGGTCTGAGTCCACATAACCGCCGGCATAACGGAGGATGTCCTGAAGGGCTTCCATCTTGTCGATTTTGAACTCCGGGAACTCGCTGAAACTCTCAAGCTGCAGCTTTGAATTAATTGCGCCGATGTCCTCGCGGACGCCGGTCGGCGTCTCGCGCTTCTCCAGAACCAGAACCTTCGCACCCTCTTCCGCCGCCGTCATCGTGGCAATCCAGCCGCCGGTGCCGCAGCCGACAACAAGCACTTCTGTCTCCAATTCTTCCTTAATGTCGCTTTCGGCAATTTCCGGTGCTTCACCCAGCCAGTCAGCGGAACCGGATGAATCTTTTGAGGAAAGGGTAACGGCTTCGCCGCTGAGGCTCGCCTGCTGGATGCAGTCGGCAGCGGCCTTGCGGATGGCGTCGCTGGTAACCGTGGCGCCGGTGACCGCATCCACATCCGCCGTCTGTCCGGCCAGAATGGCAGCCTCCATATCGCCGCCGATTTTGCCGCCGATGTCAGGGGTCTCGCCCGAAACAACGATGGAGCAGTCGGTGATGCTGAATTCGTCAAAGGACATGGTGACTGTAACATCACTGCCGATTCCCTTCGCACTGGAAGTATAGGTGCCGGGCTTGTAAATGGGAGTCGTCGGTTTTGCCGCAGCGGGGGCAGCCGCCTTCGGCTTGCCGAGGTTTTTGGAATCACCCAGGGTATAGTTGCAGGCGCTCAGAACGCCGGCAGCGGCAACGCCGACGGTGCCGGCAGCCATGCCTTTCAGAAAATCTCTTCTGGAAATCTCTTTTTTCGCCATGTGTAGATCCCCCTTACTGATTGGCAGCGAAGCTTTCGTACTCTTTTCCAAAGTACGGGATAATGTGCCGCGGGCAGACGTCGGAGCAGTGGCCGCACTGGACGCACTTGGACAGGTCAACCTGCGCGAGATTGTTGACCACCGTAATGGCGTCGGCAGGACACTCGCGCTGGCATTTCATGCAGCCGATGCAGCCGACCTTGCAGATCTTCATAACCTGAGCACCCTTGTCGGTGTTGCTGCAGGCGGGCATGATCTTCTGGCTTTCGGGGATGAGCTTCACAATGCTCTTCGGGCAGGCATCCACGCAGGCGCCGCAGCCAACACAGTTGTAGCGGTCAACCCGGGCAACGCCGTTGACAATGTGCATGGCGTCAAACTGGCAGGCTTTCGCGCAGTTTCCGAGGCCGATGCAGGCGAAGGTGCACATCTTGTTGCTCTTGCCGCCGAAGAGCATGGCGGCACGGCAGTCTTCAGGGCCGTTGTAGTGGAAGCGCAGTTCCGCAGCATCCAGTGAGCCGCTGCAGGGCACAAAGGCTACCATCTTTTCGGCCGCATCGGCACTTACGCCCATGACTGCGGCCACAGCCTTAGCCGTGGCTTCGCCGCCTGCGACGCACCTGTTGGTGGGCGCCTCGCCCGCGGCAACCGCAGCGGCATAGCCGTCGCAGCCGGGGTAGCCGCAGCCGCCGCAGTTGGCACCGGCCAGGCAGGCCCTTACTTCAGCCTGTTTCGGGTCCACTTCCACATGGAAAATCTTTGAGGCATAGGCCAGCAGAGCACCGAAGAGGGCGCCCAAGGCACCGAGAACGATAATGGAAAGGAGAATCGTTTTCATTCGCGTTTCCTCCCTTTACATAATCTTCATGCCGCTGAAGCCCATAAAGGCAAGGGCAACCAGCGCCGCGGAGACCAGACAGATCGGGAAGCCTTCAAAACACTCCGGATAGTCGGAGAACTGCGTTCTCTCCCGGACGGTGGCAAACAGAACGATCGCCAGCATGAAGCCCAGGCCGCCGGTGATGCCGTAGACAACCGACTCGATGAAGTTGTAGTTATTCTGCACGTTCAGCAGCACCACGCCCAGCACCGCGCAGTTGGTGGTGATGAGGGGCAGGTAAATACCGAGTGCGGAATAGAGGCTGGGAACCGACTTCTTGAGGAACATCTCCACCAGCTGAACCAGAGCAGCAATGACCAGAATGAAGGCCAGCGTCTCCAGAAAAGCAAGATTCAGAGGAACGAGGATATAGTTGTCGATGACCCAGCAGATGGCGGAGGCGAGGCCCATAACGAAGACCACCGCGATGCCCATACCGGTGGCGGTGTCCACCTTGTTGGAGCAGCCCAGGAAGGGGCAGCAGCCCAGAAACTGGGAAAAGATGAAGTTGTTAATGAGGATGGCGCCAAGGGAAATCTCAAGAATTGTCGCAAACATTATTCTTCAACCTCCTTCATGGCCTCGGCCTCAAGCTTGAGACGCTCTTCCAGTTTTTTCTTCTTCTCACCCTTCTTCAGGGCATACTGCATCACGCCGATGAGCAGGCCCAGCGTCAGGAATCCGCCGAAGGGCAGGTTCATGATGCTTATGCCGTAGTCCGCCGGGAAGAGCTGAATGCCGCCGCCGGTGCCGTCCAGGGTAAAGCGGAAGCCGTTCGCCACATCGATGAGGCCGCCGCCGAAGCGCCCGGAGCCCACCAGCTCACGGAAGACGCACATGATGATCAGGACACAGGTATAGCCCAGACCCTGGAAAATGCCGTCAAAGAAGGAGTCCTTCACAGTGTTCTTCTGGCAGAAGGCTTCGGCGCGGCCGATGATGATGCAGTTGACAACGATCAGCGGGATGAACACGCCCAGCGACGCGCTCAGCGCCGGGATAAAGGCCTGCAGCAGCAGGTCCACGATGGTCACAAAGCCTGCGATGACAACCACGAAGATGGCGAGGCGGATCTCTTCCGGAATAATCTTCCGCAGGGCAGCAACCACCACGTTGCAGCAGGTCAGGATCACCAGGACAGAAAGGCCCATGCCGACGCCGTTAAAGAGCGTCGTGGTGATGGCCATGGTCGCGCACATACCGATCTGCTGAACAAGGACCGGGTTGTTGGTAATCAGACCTTCTCTAAACTGTTGTTTCCGATTCATCTGTCACCCTCCTTAACCCAAAGCTGCGACCGCCGCAATGGAAGTCGCCGTCGCATTGGTGACCGCGTTCGAGGTTATGGTTGCGCCGCTCAGGGCATCGATGCTTCCGCCCGCCTTTGAGAGCGCGATATCAGCGCCCTGTCCCACAAACTGGGAGCGGAAGGCCACACCGTCTTCCGATGAAGAGGCAGCCACGGCACCGAGGCCAGAGGTCTCCGAATGCTCGATGATCGAGATGCCGGTGCACTTCAGGTCGTTGTCCACGCCGCAGGCCATAGTAATGTTGCCCTGCGCGCCGGAGAAGGTGGAGGTCACCACATAGCCGTTCATGTCGTTGGACTGAACAATGGTGTTGACCGTCGGGAAGGCTTCTTTGTCAAACTCGACTTCCGTATAGCCGGTGCCAGAGGGGACAAGTTCGGCGTACGCATCGTATTCCTTCTGGTGCTTCAGGTAGTCGATGCGCTCCCAGGTCAGGTTGTTGACCACGCCGAGAATGCCGGCTGTCACCGCGCAGATCAGGAACAGCACCAGTGCGAGCTTCACTATTTTGTTATTCACTTTTTCGCCTCCCTTGCCGCCTTTTCCGCATCAAGCTTACGCTGCGCCACGGTCACTTCCGCGGTGTCGGCGGCGTTCCTGGCCTTTGTGAGCCTGTCTTCCGCTTTCTGCAGCGCAATATCGGCCTTGTTCACACCAAACTGATGGCGGTGGAAGGCCTTGTCAATGGCCCAGGTGCAGAGATTCATGATGAGGATGGCGTAGGTCGTGCCTTCTGGGAAGCCGCCGAAGTAGCGAATCATCACCGTGAGCAGACCGCAGCCGATGCCGTACAGAATCTGCCCCTTCAGGGTCACAGGGCTGGTAGCATAGTCCGTAGCCATGAAGAAGGCGCCGAACAGAAGGCTGCCGGAGAGCAGGTTGTACATCATCCATTCAAAGTGGCCGAAGCCCTTGCCCGCGAAGGCAAATGTTACAACCGCAACCGTGCCGATGAAGGAAACCGGAATGCGCCAGTTGATAACCTGCCGGAACAGCAGGTAGCCGCCGCCCAGCAGAACCGCCAGGGCGCTGATCTCACCCATGCTGCCGGGGATGTAACCCATAAAGAGCCTGCCGTAGCTGAAGGTTTCCGGCATGCCGTTGAAGGCGTACAGGCTGGCCAGAGGCGTCGCCATGGTGGTGCCGTCGATGGCGCCGGAAAGGGCATTGGGCACCTTCCACTGAGCCATCAGAGTTGCGTAGCTGGCCAGAAGGAAGGCGCGCCCGGCAAGCGCGGGGTTCAGGAAGTTCTTGCCGATGCCGCCGTAGAGCTGCTTGACCACCACGATGGCGAAAAGCGTCCCGACGACCGGGACCCACCAGGGGGCAGAGGGAGGAAGCGTCAGCGCCAGCAGAAGACCGGTGACCACCGCAGACAGGTCGTCAATGCTGGATTCCTTTTTAAAGAGCCTGCGATAGCCCCACTCCCAGAAGACAGCCGAGGCAACACTCGCCAGAATCACCAGCAGAGGCTGGAAGCCGAACTGCAGCACCGCGACCAGCACTGCCGGCAGCAACGCGATGATGACATCCAGCATCAGCCTGCGGGTGTCCCGGTCGGTGCGGACCTGTGGCTGGTACGCTACATCCAGAATGATGCGTTCTTTCTTTTCACTCATTTCTGGGCCTCCTTTGCCGCTTTGGCTTCCGCCTCGGCCTTTTCTTTGGCCGCCTTGGCCTGGAACATGAGCTTCGCCGTCTTAAAGGCGTGAGTCAGCGGCATGCGGGCGGGGCAGTTAAAGGAACAGCTGCCGCACTCAAAGCAGTCCATCACATGGTACTTCTCCATGTTGGCATAGTCGCCCTTGGAGTAGTACATGTACATGAAGACCGGCTCGAGGTTCATGGGACAGACCGTGATGCACTTGCCGCAGCGGATGCACTGCGGATCCTCGATGTTCCGGTCTTCCTCCTCGGTGAAGAACAGGACGCCGGCCGTGCCCTTGATGGTGGGGGCCTCAAAACTGGTGGCGCAGATGCCCATCATGGGTCCGCCCAGGACGATCTTCCGCGGATCCTTCTGGAAGCCGCCGCACTGCTCCGCCAGGTAGCCGAAGGGCGTGCCAAAGCGGGTCAGGGCGTTGCTGGTGTGGCCGAGGGCGCTGCCTGCCACCGTTACAATGCGCTCCACCACCGGCTTGCCCTCATAGCAGGCCTGATAGATGGCGTAGCAGGTACGGGTGCTGATGACGGTCGCGCCCACACCGGCGGGCAGACCGCCGGGCTTGACCTCGCGCCCGGTGACGGCTTTGATCTGCATTTTTTCGCCGCCCTGGGGGTACTTGACCGCCTCCGGGACGATCTCAATGCCGTACTGTGCGGGGTTCTTGGACTGCAGCAGGTCAATGGCGTCCTGCTTGTTGACTTCGATGCCGTAGTAGGCCGTCGGGACGCGGCTGGCAATGCGCACCAGCTCAATGCCCTTCAGAAGCTGCTCCGGGAAGTTCAGCATGGTCAGATGGTCGCCGTTCAGATACGGCTCGCACTCGGCGCCGTTGATGACCAGCTTGTCCACCTTGCCCAGGCCGCTGCGGATTTTGAATGCCGTGGGGAACATGGCGCCGCCCATGCCGACGATGCCGGCTTCGCGGATACGGTTCAGGATGGCGTCGGGATTCTTCAGTTCCTCTTCCGTCAGGGGCTTCAGGTCGTCGCACCAGGTGTCCTGGAAGTCGTTTTCAATCACGACTGACAGAATCATGTCACCCAGCGGGTGGGGCCTCGCCTCAACTGCGGTCACGGTGCCGGATACGGTCGCGTGAATCGGGGCCGAAACCGGTGCAGGACTTTCGCCGATTTTCTGTCCCAGCTTTACGTAGTCCCCTTTCTGAACCAGAGGCTTGCAGGGCGCGCCGATGTGCTGAATCATCGGAATCACGACCTGCGGAGGCGGTGCGACTACTGAAATCGGCACTTCCGGCGCCTTCATGTAGTTGGGATGAACACCGCCCTTAAACGAATGGGTCATAAGCTTCACCTCGAAAAATGAAAAATGAATTCCCAAAAAATTTACGAACGACATCATATCATAATTCAGCCGCCGCTGTCCATATCTTTTTGTCAATTCCGACAAGATAAGTTCTTAACAATCCGCTTATTATTGATATTTCTTGGACGATTTTAACAAAGCGCCGGAATCTTCTGAAAACCTGTGCGGGAAAACGGAATTGGAATTGAAATTTCCCTTCATTCTTATTATAATTATCTGCATTACACGCGCAGCAAAGCCCAGATCTTTATTTCCGGAGGACATCTTCATGAAAGCAATTGTCAGCGTCTTCGCCAAAGACGCCCGCGGCATTACCGCCTATGTCACCTCTCTCCTGGCGGAACGTGACATCAACATCCTCGACATCAGCCAGACTCTGATGCAGGAATACTTCGCCATGATCATGCTGGTGGACCTGGAGGCCTGTCCGCTCCCCTTCCATGAGCTGGCGAAAGAACTGCAGGAAAAGGGCGCGGAGCGCGCGCTGGACATTCATATTCAGCGCTCCGATATCTTTGAGGCCATGCACCGCGTATGAGCTACCTGATGAACAGCAGCGAGATCATTCAGACGATCCGGATGATCGACCAGCAGCATCTGGATGTCCGCACCGTCACCATGGGGGTCAATCTCCTGGACTGCGCCGACGGGGACATCCTGCGATGCGGTGAGAAAATATATGAAAAACTCTGCCGGGCTGCCGAGCGTCTTGTTCCGGTCTGTACGGACATCGAACGGGAATACGGCATCCCCATCGTGAATAAACGCCTCTCCGTCACGCCCATCTCTCTGGTGGCGGCCAGCTGCGCATCCGATGACTACGCCGCGCTTGCGCAGGCGCTGGACCGGGCGGCAAAAGCCGTCGGCGTGAACTTCATCGGCGGTTTCTCCGCTCTCTGCCAGAAGGGCATGACCGAAAGCGATCTGCGGCTCATCCGTTCCATTCCCCGGGCGCTGAGTGAAACCGAACTGGTCTGCTCCAGCGTGAACGTGGGCTCCACAAAAGCAGGCATCAACATGGACGCCGTACGGCAGATGGGCCTCATCATCCGCGAAACGGCGGAGCACGGCTCCATCGGCTGCGCAAAGCTGGTGGTGTTCTGCAACGCCGTAGAGGACAACCCCTTCATGGCCGGCGCCTTTCACGGCGTGGGCGAGCCGGAGTGCGTTATCAACGTGGGCGTTTCCGGCCCGGGCGTGGTAGCACACGCGCTGAAGGAGTGCAAGGGCGAAAAGTTCGACACCGTGGCCGAGACCATCAAGCGCACCGCCTTCAAAATCACCCGCATGGGCCAGCTGG
>CAZBXX010000027.1:0-23063 GCA_964495965.1 uncultured Oscillospiraceae bacterium | reverse complement strand
TGAAGTCGTCCCCGTCCTGGATAAGACCGCAGGAGATACCGGCGACAGGCGCCTTGATCGGAACGCCTGCATCCATCAGCGCGAGCGTAGTGCCGCAGATAGAGCCCTGAGAGGTGGAACCGTTGGAGGAGAGCACTTCGGATACAACGCGAATGGCATAGGGGAAGTCTTCCACATCGGGGATGACGCTCTCAAGCGCTTTCTCGACCAGAGCGCCGTGACCGTACTCGCGGCGGTTTGTACTGCGGCTGGCACGGGCCTCTCCGGTGGAATAGGAAGGCATGTTGTAGTGATGCATGAAGCGCTTTTCTTCCTCTTCCCAGATGGTGTCGAGCTTCTGGGATTCAGAAAGAGTGGCGAGAGTGGCAATGGAGAGCACCTGAGTCTGACCGCGGGTGAAGAGACCGGAACCGTGCACGCAGGGGATCAGGCCGACTTCTGCCGCAAGCGGACGGATCTCATTCATGGCGCGGCCGTCTACGCGCTTGCCGGCAAGCAGCCATTTTTTGACAACCTTCTTCTGCAGCTTGTAGAGAATCTCGTCCATGTACTGCATCATGTCCGGGTGCTCTTCGCCGTACTTTTCTTCCATCGCGGTGACCCATTCATTAACGCGGGCTTCTCGGACATTCTTGTCGTCGGTATCCATGCAGTATTCCATGCCTTCAAATTCGTTGGCAACAAGCTTTTCAAAAAGCTCATCATCAAAGGCGGCATGCTCATAGCTGAACTTTGGCTTGCCCACTTCAGCTACCATCTGGTCGATCAGGTCAAGAACCGGCTGCAGGTGTTCATGCGCCTGCACGATGCCTTCGTACATCACATCGTCCGGGACCTGGTCCGCCTCTGACTCGATCATGACAATCTTTTTGTGCGTGGCGGCGATGGTGGTGGTCATGCGGTTGCGGGCACGCTCTTCCTTCGTGGGGTTGAAGAGGAACTTCTCGCCGTCCCAGCCGAGCACGATGCCGGCGATGGGCCCGTTGAAAGGAACGTCAGAAATGCTGACAGCGGCGGAAGCGCCGATCATGGCCGTGATTTCCGGAGAGCAGTCACGGTCGACGGAGAGCACTTCACAGGCAAGAACCACGTCGTTGCGCAGGTCGGAGGGGAAAAGGGGCCGCATGGGGCGGTCAATCAGGCGGGAAGCAAGCACGGCCTGGAGGCTGGGTTTACCTTCCCGGCGCATGAAGCTGCCGGGAATACGGCCAACTGCATAGAGCTTCTCATTGAAGTCAACCGCGAGGGGGAAGTAATCAATGCCGTCCTTCGGGCGGGCGGAAGCGGTGCAGGTGCAGAGAACGGTGGTCTCGCCGTAGCGTACGAGAACGGCGGCGTTGCAGAGCTCTGCGAGCTTTCCGACTTCCATGCTCAGAGGACGGCCTTCATAGGTCATTTCAAATTTGCGGTAGTTGGGGAACTGTTTGTTGGTAATAATCATGTGTGACTCCTTAAAAGCAAGTTCTTTCTTTACGGTGATGAAACTACGGAAACATTGTTCCGTCCGGGTTAAAAATATGGAGGGACCGATTCACTTGTCCCTCCATAAAAACCTTCATATCCTTCAGCAAGCGGGGAGGCAAAGGCGCGGAATCACTTGCGGATGCCGAGCTTTGCGATGATGGAACGGTAACGCTCAATGTCCTTCTTGGCCAGATAGTCCAGCAGGCGGCGGCGCTTACCGACCATTTTGTACATACCGAGACGGGAGTGATCATCGTTCGGATGACGCTTCAGGTGCTCAGTGAGTTCACGGATGCGCTCCGTGAGAATGGCAATCTGCACTTCGGGGGAACCGGTGTCCTTCTCGTGGGTGGCATTCTCGCCGATGACGGCGGTTTTCTTTTCCTTGGTAATCATCTGCATATTTCCTTTCTGTTCTGATCTATCCAGCGCCCCGGCAGCAGGCGGAAAGGAAACCGCAATAGCGGCATGACCCTGAAGCTGAGACCGCGGACAACGTGGCATATATTATCATTCCGCCGGCAGGCTGTCAAGAGGAAAAAGTGCCTGAAAATCGTGAAAATAAACAGAATTAAAGAGCCTTCCTATTGCAATTTGCTGAAGGGGGTGTTAAAATCCGCATTTGTATGAAAAAGGAGAGATCTCTATGGATAAACTGAGAAACGTTGCCATTATCGCGCATGTTGACCATGGCAAGACGACGCTCGTGGATGAGATGCTGAAGCAGTCAGGGGTCTACCGCGAGAATCAGGAAATCGTCGACCGGGTCATGGATTCAAATGATCTGGAACGCGAGCGCGGAATTACCATCATGGCGAAGAACACCGCAGTATTCTACGGCGACACAAAGATTAATATTGTGGATACGCCGGGCCATGCCGACTTCGGCGGTGAAGTGGAGCGCATTCTGAAGATGGTGAACGGCGTCATCCTTCTGGTTGACGCTGCTGAGGGCCCTATGCCGCAGACGCGTTTTGTGCTGAGTCGCGCTCTTGAGCTTGGGCACCGTGTGATTGTGGTATTGAATAAAATAGACCGTCCGGATCAGCGCATCCACGAAGTTGTGGATGAGATCCTGGAGCTTCTGATGGACCTGGATGCCACGGACGAACAGCTGGATTCCCCGATGCTGTTCTGCTCGGGCAGGAACGGTACCGCGAGTTATTCCCCGGATGTGGAAGGCACAGACCTCAAACCGCTGTTTGAAACCATTCTGGAATACATCCCCGCACCGGAAATGAATCTGGATGCGCCTTTTCAGATGCTTGTAAGCAGCCTGGATTATAATGAGTATGTCGGCCGCATTGCAATCGGCCGGATTGAGCGCGGTGTGATCAGACAGAATCAGGAGATTGAGGTCTGCAACTACCACAGACCTGACGAAGCCCCCATAAAGGCCAAGGCGGTATCCCTTTATCAGTTTGATGGCCTGAGCCGTGTTCCGGTCACGGAAGCCGGTGCAGGGAATATCATTGCCATGAGCGGAATTGGCGATATTACGATCGGGGACACCGTCTGTGCCCGGGGTTTTTCCGAGCCGCTGGATTTTGTTAAGATCAGCGCGCCGACGCTGGAGATGACATTTTCCGTCAATGACAGCCCCTTCGCCGGGAGGGAAGGAAAGTTCGTGACTTCCCGTCAGATTCGGGATCGGCTGATGCGGGAAACGCTGAAGGATGTTTCCCTTCGTGTTACGGATGTGGAAAACAGCACAGACAGCTTCAATGTGGCCGGGCGTGGTGAAATGAGCCTCTCCATCCTGATTGAGACGATGCGCCGCGAGGGGTATGAATTTCAGGTTTCGCCTCCGCGTGTCCTGTACCAGACTGTTGACGGCAAGCTCTGCGAGCCGGTGGAACGGGTCGTGGTGGACGTGCCGCAGGATTACATGGGCTCGGTGATGGAAAAACTCGGTGCCCGCAAAGGCGAGTTCCTGGAGATGACCCCGGTCGGGAACCGTATGAAGATGGAATTCCTGGTTCCTTCCCGCGGCCTTTTCGGCTATCGGAATGAATTCCTGACAGACACCAAAGGCGAGGGCATCCTCGCATCGGTTTTCGAAAAATATGAGCCCTATAAGGGCGAAATAGCACGGCGGAATACCGGCTCACTGATTGCCTTTGAAACCGGCGAGGCAGTTGCCTACGGCATCTGGAATGCACAGGAGCGCGGCGCTATGTTTATCACTCCGGGAACCAGGGTTTACGGCGGCATGGTGGTTGGCGTCTGCCCGAAGGCGGAAGACGTACCTGTGAATGTCTGCCGCACGAAGCATCTCACGAACACCCGGGCCTCCGGCTCGGACGAGGCCCTTCGCCTGGTGCCGCCCCGGATCCTGAGCCTGGAACAGTGCCTCGAGTTCCTGGCTGATGATGAGCTTCTGGAAGTGACACCGAAAAACCTGCGCCTCCGCAAGAGCATCCTGGATCACAGCCTACGCATGAAAACCCTGATGCGGAACCGGTAAAGATTCCGGTTTGTGCAGTGCACAGGAATGACGGGGGACCGACTGAGCATAAGAGATTACCCTGAAAATGAATCAGGAACAGAAACAGCCACCGGTTATCCGGTGGCTGTTTCTGTTCAGCTTATGGTTCCAAGTTCATCCAGGTTCAGTTCAAAGGCGGGAATGAAGTGCTCGAGGAAATAGTCCACTTCAGGCATCCGCATTTCTTTCAGGACTTGAAGGGTCTGCTTTTCGGCGGAGAGGAACTCGTTGTTGCCGGTCTTGCGTTCCTCTATGCACTTGATGTAGGCGGAGAGCTTGTCTGCTGCTTTTACGAGATCATGAACACTCTGCTGCATGTCTCCGGTCAGCAGCTGCTGATAGGCCGGGCGAAGTTCGTCCGGCAGGGTATCCAGCAGGCGGTCGCATGCAAGCTCCTCAACCTGTTTGTAGGCATCGCGGATCTCCCGGCTGTGATACTTGATCGGCGTGGGCAGATCTCCCGTGAGAATTTCAGCGCAGTCATGAAACAACGCAACCGCCGCAGCCTCTTCGGGTCGGCATGGCACTAGAAAGATATCACGGCGGATAACACCGAGCGCGTGTGCCAGTACGGCGACCATATGGCTGTGTTCCTGAATGTTTTCAGGCAGAGCATTCCGCATCAGGCTCCAGCGCCCGATGTAGCGCATGCGGGAGAGGTAGGCAAAGAACTGTTCTTTCAAGCGTTAATCCTCCTCGTGGGTAAGGTTTCGATCGCCGTCCAGATAGACACGGGGAACCCGTTTGGTTACGGAACAGAGAATCTCATAGGGGATTGTTTCCGCCGCCTCCGAGAGGGTTACAAGGCTGTTTTGCGGCCCGAACAGCTCAACCTCGCTCCCTACACGCGCTTCAGGAATATCGGTTAAATCAACCATGCACATATCCATGCAGATTGTCCCAAGCTGGGGGGCCGCCTTGCCGGCAACGCGGAAGCTGAACCTGTTGGAACTGAGACGGGGCAGCCCGTCTGCGTATCCGGCAGCAATAACGCCCATGCGGGTGCGGCGTTTCGTCTCAAATCTGCGCCCGTAACTGACACAGGTTCCGGGAGCATGAAATTTAATGGTACTGACGGTGGTGACCAGCCGCATGGCAGGCCGGAGGTCAAACCTGCCGCCGTCGCCGTATCCGTAGAGCAGCAGGCCGGGGCGAACCATGTCCAGCGCAGTAGCGGGATAGGAAACAACGGCTCCGCTGTTTGCGCAGTGACGGATTGGAAAATGAATGCCTGCCCGGTCTCTGACTGCGGTAATCACGTCCTGAAACAGCTGAAACTGCTGTCCTGTATAGCGGATGCTTTCTTCGTCATCTTCGTCCGATACGGCAAAGTGGGTATAAATCCCTTCAAAGTCCAGGTTCGGCAGTTTGCAGGAGCTGATGACGTTGCTTACACCGGCTTCAAAGTAGCTTCCCGAGCATAGAAATCCGAGGCGGGACATGCCGGTATCCAGTTTGATATGCACTCTCAGAATCCCGCCGAGAGCCATTGCCTCCGCGGAATACTCCATTGCTTTTGCAAGACATGTGACCGTTTGTGTCAGGTTGTTGCGGATCAGAACGTCTGTGTATTCAGCGGGCGTATGACCGAGGATCAGAACCGGCATGGTGATTCCATACCTGCGCAGTTCCAGCGCTTCATCCAGACAGCTTACAGCCAGGTACTCAGCTCCCTCATCCTGGAGGAGCCTGGAAACCACACAGGAACCATGCCCGTATGCGTCTGCTTTGACCACGCCCAGAAACCGGCACCCATCCGGCAGATGGCTGCGTATGACGTGGTAATTGTGGCGGATAGCGTCCAGATCAATTTCCGCCCATGTACGCTTGGTAAAATCGTTCATCCGTGGTATACCTTCCTTCGATGAGCTGTGCGGATATTATACGCAATTCCTTTTCTGCTGTCAATTCAGCACAAATTTGCCGCTTGCAATAGGTTTTGAAACATGTTAAAATTATACTAACTTATTCAGAAATACTCAAGAGAAGGGGCAAGAAATGAATCTGAGAAATTTCCGGAATGAGGCCAGAGATGATTATCTTGAGGCAATCCTGATGATCACTCAGGAAAAAGGCCATTGCCGTTCCATCAACATTGCTGAGACGCTGGATGTGACCAAGCCTTCGGTCAGCGTGGCTGTGGGTAAGCTTGTGGAAGCCGGTCTGATCACCATGGATGATGAAAAAATGATTCACTTTACTCCGGAGGGGAGAGAGCTGGCTGAACTGACGCTGGCCAAGCATAATTATCTCAAATCCCTCCTGATGAGTGCGGGTATTGATCCCGATACGGCTGAACGCGAAGCGTGCGCTATGGAGCATGGCCTCAGTGAGGAGAGCTTTGAGAAGATCAGAGCACATTTTCCCGTCGATCTTGTTGAATAATCCGTGATCTGACAGCAGACAGGCGCCGTCTTTCCTTTCGGAAGGACGGCGCCTGTCTGCTGCTTCATATGTGTATCAGAGTGCGGCTCTGATCAGCGACATCAGGTCTTCATAGCGTTCGCACGACGGAAGATCGGGATTTGCCCGGCGGATTTCATCCGTTGAGCGGAACAGAATACCGCACTTGCTGGCTTTCAGCATGTCCAGATCGTTGAAGCTGTCTCCAATTGCAATCGTATCATAGCCGATGCTCTGGAATGCCTTCACGGTTGAGAGCTTGGTGTTTTTGATCCGCAGATGATAACCGGCAATCATGCCGTCGTCCCCGATGGTCAGTTCGTTGCAGAACAAGGTTGGCCAGCCGAGCTTCCGCATCAGCGGGCCTGCAAACTGCGAGAATGTGTCGCTGATGATAACAGCCTGGGTGAAACTGCGCAATTCATCCAGGAACTCTTTTGCCCCGGGGAGAGGATCAATCATGGAAATAGTGTCCTGGATTTCCTTCAGGCCGAGTCCGTGTTCCCGCAGGATGCCGAGCCGCCAGTTCATAAGGAGCTCATAATCTGGCTCATCCCGGGTCGTACGTCGCAGTTCCGGAATACCGCTAACTTCGGAAAACGCAATCCAGATCTCAGGAACCAGTACGCCCTCCAGATCAAAGCATATCATATTCATAAAGTTTCAGCCTCCTGATAAAGGTTATCTGATAAAGGCAACGATCAGAAGACCTGCCCGTCCCCGGTGACAACAGTCAGAATTCCCCTGCGGACAACATATTCGTTTTCATATTCATCCATATAGCAGACATAGAGATGGTTGGGCTCCAAATCCGTACGGCGAACAGGCGTTCCGATTTTGGGTACGCCACGCTGCTTCGCTTCATTAATAATTTCAAACTCTGTCACTGGTTGTCACTCCTTCCGCGAAAGAGATTGATGACACAAAGATAACACAATTCAGAGATTTCGTAAAGCTAAAAATCACTTCCGAAACCGTATATGCGGGAATCAGAGAAACTCGCTGCAGCAACGCTTCCAGGCAAGGACAGGATTTTCCGCCTGGGTGATTGGTCTGCCGACAACGATAAAATCACTGCCCGTATGCCTGGCTTTCTCCGGCGTTGTAATTCGCTTCTGGTCACCGGCAGATCCGTCTGTAAAGCGGATACCGGGGGTTACGGTCAGAAAATGATTACCGCATCGCTGATGTACGATTCCGGCTTCCAGCGGCGAACAGACTACGCCGTCGAGGCCGGCTGCGGCGGCATTCTCGGCATAGGAGAGAACAACTTCATTCATCGGTTCCGGAATCAGAAGCTCCTCTTTCAGCGCGATGCTGTCGGTGCTGGTGAGCTGCGTAACGGCAATCAGCAGCGGCCGGCTGCCGTCGGGGCGGGTCAGGCCTTCCAAGGCGGCTTCCATCATGGCACGGGTGCCCGCAGCATGCAGATTAATCATATCCACGTTCAATGCTGACAGCACCCGCATGGCACGTTTTACGGTGTTGGGAATATCATGAAGCTTCAGGTCCAGGAATAGACGGTAGCCTTTCTCCTTCAGCTCCCGGACAATCTGCGGGCCTTCAGCGTAGAAAAGCTCCATACCGATCTTCAGATATGGCCTTTCACAGCCAAAGAGGTCCAGAAAGGCAAATGTTTCTTCCTTTGAAGAAAAGTCACAGGCGATGATTACGTCACGGTTTGGGTTCATGGGCACCTCCGATAATTCCCTTCAGAGTTTGAATTCCGTACCGGTCCATAGCAGACGGGAGTTCCTCAATCAGTTTAAGGCAGGCCAGGGGGTCTCTCAGATTGGCGGCGCCGACTTCAACTGCAGATGCGCCGGCCAGCATCATCTCGATAACCTGCTCAGCGGTACTGACCCCTCCAAGACCGATGATGGGGATAGAGACGGCCTCATATACCTGCCAGACCATGCGCAGCGCAACCGGGAAGACTGCAGGCCCTGAAAGTCCGCCTGTTACGTTTGCGAGAACGGGCTTCCGGCTGTGAAGATCAATCCGCATGGAAAGGAGGGTATTAATCAGTGCGATCCCGTCAGCGCCGGCATACTCGCAGGCTTTTGCGATTTCAGCTACATCGGTGACGTTCGGCGAAAGCTTCATAATAACCGGCTTGGTCGTCGCCTCTTTTACGGCAGCTGTTACTTCGGCAGCCAGTTTCGGATCGGTCCCGAAACTCATACCTCCGCCATGTACGTTCGGGCAGCTGATGTTTACTTCCAGCCAGCCGACCTGCTCCTCGGCCCCCAGTCGCCTGCAGACCTCAGCATATTCCGCAACGGAAAATCCGCTGACGTTTGCAATTACGGGTTTCCGGAAAACGGTTCGCAGCTTTGGCAGTTCTTCCCTGATGACGGCGTCAACACCGGGATTCTGAAGGCCGACCGCGTTAAGCATTCCGCCCGTGCTCTCAGCAATTCTCGGGAGAGGATTCCCGGCCCTGGGAGACGGGGTGGTTCCCTTGAAGGACAGACTTCCGAGGCGGTTGATGTCATAAAGTTCCGCAAATTCGTAACCGTAACCGAAGGTTCCGGAGGCGGGTATAATCGGGTTATCAAGTTCAATGCCGCAGAGTGAGGTGCTCAGGCGTCCCACACCAGTTCCTCCCTTCGAAAGACAGGGCCGTCCTTACAGACCCGCTTCATGCCATGCCGCGTTCTGATGCTGCATCCCATGCATGCTCCGAAGCCGCAGCCCATCCGAACGTCAAGAGCGAATTCACCGGGCACGCGGCTGCCTGCACCGAGCGCGCGCAGCATGGCGTCCGGGCCACAGGCATAGAGCTTGGTTGCCTGCTCAAGGATCTCGGTGTCGGTGACCCGGCCCTTCAGTCCGGCCCTGCCGTCTTCGGTGTATAGTGTAACCGTCTTTGCAAACGGCCGGTACCGTTCCGAGAGGCAGACATCTTCCGCAGTCCTGAAGCCGAGCACGACATGTGGTTTCCGTCCGGACTGGGAAAGCCGTTTTGCAAGTCCCAGAAGAGGGGAGATTCCGGTTCCGCCTCCGACCAGAACCGGTGACAGCCCGGCATCGGATAAGGAAAAGCCGTTCCCCAAACCGGTCATCAGTTCAACCTGGCTTCCGACCGGGAGTTCATGAAGCAGCCGCGTTCCCGTTCCGACGTCCTCAACCAGCAGCTCAAACCAGCCTTTCCCCCAGTCCATAATCGAAAAAGGACGACGCAGGAAAAGCCCCGGCAGCGTAACTGCTGCGAACTGACCGGGGACATGAATAGCAGAGGTGTCGCCGGCAAAGCGGAGCAGCCGGACTCCTGGAGTCAGTTTGTCTGATTCAGTCAGGACATAATAATCTGTTTTCAAGTGCGCCTCCGTGATCATCGGGTTGATGTGATCATAGTAACATAGTCAGGGATTCAGTTTCAAGAAAAAATGCTTTTCAAAGGCAAGTTTTTGTGGTATATTATCAGCAGAAATCGAACCGTTTGTATAGACTGTTTTGAAAAGGAGTGAAGATTTTTGGCTAGCGGAACCAAAGATGCCCTGGCGTCTGCGTTGCGGCAGATGATGACGGTGAAGCCCATTGATAAGGTTACGGTGAAGGACATTGTGGAAATCTGTGGGGTGAACCGTCAGACATTCTATTATCATTTTGATGATGTGGATGATCTTCTGGAGTGGGTCTTTGAGCAGGATTCTGACCGCGTCTTCCCGAGTACTGTTGTTTATGACCACTGGCTGGAGGACATGATGGTCTATTTTGACTATCTGGAATCCAACAGTGCGTTTACGCTGAATGTTTATCATTCCAACAGCAGGCTTTACATGCTGCGCTATCTGAAGGAACGCATGGCATACTGTATTCGCAGCTTTGCTGAAATCGTTTCTGAAGGTAAGAATATCGACAGGCAGGATTTCGAATTCGTTGTCGAATTCTATGCCAACTGTGCGATCGGATTTATTGCCCAATGGATGGATGCGGGAATGAAGTTCCCGAAGGAAGTCACACGGGAGCGCATCCTGCGTGTGATGGACCAGAGTGTGGAAAACATTCTTGCACGCTTTTACACAAAATAAAAACGAATTGTTCTGCTGCCACCCTGTCGAAGCCGCGCATGTTTCGACAGGGTGTTTTTGCCTGGGTCTGTATTTTTGCAAAATGCTGTTGCAAAGCTGCATCCCGGTGGTGTATAATCATCTACCAAAGTTTTGGGAGGTATAAGATGATTGTTGTTGCGCCGTCGCTTCTTGCGGCTGATTTTGCCCGTCTTGCGGATGAAATTGCAGATGTAAATGCTGCTGGGGCTGACTGGCTGCATTATGACGTGATGGACGGTCATTTTGTGCCGAACATTTCTATGGGCATCCCTGTTTTGGCCTCGATTCGCAAGGCAACGAACCTCTTCCTGGATGCGCATCTGATGATTACAGAGCCGGTCCGCTATACACAGGCCTTCTGCAGGGCAGGCGCCGATCTGGTCAATGTACATGTGGAGGCGGATTCGGAGGATCAGATTCACGCTGCATTGGGCAGTGTCAGAGCGGAGGGAAAACTCTGCGGTGTGACGCTGAAACCGAAAACCCCTGCAGAGGCTGTGCTTCCGTTCCTGAATGAGGTGGATCTTGTTCTGGTAATGACAGTAGAACCAGGATTTGGCGGTCAGCATTTTATGCATGACCAGCTTGAAAAAGTTCGTTCCATCCGTCGTTTGATTGACCGCAGCGGCCGTGCCGTGCGCCTTGAGGTAGATGGCGGGGTGGATGCGGATACCGCACCTCTCTGCCTGGATGCCGGGGCAGATACTCTTGTGGCCGGGAGCTCGGTCTTCCGTGCTGCGGACCGTGCTGAGGTAATCCGCCGCCTTCGCGGCACTCTTTGATAAGGAGTTTTTTATGACTTATTTTCCTGCTTCGCTGGAACGCTTGATTGACGGTTTTGCTTCTCTGCCCGGTATCGGACGCAAAAGCGCACAGCGGCTGGCCTTCCATATTCTGTCTCTGCCGGACAAGGATGCGTTCGCTTTTTCAGAGGCGATTTCTTCTGCAAAGCGTGATGTGAAGCGCTGCAGAGTCTGCCGAAACTATACCGACCAGGAAGTTTGCCCCATCTGTTCCAGTGAGCACCGTGACAGAAGCATCATCTGTGTGGTCTCCGATCCGCGGGACGTTCTCAGCATAGAACGCGCAAGAGAATACAACGGCCTGTATCATGTTTTGCACGGAGTCCTGTCGCCGATGAATCATATCGGACCGGATGATATTGGCGTGAAGGAACTGCTGATCCGCGCTGCTGAGGATGAAGTTCAGGAAGTGATCATGGCAACCAATCCCGATACGGAGGGAGAAGCTACTGCAATTTACATTTCCAGACTTCTGAAGCCGTTTCAGATTCGGGTTACACGCCTGGCGTATGGGATACCGGTCGGGTCCAATCTGGAATTTGCGGACGACGCTACTCTTATGCGTGCGATTGAGGGACGGACAGAACTGTAAGGATCACAGCTGTCTGATCTGGAAAAATTCATTTAAGGAGAACGAATGACATCTAAACTGAAAATTATCCCGCTCGGCGGGCTTGGTGAAATCGGGAAAAACATGACCGTCATTGAATTTGGCAATGACCTGATTGTGGTCGACTGCGGTATGGGTTTCCCGGATGAAGATATGTATGGGATCGATGTAGTCCTGCCGGATATTACCTTTCTGAGAAACAATGCAAGCCGTATCCGTGCAATGATTATCACACATGGGCACGAGGATCATATAGGGGCAATTCCTTTCGTGATCAGAGAGATTAACGTTCCAATCTATACAACGCCCCTGACAGCGGCCCTGATTGAATTAAAACTTGAAGAGCAGGATCTTCTTTATCATACACAGATATTTACAAAAAAGGCAGGGTCCGTATTTCGTATTGGCTCGTTTACGATAGAATTCATTCGCGTCAATCACAGTATTCCGGATGCGGTTGCGCTTGCAATCCGCACACCGATCGGCACGGTTATTCATACCGGTGATTTTAAAATAGATGTTACGCCGATTTCCGGCGGGATGACGGATCTTGTTCGCTTTGGAGAACTGGGAAATGAAGGCGTCCTTGCCCTGCTGAGTGACTCCACCAACGTCGAGACTCCCGGATATTCAGCCTCTGAGAGAAAAGTTGGTCTGAGCTTTGATAAGCTCTTTCAAAACTGTGATAAGAGGATCATTATTACAACCTTTGCATCCAATGTGCATCGTCTTCAGCAGATTATAAATGTTGCTGCAAAGTACGGCCGCAAAGTGGCAGTAACCGGCCGCAGCATGGAAAATGTACTGCGAACGGCGATGATTCTCGGTTACATGGAAGTTCCGGAAAATGTTCTGGTAGACCTGGACCAGATGAAGGATCTCCCCAAGAACCGGATTGTGATTATCTCTACCGGCAGTCAGGGAGAGGCAATGTCGGCGTTGTACCGTATGGCCTTCTCAGAGCACAAACAGATTCAGATTGACGCGGGGGACCGCGTTATCATTTCTGCTTCCGCCATTCCGGGAAACGAAAACACCATCAGCAGGGTCATTGATGAACTGTTCCATAAAGGGGCAGAAGTGATCTATGACCGGCACACGGATTTGCATGTCTCCGGCCATGCCTGTCAGGAAGAGCAGAAGATGATGCTCGCGCTGACAAAACCGAAGTATTTTATTCCGGTACACGGGGAGCACCGGATGCTGGTCAAACATGCCGAGCTTGGCCGCATTATGGGCGTCAGCCCGAAAAACATTATCATTGCTGAAAACGGTTCGGTGATCGAATTTACGAAAAAAGGCGTACTCAGTCATGAAACCGTTCAGGCGGGTGCCGTGCTGGTAGACGGCAGCGGCGGCATCGGCGAGGTCGGCAGCGTCGTCATGCGTGACCGTCATAAGCTGGCGGAAGACGGCATGATTGTGGTGGTTCTGACCTGCTCTTCCCATGACCACCGGCTTCTTGCCGTTCCGGAAATTGTTACGAGAGGGTTTATTTACGTCAAAGAAGCGGAAGAACTGATGGAAGAACTGCAGCGCATTGTTCAGGAGACAGTTGACCGCTGTGAGGAGCAGCATATCACGGACCGGAATAGTATCAGGACCAGGATAAAGTCAGATTTGGCAGGCTATCTGTACAAGACGACGCGTCGAAGCCCGATGATTCTTCCGGTCATTACAGAAATCTGAACGACGGATTCCGGCCTTTGATCAGATCGTGGATGCCTGACAGCAGCGCCTGACGCGTTCAGTGCGGAAAGTGGAGGATTGGATCAAGATGGGAGAGATACTGCTTTGTATCCTGATCGGTTATCTGCTCGGCAACATCAGCCCGGCTTTTGTGTTTGGGAAGCTTCGCGGTTATGATATCCGTAAGGAGGGCTCCGGTAATGTTGGAGCATCAAATGCATTTATCCTTGTCGGGAGAAATGCATTTGTCGTCACGGCAGTTCTGGACATCCTGAAAGCTTTTGCGGCCTGGCGTATTTGCAGTCTGATTTTCCCTGCCTTGCCTGTAGCCGGCCCGCTGGCCGGGGTCGCCTGCATCTACGGGCATATGTTTCCTGTTGTTTTGGGCTTTCACGGTGGGAAAGGCCTTGCCAGTATCGGCGGCGTCATCCTGGCTTGGCGCTGGAAATGGTTTCTCCTTCTCCTTTTGCTTGCCATTGCCATAGCCTTTATTACGCGGTACATATGTCTGGTAGCGCCAACCATGTCTGTGCTTTTCCCGGCATGCTATTACTGGAAGACGGGTTTCCTGACGGGCGCTCTGATACTGCTGCTGCCTGCTTTTCCTGTTTTCATCAGGCATTGGGGCAATTTTGCACGAATACTGAATGGCACTGAAATGCGGACAAGCTTTCTGTGGAACAAGGAAGCGGAATTGAAGCGAACCGGTAACTGGAATGAGAAAACCATCAAACAGCTTGCCCGCAGAAATCGGAATAATACAGATCATTGACGGAGGAAAACCGAGAATGACATATACCTATACCCCCAGATTCGTCTGCTCACGGGAGATCAGTTTCAGTATAGAAGACGGGAAACTGCATCAGGTCAGGTTTAAGGGCGGCTGTGACGGAAACCTGAAGGCCATTGGAAAGCTTCTTGAAGGGCAGGATGCCTTATACGCTGCTCAGGTCCTGCGGGGAAATGACTGCAACGGCAGAGGAACCTCCTGTGCGGATCAGCTTGCACAGGCAATTGAGGCCGCTTTGGAGGATGAAAGAGCGGATACTGAAAAAGGGGAATAAGGTTGGCAAGTATTCTGCTTTTTAACCTGAATGACCCGGAGAAGCAAACCGCCATCCGGCTGACAGCCTTGCGTTACGGAGTGCCTTGCTTTGATATAGCGCCGGAACAGCAGGGGCAGACCATCGAGATGCTGCTGACCGGGAAGTCAGTTCTTTCAGCCCCGTGCAAAAATCCGTTTTCGGATGAGATGATGGTGATGAACGGGCTTGCCTCTGAGGCCTTTCACGGCATGCTTGACACCCTTCGCAGGGAAGGGAAATCCGTCCGCTTAAAAGCCGTGGTGACAGACCATAACATAACCTGGACGGCGTTACGGCTGTACCGGGAAATCAGCGCGGAAGCTGCTGTAATGGAAAAAAAACGCAGGAAAAACAGGACGAACAAATAAACCTCCAGATTGGAATCCCTTATCCTGCACAATTATAGAAACAGAGGAGTATTGAACGTGAATAAACCTGTAGTAATTACTTCTGACAGCACATGCGATCTCTCAGAAGAGCTTCTGGAACGATTTCAGATTCATACGATTCCGCTGACAATCACCCTGGGTGAGGACACTTTTCTGGATGGTCAGGGATTCACTCCCCTGGATATGTATGCTCGGTACCGGAAGGATGGCATTCTGCCGAAAACGTCGGCACCGGGCGTCCAGGAATTTCAGGATTTTTTCTCGCAGTATACAGAGCAGGGCTTTTCAGTCGTTCATCTTGACATCAGCGCAGAACTGTCCAACTCATACAATGCAGCCTGTTTGGCTGCGGATGAACTGAGCGATGTCCATGTAGTGGATTCACGGATGCTGTCCACCGGGGTTGGACTGCTTGCCATCGAGGGTGCGGAATGCAGGGATCGCGGCATGTCAGCCGCAGAAATTGCCGAACATCTTCGTAGCCTCACCGGCAAGGTTCAGACCAGCTTTGTGCTGGATACCCTGCAGTTTATGTGGAAGGGTGGTCGCTGTTCTGCGGTTTCGGCACTGGGCGCGAATCTGCTTCATCTGAAGCCGGGCCTCGAAATGCAGAACGGAAAACTGGCTGTCTATAAAAAGTACAGGGGGAATATTAACGCTGTATATAAACAGTATGTTAAAGAGCGCCTTCAGGGCAGACAGGTCCGCCCGGGGCATGTCTTTGTAACAGAGTCCGGTGAGATTGAAGAATCGGTTCTGGAAGAGCTGTATGCGATTATCCGGGAAACCATGCCCGTCCGGGAAATCCACCATACTTTAGCCGGTTGTACGGTTTCCACTCACTGTGGGCCTAAAACACTTGGCATTCTTTTCATCGAGGAATGATAACGGCAGGGTTAGGGAATGCAACTGGATGAACTGAAACTGATCACGGCCAGCAATCTGATCAATCTGCGCACAGCTGCCGGTATGACACAGGCGGAGCTTGGTGCAAAGCTGAATTATTCTGACAAGACCATATCCAAATGGGAACGCGCGGAAGCGATACCGGATGCTTTTGTGCTGAAGCAGCTCGCAGAACTGTTTCATGTTACGGTTGATTCCCTCCTGACTTCTCATGATGAGTGGAAACCAATACCGGTGGAAGAGCCGGAAACCGAGCGGATTTCATACAGCACATCACGCATTGTTGCCATCTGCATCATCGGTATCTGGACTTTGGCCCTTACGGTATTTGTTGCCCTGTGGATGGCGGGCTTGATTGTCTGGCAGGCTTTTGTGGTGGCTCTTCCGGCTTCTGTGCTGGTCTATATGGTACTGAACATCAGATTTCATCGCAAGCGGCATCTGCAGTTTATGATCGCTGCGCTGGTGCTGTCGCTGTTTGTGGCGGGGTACCTGTTGTGTTATCCCAGGTATAATCCCTGGCAGGTTTTCCTGATTCTGATCCCGGCGGAAATCCTTGTTTTCCTTGGCTGCAACCTTCGGATTCAAGGACCCAGAGCAATAAAACGTGGTAACTCTACGAATCGTAGAGATGAAAAAAACAACGGGTAGAGAAGATCTTCCCGTTGTTTTTGCTATTGTAGAGCGGCAATCAGACATTACTGTGCTACAATATGCACATCAGATTTCAGGTTCTTTCAGACAGGCGGGCGCCTTGTTTGACAGAAGGGGAAAGGCAGGTTGATCCCATGAGTTATATTCTCAGTTGCTGCTCACCGGCAGATCTCAGTAAAGAACACTTTGAGTCCCGTGACATTCATTATGTCTGCTTCCACTATGCCATAGACGGAGTAGAATACCCGGATGATCTGGGGCAAAGCATTCCCTTTGCCGAGTTTTATGAACGCATGAAACAGGGCGCTGACACCAGAACGGCCCAGGTGAATGTTGCGGAATATGTTGATTATTTTACGCCGTTTCTGGAGGCCGGTAAGGACATTGTTCATGTTAGCCTCTCGTCCGGCATTTCCGGCACCATTAACGCCGCAAGGAATGGTGCGGCAGTTCTGCGGGAACGCTATCCCGACCGCACAATCCATATTATTGATTCTCTCGGCGCATCCTCCGGCTACGGTCTGCTGATGGATACCGCCGCCACCAAACGGGACGAGGGCATGTCTTGTGATGAGCTCGCAGAATGGATCACAGACAACCGGCTGAAGCTGCATCACTGGTTCTTCTCCACGGATCTCAGCTTTTTTGTGAAGGGTGGCAGAATATCAAAGACTTCCGCTGTTTTCGGCGGCCTGCTGGAGATATGTCCGCTGATGAACATGGATAACATCGGCAGGCTGATTCCCCGCTATAAGATCCGGACCAAGAAAAAGGTGATCCGTGAAATCGTCAACAAAATGGAAGAGTGCGCGGAGAACGGCCTGGACTACAACGGCAAGTGCTACATTTCCATGTCCGCCTGCTATGATGATGCCAGAGCCGTTGCCGATCTGGTAGAGGCACGCTTTCCGAAGCTGAATGGGAAAGTTGTAATCAACAATATCGGCAACCTTATCGGTTCGCATACAGGGCCGGGTACTGTGGCGCTGTTCTTCTGGGGCAGTGAACGCGTTAACTGATTTCCGGCGAATCTTCCGTTTATTTTGCGGTGGCAAACGGGTCAACACCGGAGAGACTTGTGAAGTTCAGGCTGGAAGCAATATGTTCTGTCATGGACTGGCGTGCAAGCTCCGGCAGCCGAAGCCGAATGGCGGAGACAACAGCAATATGGTTGTACTGAACGCTGGAAAACCAGGGGTTCTGGTCATTGGAACTGCAGCGGATGAACTCCAGCATGGAAGCCTGATAGCGGGTCAGGTAGGGTAGAATCTGCTGATAGGAGCGGATCAGATACGGATTCCCGCAGGTTTCAACAATGAGCCTGTGAAAGGGCATGTCCGTATCTTTCATGCCCCGTATATCGTGCAGAAACACACTGTCCCGGAACGCTTCGGCGAGGCGCGTCAGCTCCACAATGGCGCTGTCGTCCGCATTGTGGGCGCACAGGTAAGAGGCTTCACTCTCGATGGCATCACGAACCTGATACAGGCTGATCATATCTTTCAGGCTCAGTTCCAGCACATAACTTCCTGCACTGTCCTGGTGATTTACTAGAAAGCCTGCATCTGTGAGGGCGGTCACAGCCTCGACAACAGGGGTGCGCGATATGCCCATGGAAGCGGCAATCTGATTGACATTAATGCGGGAACCCGGGGCCAGGTTCAGGCTGATAATATCCTGAAACAGCATCTCCATGACAAGATCCTTGAGTTTCGCTTCGGGATGCGCTTCCATATGTTGCTGCAGGTCATAGCGGTTCATCACATTGCCTCCGTATCTTAGTTCTCAAAAATACGCATAGTAAGCAAAGATTTACACGAAAGACCGGAACTGTTTATTCTTTTAAGAATTCACAATTCGGTCTTTCCTTTTGCCGGCATTTGCATTATAATAAAACAATCAACAGCAGGGGAGATTTCAGGATGACGATCAACAGAGTTCAGCAAAAAGCAAAAGCAAAGGAACTCATCCGGACTTCAAAGCCGAACATGCTGCTGGCAGGCCTGTGCTATGTTCTTCTTTCCGCGGTCATTACCTGGCTGTCTCTGCGCCTGACCGGTATTGACAATGATACGGCTGTAAAGATGATGGACGCTGCTGCCAACGGAAATACGGAAACCGCAATGGCCATTATGGAGCGCTCAATGCCCGGCCCGGGCGCTTCCTTGCTGGACACGCTGCTTCAGCTCGCACTGAGCATTGTCGGTGTCGGTTTTACGTTGTTCGTGCTGAATTCCGTACGCGGGTCCGGCCCGGTGCTTGGCAATCTGCTGGACGGTTTCGGCCTTTTGCCCCGGCTGCTGTTTTTGCTGATTCTGGAATCGATTTTTGTGTTCCTCTGGTCACTGCTGTTTCTGATACCCGGTATTATCGCCCTGTATCGCTACCGGTTTGCTGTGTATCTGCTGCTGGATCACCCCGAATACAGTGCAATGGACTGCATACGGCAATCCAAAGAGATGACAAAGGGCTATAAAAGCCAGCTTTTTATGCTGGATCTGTCCTTCCTCCTCTGGATCTTTGCCTGTGCACTGCCGGGAATCGGCTACCTTGTTGAAGTCTACTATATGCCCTATAAGAAAACCGTAGAAGCGCTGTATTACGAAGAAGTTCGCATGCAGAGCGGAGAAGAGGGGAGTTTTTATGCCTGATCTGCTTGAATATCTGGACTCTGTCAGCATTGACGTGGTAAAGCGAAAATATTACAATGCAAACAAAGTGAATGCTGTTTTTGAAGAAATCCGTTCAATGGCCGAAGCGCTGACGGAAGAAAACAGGCGGCTGAGCATTGCGGCGCAGGCGCAGTCGGAGGAACAGAAACAGGCGGCAGAGGAACTCAGCTCTCTCCGGAATGCCTACCGCGAGGCCCTGCAGACCGCCCATACCCGTGCTGACAGGATGATAGCGGATGCAACGGAAGAAAGCACCGCTTTACGGCACACTGCGGAAGCCCGTATGGAGATTGCAACAAAACAGGTTGAAGAGTGCCTGAATGCTCTCCGTGTTCGGGAAGAGCAGAATATTGAATTTATTAACGCACGGATGCAGCGTTTTCTTACAGCTCTTTATGAGGATGATGGTGTTTCTGCCGGTGTTTCAGATTTAGAAGAACAGGAGCCAGGTGCGGAGACGGATGATCCTTTAAGAATACTGCAGTCACGTGTCAGTGCGCTTACCAGTGAAATTCATGCTCTGGAGAGGGAAACTTAATCCTCATCCAATCCACCGTTATCGTAAATGGACTCACCGAATACAGAAACCTGTAATCGGTCAGTCCATTTTTTCTGCATGAGAGGCTGCTTATTCAGTCCGCAATGACGTTCATTGCTGCGGCAAACCACATTCCCATGCTGCTGACAAATACCAGTTCATAAGCGTTTTCCAAACTGTAAGTATACTGCTCGCCCCAGGGTTTTGCCGTCATATCTGCACTGTAGCGTACCGTGCATGTGTAGCAGGTATCGCTGATCCGGTGGAAGTTATCATAATGCAGGTCCTTATAATCGGTTGAGGTTCCGGAAGCCCAGATCATGGCCTCCTGGGAGTTTATGACATAATTATACAGTTTTGTACCCGGGAGAATGCGGCTTAGAAGGTTATAGGAATAGGTGGCATTCCAGGAATGACTGGAATACTCCATATAAGCGTTAAAGAAGCGCTCGGCAACCGGTTTGAGAATGGTTTCAATTTCCGGATCATTATAGTGAAAAAAGGTGAAGTGATTGTCATCGGGAATCACCGGGGTCAGGTTATTTCCGTCGGCATCTGCAGCAGTAACTTCCGGTGTGAGATACAGCCCGTCAAACCGGTAGGTGTTCGTCATCACGGCACCCTCCAGTGTATAGGCTTCCAGGTCCTCCAAAATCCCCGCTTCCGAAGAGGAAATATCCAGCTCGTCCAGCTGAATTCCGTTGACGGAAACCTGAACATCTTCTGGAGCACGGATGACCAGTTGACCGGAGGCTGAGGAGGCCTGATAATGCAGCCTGCCTTCCTGCACTGCTCCGGAGGGAGAAATCGTGCGGCCATAGGCATCCTCCAGGTTGATTTCGCTGTACAGCGGGCCGACTTCATAGCGTACGAAATACGGCTGTGGATTCAGTACGGTCTCAAATCTGGTGAGATCCGGAATTGCAACTTCATTTTCCGTGATGTATTTTTCCGAAAGCATCTTGCCGTTCAGGCTTAAATCAGTGTCTGGAGTAGCGTCTACAACCAGATGGAGAGAAGGAAGGAGATCCGTTATAGGGGCAGCGCGGACTTCCGAAACTTCCCAGTAATGTCTGCCAAAACCTGGATTTTCCGCTTGCGGGCGTAACACAACACTGCAGAGCGCACCCGGCCCGGCATAGACAGTATAAACAAGCTCATCATCCGTGCTGCGCTCATTGTCGCTGCGGAAACTGAGGTTCAGGGTGGTGTCGACAGTCTCCAGATAAGAATCATAGAGGGCAGTCGGATCCTCAAATTCGGTTACTTCGAATTGAATGTTCTCCCGGGCCTGCCGTATGAGTTCATCAGCGCTCGAATCACGAAGCCAGGTCTCCATAACCGGCTCAGGCCGGGTAACCTCATAAATCCCCAGATAGCGGTATAAGACCGCGCAACCGATGGCACCTAGGATCAGAAGTCCCAGCGCCCAGATCAGAAGAAAGCGCTTCCAGCCGCTTTGACGGGAGAAGGATGGTTTAGTCATGTTAGGCGGCCTCCTTCAACACAATGAAACCGGTTGGAATCCTGCGTGGGCCGGTGACGGACGCGCAGTGGTTAATGATTTCTCCATCGTAGACCATAACCGAAGAGGATCCGCCATCAAGGTTACCGGCATTGACAGCACCGTACTCCAGCATGATATTGACAACTTCTTCCATAGTTGCACCGAGCGTGTTAATGCTGCGGCCGTCCAGGACCAGAAGAAGCAGCGCGCCGTCCTGGCGCTGCCCGATTGCGGTACGGGGGTTGACG
Source organism: uncultured Oscillospiraceae bacterium (assembly GCA_964495965.1). GTDB lineage: Bacteria > Bacillota > Clostridia > Oscillospirales > Oscillospiraceae > Limivicinus. The sequence goes on along the minus strand of CAZBXX010000027.1, from coordinate 1,549 downwards.
CCGCCGCCAAGATTCTGACGCTGAACCGCTCCGTTGATGATAAGGGAAGAGGCCAAACCGTCATGGGTTACAAAACTGACTGCCCACTGAATTCCGTTCTTGATGGCATCTCTGCCGGTCATGGCACCGACATGGAGAATGCCGTCCGCATCCAGCCCGACCAGGTGATAGACTGCCTGCTCATTCCCGTATACGATTTCTCCATTGGTGATAACCAGTCCCTGAGGAATACCGCCGTTGCCAGTGCCGTTTTCATCGTTAAAGCCGCCTGCGTTGATGCCGGCAAGGCCGTCATATTTGGCGACCATATCGGTGAGCTGAAGCCCGGGCCTTTTGATAAATTCGTCCGATGTCCCGAGAATCACCTGCTTCGGATCCGCAACAATCAGCAGCTTTCCCTTGCAGGTGCCTTCCGCAATATCAATTAGCTGCACGGCTTCGGTTGCTGCGGCGGAACCCTCTGCAATATGAATCAGGGAGGTGTTTACACTTTCGGTTTCCTGGTCTTCGGTACTGGCACTGATATAATTTTGCAGCTCGTCATCTGTGAGAAAAATATTGCTGATCCAGCGGATTGCGCTTGTTTCACGAACAGATCTGGTAAAAAGACCGGTCACGGTTGGGGAGGGGCCGCGTTCCAGAACCCATATAGCACCCAGTAGAATCAGTATAATACAGAGTAAAGTGACGCCTAGAAAGGCAAAAAAACGACCAACAGGTGAGCGGCGCCGTCTTTTGCTGTTTGCAGTTTCTTCAGTCATTGAATTTCTCCCATGCCACTGTCAATAAATACAGATAAAATGCGCTCGGCATATAGTCGGACCTCAGCAGGGGCCTCTTCATCCGGCATTGTCACCAAGAACTTCCTTCCCCGGTGAGGCAGCCCTGTCAGAATATCGTGCAGGGCATCAAGGTTCTCGCCATACCAGGCTTCCCAGTTCATTTTGTGCCGAAGCTCGGCGAAGAGTGCCGGAATGTCCGCACAGCCGGAGAAGTCCAGAAACACGATACCGGTCAGAGACTCAAAAAGTCCTGCACATGCCTCTTCAATCACTTCCAGACAACCGGTGAAATCCCGTGTATACCAGGGATCCGGAATTTCCTCATCGCCACGGCCGATATATTCCAGCAGAGTGTGCAGCTTTCCATCCGGATCGCCATGGAAAACGCGGCGCAGGTCCCATGTGTTTTCTTCGTCCATACCGATAATAAGATCAAACAGTGCGTAATCAGAATGGCGAACACGGCGGGCTGTCTTTCCGGCACAGTTATAGCCGTGTTCCTCCAGAATACGGCGCATTGGAGGATAGACAGGATTTCCAATCTCTTCGGAACTGGTAGCGGCTGATTCGATCTCAAATTCGTCGGCAACTCCCGCTTCATCGGCAAGCTGCTGCAGAACAAACTCGGCTGCCGGACTGCGGCAAATATTGCCGTGGCACACAAAAAGTATCTTTGTCAAATGCGATCAGCCTCCTGAAAAGCCGTATTCTGCCCCGTTTTGCCGCGATTTGCCGGGCAGAAAAAGTTGTTAATAATCTGTGACTCT